>JAHWJY010000051.1 GCA_019348135.1 Actinomycetota bacterium
GCCACGAGCTCGAGATCTACCCCGACGACCGCCTCACCTGCGGCTCGGGGAGCGCGATGATCGCCCTCGACATGGCGGGTGCCTTCGACGACATGGGCACCCCGACCGACTTCACCGACGACAAGCCACGTGGCACGCCGCTCCCCTGCACCGTGCGCGAGTCCAGCTCCGCCGCGCTGTTCACCACCGGCGCCATGGTCATCGACTGCGTCGTCGGCGAGGGCGAGACCGACCTCACCATCCCGGCCTGGCTCGAGAGCGGCGCACCGTCGCTCGAGGGCGTGGAGTGGCTCGGCTCCGCCATCCACATGGGGCGCGAGTCCGCGACCGGCGCCTTCGATCCGGCGTTCCCTCCGAAGGAGGACATCGACTTCGACCACGAGGCCGAGCTCACCCACAGTGGGAAGTTCGTCCTGGCGACGGACGAGCGCGGTGGCGGCGTCCTGCCCCCGGGCGCCTCGTGCGCCTCGGGCGCCGACAACCCCGCCGGCAACGGCGGCCTCCACGCCTACCGCGTGGACCAGCTGTCGACCCAGCGGCCGGCCACGCCGGAGGAGGCCTTCCAGGCTTACGCGAGCACCCCGGACGGGGAGAAGCCCGTCTTCCGGGCCCAGATCCGCACGGGGGCGGAGGCAGCCGAGTGCACCGCGCACGTCTTCCACCAGATCCCCGGGCAGAACCGCATCTTCATGGGCTGGTACTCGCAGGGCACGCAGGTCGTCGACTACATCGAGCACCCGGACGGCACGTTCGAGTTCGTCGAGGCCGGCTACTTCATCCCCGAGAACGCCAACACGTGGACGTCGGCCGTCTTCAAGGTCGACGAGAACGAGGACGGCACGTTCACCTACTACGGCGCCACCGGGGACTTCCTGCTCGGGGACAACGGACGCAGCGCCATCGACGTCTACTCGGTGACGCTGCCCGCGCCTCCCCAGGCGGCCGGTGCGGCCCCGGCACCTCCCGCCGAGGACGACGGCCAGCAGGCCCCGCCCCCGACACCGGAGCGCGAGCCGGAGACCCTCCCGGCGACCGGCGGTGGCAGCACCGGGTGGTCCGGCGTCCTGCTCGTGCTCGGGCTCAGCCTCGGAGGCTCCGAGCTCCTGCGGCGCCGGCGGCCCCGGCGGGTCTGATCCGGGGACCGGTCAGCCGCAGAGCTGGCGGAGGAGCGGGTACGGGTTGACCGCTCCTCCCCCGCCGGGGTGCTGCTCGAAGTGCACGTGCGGCGTGGTCCCGCGGGCGTTGCCGGTGTCGCCGTTGGTGGCGACCTGCTGGCCGACGCTCACGCGCGTCCCGTCGCCCACGACGTGCCGCTCGAGGTGCAGGTACCAGTAGTGGGTCCCGTCGTTGCCCTTGAGGATGGCCCAGTTGCCGGCGCTGTTGCCGTACGACATCACGTCCCACACGCCGTCGACGATCGCGAACACCCGCTGGCCCCGGGGGCCGAGGATGTCGGTGCCCCGGTGGCTGCGGCCGCCGGACCGCGGGGCACCCCACGTGTCGCTGAACGAGTGCGGCTTCGCCATCGGACACGCCTTGCCGCCGCTGGACGGCGCCGGCGCACCGGCCCCCGCGCTGGACCCGGAGCCCGAGGAGCGCGACGGTGCGGGCAGGGCCGCGCGGGCCGCGGCCTGGCGTGCGGCGGCGGCCGCCGCCGCCCGACGGGCCTCGGCCTCCCGGCGCTCACGGTCCTCGCGCTCCAGCCGCGTCTCCAGCGCGACCGCGCGGTCGAGGTCGGACTCGAGCTGCGCCGCGAGCTGTCGCTGCTCCTCACGGCGATCGGCGAGCGCGGCGTCCTGCTCGGCGAGGCGCCCGGCCACGGCGGTGACCTGGATGCCGACGTTGGTCGCGACCTCCGCCTCGCCGAGGTCGCCGGCGACCAGCCGGCTCATGGTCGACGCACGGTCGAGCGCGTCGTCGGGGTCGTGGCCGGACAGGAGCAGCACGACGGGGTCGGCGGATCCCCGCTTGTAGAGCTCGCGCACGCGGACGGCCACCCGGGCCCGGGCCTCTCCGATGGTCGCCTCGAGTGCCGCCAGCTCGGCGGCGAGCTCCTCCCGCTGGCCGCTCAGCTGCGCGGTCTCGGCCTCCAGCGCGGCCAGTCGGTCCGCCGCCGCATCGAGACGCTCCTGGACGGCGGCGCGCTCCGCCCGCGCCTCCTGCAGCGACTGGGCCGTGGCGCCGCCCGGTCCGACGAGCGACAGCGTCGCCGTCAGGGCGACCAGGGCCGCTCCGATCCGGGGACGTCGTCGCACGGGGGACCTTCGGGGGACGGAGTCGGGGGGCGGGAGGGTGGGACGAGCCGGCGGGGGAGCCTACCGCGGTGCCGGTGCTGGACGGACGGCCAACGCCCGCCGGGGCGCGCCGCCAGGGTAGGGCGGTAGCGTCCGTGGACGAAGCCCGACGTCCCGACTCGTGAGGGGTGACGCGGTGCCGAAGCTGGCCGAGATCGTCGCGGACCCCGCCATCGCGGTCGAGGAGCACGAGCCCCTGGCGCGGGCCGCCGAGCGGATGTACGAGCACCGCGTCGGGTCCGTGTGCGTGCTCGAGCGCGACGGGGCGCTGCGTGGGATCCTGACGGAGCGCGACGTCCTCCGGGCCTGTGCGGCCGGGGTCGACACGCACACGTCCACGGTCGGCAAGTGGATGACGCCCGAGCCCATCACGGCCAACGCCACCGACGAGGCCGCTGCGGCGCTGCAGGTGATGATCGACCGCGGGTTCCGTCACCTCCCGGTGCTGGGCGCGGGCGGACTGGTCGGCGTGGTGTCGATGCGCGACCTCTCGATCGCCCTGCAGGGCGCCCGGATGGGGTGAGACGCCCGGCTCCGCCGGGCCGGCAGGGCGGTCCGCGCACGACATCGCCACGGACGCGACGCGATCGTTGACGTCGGCGTCCCGATGTCTAGGGTCGCAGTCCGCCGCCGGGATCATCCGGCTGCGGACCGAGAGCCGCAGCGGGCACCACACCGAGAGAGGAGGCGAGCACATGGACACCACGATCACCGCGTACGCGGCGTTCCCGTCCGTCCTCGTCGCCTCGGCATGCCGTGGCACGGCCGGCAACGGTGCCGTCGCCCGCCGTCCTCTCGGTCGGTCCGGAGCCCCACCTCGGTAGGGCCAGCAGGACCACAGCGAGTCGAGAGACGGCGGATCCCCCGCCGTCTCTCTTCTTTTGTCCCGTCACACGCACCCGGAGGAACCCATGCACCCGGTACATCCCACGCTCGCCCAGGATCTCGTCCGCGCCGGACAGGCCGACACGGCCCGCCGCGTCGCCGAGGTCCACCTGCGGGCCGAGGCGCTGCTGCGCCAGAGCGCCCGCCCTCCCAGTCCCTCCCGACTGCGCAGATCCACCGCGCGGGCGCTCGCCGCGACCGCCCGCCGGCTGGTCCCCGGCGAGTCGCTCGAGGACCTGCGCAGGGCCTGACGCCCGCCCGACCGCCCCGGCCTTTCCCCGGCCGGGGCGGTCCGCGTGGAGCCACCGTCGTAGGCTGCCCGCCGCGCGAGAGGCGGGGTGGCAACGTGGCACAGGACGAGTACGACGTCGTGATCGTCGGGAGCGGGTTCGGCGGCAGCGTGTCGGCGCTGCGGCTGACCGAGAAGGGCTACCGCGTCGCGGTGCTCGAGGCCGGCCGTCGGTTCACGGCCGACACCCTGCCGAAGACGAACTGGAACGCCCGGAAGTTCCTGTGGTTCCCCAAGCTCGGCTGCAAGGGGATCATGCGGATGACCCTCCTGAAGGACGTCTTCATCGTCTCGGGCGCCGGCGTGGGTGGCGGGTCCCTGGTGTACGCGAACACCCTCTACGAGCCGCTCCAGCCGTACTACGACGACCCCCAGTGGGCCCACATCTCGGACTGGAGGGACGAGTACGCGCCGTACTACGACCAGGCCACGCGCATGCTCGGCGTGGTCGAGAACCCGACCGTGACCAACGCCGACCGGGTCCTGCTCGAGGTCGCCGACCGCCTCGGCGTCGCGGACACGTGGCACCCGACGCCGGTCGCCGTGTGGTTCGGCGAGCCGGACGTGACGGTCCCGGACCCCTACTTCGGTGGCGCCGGTCCGGACCGCACGGGCTGCATCGAGTGCGGGGGCTGCATGGTCGGCTGCCGCTTCAACGCCAAGAACACCCTCGACCACAACTACCTCCACCTCGCCGAGCAGGCCGGGGCCGAGGTGTTCGCCGAGCACACCGTGACCGACCTCCAGCGGCTCGACGACGGTCGCTGGGAGGTGACCACCGAGCGCTCCGGGGCCTGGATCCGCAAGGGGCGGCGGACGTTCACGGCCGACCAGGTGATCCTCGCGGCGTCGTCGCTCGGTACCCAGAAGCTGCTGTTCCAGCTGCGACACGACGGGCGGCTGCCGCAGCTGTCCGACCGGCTGGGGAGCCTCACGCGCACGAACTCGGAGGCGATCGTGGGGGCCACGGCCCACGGGCGCGACGTCGACTACTCCGAGGGCGTCGCGATCACCTCCTCCATCCACCCCGACGCCGACACCCACATCGAGCCGGTCCGCTACAGCAGGGGCTCGAACCAGATCTCGACCATCTCGACGCTGATGGTCGACGGCGGCGGCCGGGTGCCGCGCTGGCTGCGGTTCCTCGCGACGATCCTCCTGCACCCGATCACGTTCCTCCGGAGCCTCGACGCCCGGCACTGGTCGGAGCGCACGATCATCCTCCTGGTGATGCAGGCGTTCGACAACAGCCTCCAGGTCGTGCGCAAGCGGGGCCTGTTCGGCTGGCACCTGTCGACG
Source organism: Actinomycetota bacterium (assembly GCA_019348135.1). Taxonomy (GTDB): domain Bacteria; phylum Actinomycetota; class Nitriliruptoria; order Nitriliruptorales; family Nitriliruptoraceae; genus JAHWJY01. The sequence continues at coordinate 4,768 of JAHWJY010000051.1, forward strand.
AGGCAGGGCCACGGGGCGCCGAACCCCACCTGGATCCCCGTGGCGAACGACGCGGCCCGCGAGGCGGCCGACATCATGGGCGGCTACCCCATGGCGTCGCTGTTCGAGGCCACGCTGAACGTGCCGACCACCGCGCACATCATGGGGGGCTGCCCCATGGGCGACTCGCCGGCGTCGGGCGTGGTCGACCCCTACCACCGCGTGTACGGGGCGGACGGCCTGTCGATCTGCGACGGCTCGGTGATCACGGCCAACCTCGGGGTCAACCCCGCGCTCACGATCACGGCGATGACCGAGCGAGCGATGGCGATGTGGCCCAACCGCGGGGAGCCGGATCCCCGGCCGCCGGTGGGCTCGCCGTACGAGCGCGTCGCGCCGGTCGCACCGCGGTCGCCCGCGGTGCCGGCGTCGGCACCGGCGGCGCTGCGGCTCCCGGTACTCCCCACCGGTACCCGGGCGGGCGACGGCGCTCACTAGCCTGCGCCGCACCCGGATGACGGAGCTGCTGTGGCCATCGTGGACGTCGACCGCCGCGACGACGGCGTCGTGCTCGTGACCCTGAACGATCCCGACCGCCGCAACGCGATGACGGTCGAGATGGGTGAGGCGATCGAGGCGACGTTCGGTCGGCTCGCCGACGACGAGGACCTCCGGGTCATCGTCCTCACCGGGGCCCCACCGGCGTTCTCCGCCGGCGGCGATCTCGCGATGCTGGAGGACCACGCACGCCGCACGCGCGACGAGGGCTTCGACGCGACCGCCGACATGCGTCGCTTCTACGAGCGCTTCCTCGCCGTCCGTGACGTGCCGGTCCCCGTCATCGCCGCCATCAACGGGCACGCGGTCGGCGCCGGGTGCTGCGTCGCGCTGGCGTGCGACCTCGCCGTGGTGGCCGAGGACGCGAAGATCGGGCTGAACTTCGCCCGCCTGGCCCTGCACCCCGGGATGGGCGGGTCCTGGCTCCTCCCCCGGCTGGCGGGCCGCCAACGCGCCGCCGAGATGCTCTACACCGGGCGCCTCGTGTCGGGCGCCGAGGCGGCCGACCACGGCCTCGCGCTCGAGGCGCTCCCCGCGGCCGCCGTGCTCCCCCGCGCGCTCGCGCTCGCCGGCGAGATCGCGGCCTCCTCGCCGCTCGTGGTGCGGCAGCTCAAGGTCGCGCTCGCGGTGTCGCCGACGAACCGCCTCGACGAGCAGCTGGACCTCGAGGCGGCGAACCAGGCCGTCAACTACGGCACCGACGACCTCGTCGAGGGCCTGCGCGCCGGCCGCGAACGCCGGCCACCGGACTTCACGGGCCGCTAGCGCACACGACCGGTCCGGGGCAAGCAGGAACCCTGTCCGTCGGTACCCTGGCCACAGGCGGACCTCTCAAGACCTGTCGGAGCCCGCCCCGTGCTCCCAAGCCCCGAGCGCGTCCCCACGACGCTACCGAGGGCAACCATGATGACCGGGACCGAACCCCGCACGAGACCGACGACCGACCGCATCCGCGTCCTCGTGGTCGACGACGGCGCCGACGTGCGCTTCCTCGTGCGACGCCTGCTGGCCCGCGAACGGACCTTCCAGGTCGTCGGTGAGGCCACCGACGGCGAGGAGGCCATCGACGCCGCCACCGAGCTGCAGCCGCAGATCGTGCTGCTCGACCTGTCGATGCCCCGCATGCGCGGCGACGAGGCGCTCCCCGCGATCGTCACGGCGGCGCCGGACAGCATGATCGCGGTCTTCTCGACCTCGATCACCGACGAGCGCTGCCGGGAACTGCAGGACCTCGGCGCCTTCGACTGCTACGACAAGCTCGAGATGCCGCGCCTGCCCGAGCTGCTCGAGCGGGACTGGCAGCGGTTCAGCTCGCGCTGACCGCCGACGACGGGGCGGCGCCGGTCAGTCCTCGGCGCTGGCCCACGCCTGCCGCACCGTCATGCGTCGGCCCGTGCGGAGCAGCCCGCCGGCGTAGATCCTCGCCGCCAGGAGGGTGAGCAGCGCGGCGGTCGTGAGCGTTCCCGCCGCGGCCACGCCGACCTGCCACCAGGGCACCTGGCTCACGATCATCCGGACCAGCATCGTGACGGGCGCGCTGAACGGGATCATGCTGGCCACGGTCGCGAAGGTCCCGTCCGGGCTGGCGAGCGCCGCGAACGACGCGAAGTAGGACACGACGAGGAGCAGCGTGACGGGCGTCAGCGCGACCTGGGACTCCTCCGAACGGGACACGAGGGCACCGGCGCCGGCGGCGAGGACCGCGTACAGCAGGTAGCCGAGCAGCCACCACAGCAGGATCACCAGCGACGCCCGGCCGGCGCCGGGCGGCATCACGACGGACTCGGTCACGGTGCCGACGACCAGCGCCGGCACGAAGATGGCGACGGTCTGGATGATCCCGACGGCGCCGAGCCCGAGGATCTTCCCGGCCATCAGGTCGCGGGGTCGGACCGTGGCGAGCAGCAGCTCGACCACCCGGTTCGCCTTCTCCTCGATGATGCCGTTCACCATCCAGGCGCCGTACATCAGGAGGGTGGCGTAGACGAAGACCGCCCCGAGGTTCGCGAGGATCCAGCGATCGTCGGCGTCGGCCTCGCCGCCGTCGGACCGGCTGACCTCCAGCGGCTCGGCGACGAGTGCGTCCTCGACCGTCCCGGCGTCGAGCCCGGCGGCCGACAGCACCCGCGCCTGCGCGACCGTCGCCGCGATGGCGGTGGCGAGGCGCGGTCCCTCCATCCCCGCCGGCTCCGCGGAGACCACCCCGCCCGGGAGCACGGCGATCTCCGCGGTCCCGTCCCGCAACGCCGCCTCGGCCGCCGCCCGGTCCGGCACACCGGTGACCTCCACGCGCGTCCCGCCGCGGTGGCCGGCGACCACGATGGCCGTGGCCACCGCCGGATCGACCTCGCCGGCGACCACCACCCCGACCGGGTCTCCCGCGGGTCCCGGCTCGTCGTCCCCGTCGCCCCCGAGGAGCGCGGGGAGCAGGACACCGAGGACGAGCGCCGTGCTGACGATCGCGGTCGACACCCGGAACGCCCGGGCGCGCAGGCGCTGGGAGATCTCACGCCACGCGATCAGCCGCACGGCCGCGAGGTTCACGGCGCGACCTGCGGGGCCGCGCCGGTCCGGACGGCGTCGCGGAAGAGCTCGGTCAGGCTCGGCTGCTCGGTGCTGAAGTGGGTGAGCTCCCCGGCGCGCGTGGCACGGGCCAGGACGTCCGCCGCGGAGGTGCCGTCGTCCAGCGCGAGCAGGACGCGACCGTCCGTCTCGTGCAGCACCTCGACACCGGAGAGCCCCTCGGCCCAGCGCCGGTCACCGGTCACGCCGACGCGCAGGCGCGTGCGGCCCTCGGCCTTGAGCTCGGCCACCGCGCCGACGAGGAGGGCACGGCCGTCGGCGATGACGGCGACGGACTCGCAGATGTCCTCGACCAGGTCGAGCTGGTGGCTCGAGAACAGCACCGCCGCGCCCGCGGCGGCGCGGTCGCGGAGGACCTCGCTCATGACGTCGACGGCGAGGGGATCGAGGCCGGAGAACGGCTCGTCGAGGACGAGCAGCTCCGGCTCGTGGACGAGCGCGGCGGCGAGCTGGACCCGCTGCTGGTTGCCGAGCGACAGGTCCTCGACGCGGCTGTCGGCACGGTCGGTGAGCCCGACCGCCTCGAGCCAGCGGTCCGCGCGGCGGCCGGCCTCGGCGGTCGGGACGCGGTGGAGACGGCCGAGGTAGACGAGCTGCTCGCGCACGAGCATGCGCGGGTAGAGGCCACGCTCCTCCGGCATGTACCCGAAGCGGAGCCGGGCCGGCAGGTCCACGGGTACGCCGTCCCACCGCACGTCGCCGGCGTCGGCACGGGTGATGCCCATGACGATCCGCATGGCCGTGGTCTTGCCCGCAGCGTTGGGGCCGAGGAAGCCACACAGGCTTCCGCGTCGCACGGCGAAGCTCAGGTCGTCGAGGGCGACGACCTCACCGAAGCGGCGGGAGAGCCCACGGAGCTCGAGCACGTGGCGCGTCCAGGACGGAGGGGACCACGACCCTAGTCCCGTCCCCCGGCTCAGCCGGCGAGGGCCTCCGTCAGGAGCGTCCGGGCGATCACCCGCAGCGCGAGGACCTCGTCGGCCCCCTCGAAGATCGACAGCACGCGGGCGTCCACGAACAGGCGCGAGACGGTGTACTCCTCGGCGTAGCCGTAGCCGCCGTGGATCTGCTGTGCCTCCCGGGCGACCCACTCGGCGGTCCGACACGCCAGCTGCTTCACCTGCGACGCCTCGAGCTGCCCCTCGCCGCGGGCGAGCGCCCGCGCCACGTCGAAGGCGAAGGCGCGGTTGGCCGCGATCAGCGCGGCCATGCGGGCGATCTTGGTCTTGGTCAGCTCGTAGTCCGCGAGCGCCGTCCCGAAGACCTTCCGGTCCTGGGCATAGGTGACCGACTGCTCGAGGGCGGACTGCATCACGCCCAGCGCGCGGGCTGCCGTCTGCAGCCGGGCGTTCGCGAAGGCCTGCATCTGGAGGTAGAAGCCCTGGCCGAGCCCCTCGTCCATCCCGATGAGGTTCTCGTGCGGCACCCGCCACCCGTCGATCGAGATCTCGAAGGAGTGCATCCCCCGGTACCCGATGGTCGGGATCGCGCGGGCGTCCATCTTGCCGCCCCCGTCCTGCTCGGCCACCCACGCGTGGCCGTCGAAGCGCGGCTTGTCGACGACGAACAGCGACAGGCCCCGGTGGCCCTTCGAGCGGTCCTGGTCCGTGCGCGCCAGGACCAGCAGGTACTCCGCCCGGCCTCCGAACGTGCACCACGTCTTCACGCCGTTCAGGATCCAGTCGTCGTCGTCGCGGGTGGCGGTGACCTTGATGCCGGCGACGTCAGAGCCGACGTCGGGCTCGGTCACGGCGACACCGCACATCTTCTCGCCCGAGGCGATGGACGGCAGCCAGCGCTGCTTCTGCTCCTCGGTCCCGCCCTTCTCGATGGCGGTGCCGATGATCTCGGGGCGGGTGATGAGCGAGCCGGCCACCCCGAGCGAGCCGCGCGACAGCTCCTCGGTCACGAGCACCATGTTGAGGAGGTCGTCGTCGCCGCCCTCGGCGAAGCCGCCGTACTCGGCCGGGATCGACAGCGCGAAGCAGCCGAGCTCGGCCAGGCCCGAGATGATGTCGTCCGGGATGTCCTCGTCGTTGCGGTGCACGCGCTCGGCGACCGGCATGACCTTGTCCTCCGCGAAGCGGCGGAAGGTCTGGCGCACCATCTCCAGGTCCTCGGGCAGGTGACGCGGGCCCGCCTCGCCGGTCCGGAGCACCGTGTCGGCGATGCGGGACAGGAACCGGGTGTCGCGACCGGCGGCCACGGCGGCCGTGACGTCCTCGACGGACAGACCTGACGGTGCGGTGTCGATCCCGAGCTCCGTCCACCGCCCCGTCATGCGCGCCACGAGGTCGGCGTGGACGTCAGCGGCGTACGCGAGGGCGAGCGCGGCCTCGTGGTCGCCGTGCTTCCCGTACGACACGGCGTGCTCCGCCGCGGCGACCGCCGACGCGATCGACGCGAGGTCGTAGGCGACCGTCTGGTGCTCGTCCATCCGGGACACGGAGATGCGACCGTCCGCCTCGCTCGCCCGGGCGAGGGCACCGACGGCCTCGGCCACGGCCCCCCGCAGGGCGGTCACGATCGTGCGGGCCTGGTCGAGGTCGCTCACGGGGGTCCTCCGTCTGTGGTCTCGGCCGGCAGTGTTCCCGACCGTCGGTCCGACGTTCCAATCGGCAACCTCACCGTGAAGGTCGAGCCGACGCCCGGGGCGCTCTGCAGCGTCACCTCACCGCCGGCGAGCTCGACGTAGCGCTTGACGATGGCGAGGCCGACGCCGGTCCCGCGAGCACCCGGCTGGGACGTGCGCGACTGGCGGAACAGCTCGAAGACCGCGTCGTGGTCCTCGGCCGGGATGCCGCTGCCCTCGTCGCGCACCTCGATCACGAGCCCGCTCGCCCGGACCGTCGCTCCGAGGCTGATGGTGGAACCGTCGGGCGAGAACTTCCCGGCGTTGGAGAGCAGGTTGGTGACGACGTGACGGAGCACGTCGCGGTCGAGCTCGACCTCGACCTCCGGGGCCTCGACCACGAGGGGGTGCCCGTGCAGCGGCCGGTCGAGCACGGCGATGACCCGGTCCAGCTCCTCCCGGAGCTCGAAGCGTTCGTGGACCAGCTCCGCCCGGCCGGCCTGGAGCCGCGTGAAGTCGAGCAGGCGGTCGACGATCTGGCGCATGTCCTGGGCGTGCGTCGCGATCATGTCCCGGAACCGCACCTTGTCCGCCTCGTCGAGGTCCTCCCACCCGCTCGTCAGCAGCGTGCTGGCGCCGAGGATGGCCGACAGCGGGGTCCGGATCTCGTGGGTGGCGATCGCGAGGAACTCGTCCTTGAGATCGCTGGTGCGCCGCAGCTCGTCCGCGGCCTGCTGCTCCCGTGCCAGCGCCTCCTCCAGGGCCACCCGTGCAGCCTGGCGGTCCGTGAGGTCGTGGACGACCACGGCGTAGCCGTACGGGTCGCCGGCCTCGTCCGCCAGCGCCGTGGCGACGGTCCGGGCCCAGAACCGGCGGCCGTCGCCGCGCTGGCACCACCCCTCCGTCTCGCCGCGGTGCGACCGCGCGGCCTCGAGCAGCGGGTCGCTCCCGTCCGCCACCGCGAAGACGGCGCCGAACGGCCGGTCGATCGCGTCCTCGGCCTCGTACCCGAGCAGCCGGCGGGCGCCGGTGTTCCACGACCGGATGCGTCCCGTGCGGTCCAGGAGCACGATGGCGTAGTCCTCCACCCCCTCGACGAGGAGCCGCAGGCGCTCCTCGCTCCGCCGCGCGGACGTCTCGGCCGCCTCCAGCTGTGCCCGGCGCTCGTCGAGCGCGCCGGCCATGCGGTTGAAGCCGTCGGCGAGCGCGCCGACCTCCGCCGCCGCCCCGGTGGGCACCCGGACCGCCCGCTCCCCCCGCTCCAGTCGACCGACGGCCTGCACGAGCCCCCCGAGCGGCCGCAGCAGCCCCCGGCCGGCCAGGATGACCGAGGTCACGATGGCCGCCACGACGGCCGCGATGACGAGGGTGATGCCGTCGATGGTGGCATCCGCCGGCGCCACCGCCACGTCCTCGGGCTGCTCGATCACGAGCCACGCGTCGACGCTGGTCAGACGTGCGCCGGAGACGAGCACGCGTCCCGTGTCGTCCGGCCCCGGCCGCACGCCGGCGGCGACGAGGTCCTCGATGGGGTAGCGCTCGGCCGCCAGTACGCGGCCGAGCTCCCGGTGCGCCACGACGGTGCCGTCCAGCGTGGTCAACAGCGCCGTGCGACCGCTGCCCAGGAGACCGCCACCCTCCACCACGGGCGTGACGATCGGCAGCGGTACCCATCCCACGAGGGAGCCGACGACCGTGCCGGGTGGATCCTCGACCGGGACGGACAGCTCCAGGGCCGGAAGGCGGCCGTCCGTGGCGACGACCCCGACGGAGCGGACCTCCGGCCCCACCTCCCGGTCGGCGACGTCGTCGGCCAGCAGCAGCTCGGAGGCGGCAGCCGCGGCCACCGCGCGACCCCCGCCGTCGTGCAGGACGAGCCGGTCGAGCTCGCCGGACACACGCAGCGCGATCGCGAGCTCGTCCGACGCGCGCTCGTCGAGCGCGGCGACGGCGGGAGCGGATGCGAGGAGGTCGAGCTGGCTCTGGAGGCCGGCGATGCGGCCGTCGATCGCGGCGGCCGTCCGCTGCGCCACCGCATCGTTCCGGGCGGCGGCCTGGTCCCGGAGCTGGCCCTCCTCCATCGAGCGGACGAGCAGGACGCCCACGATCCCGGGCACCAGGCCCGCGAAGAGGGCGACGACCACGAGACGTCGCACGATGCTGGCGTCCCGCCACCTCATCGCACGACGTCCATGCGCCGTAGGACCTCCGGCGCGATCGGCGGGAGGCCCAGCCGGGCCGCCACCCGCCGGTCCACCACGGTGGTGAAGCGACGCGGGTCCTCGACCGGGACGGAGGCGACCTCGGCCCCGGCCAGGATCCTGGCGGCCTGGCGCGCGAGCTGCCGTCGCACCTCGGCGCCGTCGGGCGCCAGCGTGAGCAGGGCGAAGTCGATGTACTCCACGTTGGCGACCACGGGCAGGCGGGCGCGCATGAGCTCGGTCTCGAGCGCCCCGAGGGACGGCACGGTCGCGTTCGCCCCGGGGAGGTAGACGAGGTCGACGCCGGCGGCGACGAGCTCGGCGACGGCGGCGGGGACCTGCTCGGGCGAGCCGAACTCGGCCTCCACCAGGGTGAGGCCGAGATCCGACGCCGCGACCCGGACCCCCTCGAGGTGGCCGGCGACGGCGGGGTCACCGGTCGGACCCAGGTACCCGATGCGCTCGACGTCGCCGATGACCTCCTCGGCGAGGTGCAGCGTCCGGTCCGCCGGTGCCTGGAACGTGACCCCCGTCAGGTTGCCTTCGGGTCGCTGCTCGTCCACCACCAGACCGGCGGCGACGGGATCGTTGACGAGGAACAGGGTCGGGACGGACGGCGCCACCTCCGCCGCGAGCACGGCGTAGGGGGTGCTCGAGGCGACGATCAGGTCGACGCCGTCGTCCAGCCACGCCTCGAGCTGCTCCCGCGCCGCTGCCTGGTCGGCCGCGACGGTGTCGGGCTCCTCGGGGTCGACGTCGACGTGACGACCGTTGCTCCACCCCTGGGCGCGGAGCTCGGTCAGGAAGACGGGCTGGTCGTCGTCGGGGATCACGCGCAGCATCCCGATGAGCGGCACCTCGGCCGAGCCTGCCGGCGACGGTCCACCGACGGAGCAGGCCGTCGTGACCAGGCCCGCGAGCACGGCCGCCCCCGCGAGCCCGAGGCTGCGCCTCACCGGGGAGCCGCGTCACGCGCCAGCAGCGCCGCCCCCAGCGCGCCGGCGTAGTCCCCGAGCTGGGCCCGCTCCAGCCGGACGCGCGGCGGCTGGAGGAACAGGTTGGGGCGTATCGCGGCCTCGAGCCGGATGAAGAAGGCGTCACCCATGCGGTCCGACAGGCCGCCACCGACGACGACGGCGTCGACGTCGAGCAGGTTCACCGCCGAGGCGATCCCGACGCCGAGCGCCGAGATCGCGACGTCGATCAGGTCGGCGGCCAGTTCGTCGCCGCGGTCCAACGCGGCCTTGAACACGGCCGAGGTGGGGCGCTGCTGACCGAGCTCCTCCTGGATGTCGAAGAGGACGGTCGAGCGACCTGCGGCGACCGCCCGTTCGGCGGCGAAGGCCATCGCGCGCCGGCCCGCGTAGGCCTCCACGCAGCCACGTCGTCCGCACGGGCACACCGCACCGTCCTGCACGACGACCGTGTGCCCGAACTCGCCGGCGCCGCCCACGCCGCCCTCGTACGGCTGCCCGTTGAGGATCAGGCCCGCGCCCACGCCCGTTCCCACGGTGATCGCGAGCAGGTGGTCCGTCCCGCGGCCCGCGCCCGAGTGGTGCTCGCCGACCGCCGCGGCCGTGCCGTCGTTCGCGAGCCGGACGGGGACGCCCAGCTTGTCACGGGCGAGGTCCGCCAGTCCGAAGCGGTCGTACCAGTCCGGGATGTTCGAGGCGCCACCGACGGTGCCGTCGATCACCACGCCGGGGGTCCCGATCCCGACGGCCGCGACCTCGTCGAGCTCGTGGTCCGCCTCCCCCAGCGCCGCGTGCAGCGCGGCCGCCACGACGTCCAGGACGAGCGTGCGGTCCCCCTGGGTCGGGGTCTTCATCCGTGCGCTGCCGAGGGTCTCGTCGCCCTCGAGGACCAGGGTCTGGATGTTGGCCCCGCCGAGGTCGACACCGACGGTCAGCACGGCGGACTCCTCGCGGACGGGATCGGGGGTGACGGTCGGACCGCTGGCGAGCGTAGTCGCACAACCGGCGCCGTTCCGGGGCCGGCCGCTTACCATCGAGAGGGCACCATCGGAGTTCGACCCCGACCGGAGATCGACGATGACCGACGCCCGCGCCGTGCCGCCGGAGGCCACCAACGAGCCGATCCGGACCTACGCCCCAGGCACCGCCGAACGGGCGTCGCTGCAGGAGCGCGTGCTCCAGCTCCAGAAGGAGACCGTCGACGCCCCCTGTGTGATCGGCGGGCGCGAGGTCCGGACGGGCGAGACCTTCGAGGTCCGCGCGCCCCACGACCGCGACCTCCACCTCGCGACCGTGCACGGGGCGAGCCGCGTCGAGGTCGAGAAGGCCGTCGAGGCCGCGGAGTACGCCAAGCCCGAGTGGGCGCAGCTGCCGTGGGAGGACCGGGCGGCGGTCTTCCTGCGCGCCGCCGAGCTCATCTCGGGGCCCTACCGGGACACGCTGAACGCCGCCACCATGCTCGGGCAGTCGAAGTCGGTCCACCAGGCCGAGATCGACGCTGCCTGCGAGCTCATCGACTTCCTCCGCTTCAACGTCTCCTTCTACGCGGACATCC
>JAHWJY010000170.1 GCA_019348135.1 Actinomycetota bacterium
CCTCGATGTCGTGGTCCCACACGACGTCGCGCACCTTGGAGGTGAAGTAGACGTGGCCGCGGTCGTACCAGCAGCCCTCGGAGCCGGCGAACTGCGTCGTCCCCTCCGGTCGCGGCTGGGCATCCGGCTGCGTCACGCTGAACGGCCGCCCCGGATCGACCTCGACCCAGGTGACCGCCCCGCCATCGGGGTCGGCGAGCGTGGCCGCCTCGAGCCGGCCGGCACCGAGATCCGGGAACGCCGCGGGGGTGAACCGGTAGTAGCCGCCGGACGTGGCGGTCCCCTCGCCCGTACGGTCGTCGACCTGGTCCTCGAGGAGGTCGTCCTCGGTCAGGTAGAGCACCCCCCGGTCCGGATCGATCGTCACGGCCTCGTGGGAGAACATCCCGAGCGCCGGCAGCGCGTTGCCCATCCCGGACAGCGGCACGGCGGGATCGCACTCGTGGACCTGTCCCCGCGGCTGCTCCTCGCACGAGAGCCACGTCCCCCACGGGGTGGGCCCACCGGAGCAGTTGCCGGTCGTGCCGGCGAGGAGACGGTACGCGTCCGTGATCTCCCCGTCGGCGGCGAACCGGATGGCCGACGCGCCGCCGCCGAACGGCGTGAAGACCTCGGAGTTGCCGACGTAGAACCAGCCGCCGTCGTCGGCGGGCAGGACGGTCCCGCCGTCCGGGAAGACGTGCCACGGGTAGCCCGTCGATCCGACCGGGCGCTCGGCCACCGCGACGACGCGGCTGGTGAACCCTTCGGGCAGGAGTAGCCCGTTCTCGTCCGGCTCGGAGGCGAGCGGACCGTACGGCCCCGGGCCCGGCTGGGTGGGGGCGGCGAGGGCGTGGTGCCAGAACCCCGGCCCGAAGGTCGCGGCGCCGGCGACGCCGGTGAAGCTGCGGGCGATGAACTGGCGGCGGTCCACGCTCAGCCTCCCTCGGTCGCGGTCGGAGACGGCTGCTCGGTGCCGGTCGTGGTCGCCTCCTCGGTCGGCTCGACGTCGGCGTCCGGTGCCGGCTCGACGCCGCGTGCCTCGGCGGCCCGGTTGACGAGTCCCTGCGCCTCGTCGATCAGCTCCTGGTAGCGCCCGAGGTCACCGGCCTGCAGCGCCTCGTCCGCCTCGGCGAACGCCTCGAGTGCCCGCAGGAGCAGCCGGTCGGCGTCCGCCCCGGTGTCGTCCTCGGCCTCGTCGTCCTCGCCCTCGCCCTCGTCGGACCCCGGCGGGTCGGCTCCCACGAGCGAGGCCAGGGCCTCGGCCAGCGTGTCCTCGAAAGCGACCTGATCACCCATGACGATGACGACCTTGCGCAGCTCGGGGATCTGCGCCTGCTCGTTCTCGAGGAAGAGCGGCTCGATGTAGAGGATCGACTCCTCGAGCGGCAGCACGATCATGTCGCCGCGGATGACCTGTGAGCCCAACTGGTCGCGGAGCGAGATGTACTCCGAGATCTGGCTCTCCTGCTCGATGCGTGCCTGCGCCTGCTGGGGCCCGAGGACCGACTGGTCGCTCGGGAACTCGAGCGACACGAGCTCGCCGTAGTGGCCGGGATCGGATCGCGCCGCGAGCCAGGCGATCATGTTCGGCTTGTTCCTCGGCAGGTACGGCCGCGCGAGCACGAACTCGAGCTCCTGCTCACCCGGGAGTCGCATCAGCAGGTAGAAGGGCTCCATCGGTGGAGCGCGGTCCGGCGTCACCTCCTGCGACTGGTTCGCCACGAAGGACGCATCGCGCGGGACCTCCCACGCGTCCGCCTTCGAGTAGAACGCCGGCGCTTCCGGGATGTGGTACGTCTGGTAGACGTCGGACTGCAACCGGAACAGGTCCTCCGGGTAGCGGAAGTGGTCCACCAGTCCTTCCGGTGCCTCCGAGAGCGGCGCGTACGCGTCTGGGAACGCCGACCGCCACGCCTCGACCACCGGGTCGTCCTCGTCGACGACGAACAGCTGCACCGTGCCGTCGTAGGCGTCGACGACGGCCTTCACGCTGTTGCGGACGTAGTTGATCTGGGATGCCCCGTACCGGGTGTCCCAGCCGGCGACCCGTTCGCTGTACGGGTAGTGGTTGCTCGTGGTGTACGCGTCCTGCACCCACAGGACCCGCTCGTCGAGCACCACCGGGTAGGGGTCCGCGTCGAGCTGCAGGTACGGCGCGACCTGATGCACGCGCTCCGGGATGTCGCGGCGGAACAGGATCCTCGAGTCGTCGTCGAACAGGTTCGACAGGACGAGGTTGGGATCACCGAAGCGCAGCGCGAACGCGATGCGCCGGACGTAGCTGCCGAGCGCCACGCCGCCCGCGCCGTCGTAGTCGGTGAAGACCTGGCGGTTCGTACCCGGCTCCTCGAAGTCGAGCTCGTCGGCCTGGCTCGCCACCACCGAGTACGGCGGGTTGACCTCGCCGTAGTAGATCCCCGGCCGGGCCTCCGGGACGAGCGAGTCGGCACCCCTCGGCGGGATGTCACGGGCGAGGAAGACCGGCTGGCCCTGCGCGTTCGCCGTGTTCACCTGCGACGCGACGGTTCCGAACCCGTGCGTGTACGTGAGGGTCTGGTTCTGCCACGTCTGCGCCTGGTCGGGCAGCTGGGAGGTGTCGAGCTGGCGCAGGGCGATCATGACCTGTCGGAGCTCGCCGTCCACGACGTAGCGGTCGGCGTCGACGTCGGCGAACTCGTAGTAGGTGCGCAACGCCTGGAGCTGCTCGTACGTGGTCTGCAGGGTCTCCTTGCTCCACAACCGGACGTTCGTGAGCGTGGCCTCGTTGGCACGCACCTCGGCGGCATCGAGGGTGTTGCGGACGGGGAACGCCTTCCCCCCGACGTCCTGGAGGTCGTACCCCTCACGCGTCGCCTTCAGGTTGCGGGCGATGAAGGGCTCCTCACGCGCGAGCTCCTGCGGGTCCACGCGCAGCCGCTGGATGGCCGCCGGATACGCCCCCTGGAGGAGCACGCTCGCCAGCACCAGGAGCGCGATGGCGGCTCCGGGGAGGAGGAAGCCGCGCCGACGGATGCTCACGAGCACCATCACGATCGCGATGGCGCTGACGCCGAGGAGGAGGTAGAGGGCGGGGAGCTCGGCGTTCACGTCGGTGAACGAGGCTCCCGTGACCTGCCCCCGCGGTGAGTAGTTCAGCATGTAGCGGTCGAGCCAGTAGCCCCAGGCGCGGATCGCCAGCAGCACCGCCAGCAGCACCGACAGGTGGGCCTTGACGTTGGGGAGGAGCTTGTCGGTCCGGGACTCGGGCCGGATCCCTCCGAGGAGGTAGTGCGCCCCGACCGTCAGCAGCGTCACGAGCAGGACGGAGGTGAACAGCCACGTCTGCACGAACGAGAACCACGGCAGCGAGAAGACGTAGAAGCCGATGTCCCGGCCGAACTGCGGGTCCACCGCGCCGAAGGGCTGGGCGTTGCGCCACAGCAGGAACGGCTCCCACTGGCTCGCGACCGCGGCGCCGGAGGTCGCACCGAACAGCAGGGCGAGCGCGCCGATGACCCACGGCACGTACGGGTCCACCATCTGGCGGTAGCGCTCGACGATCGCCTGCTGGGGCGTGGTCGGGACGAAGAACGGTCGCATCCGCCAGGCGAGGACCAGGTTGACCGCCACGAGCACGGCGAGCACGGTCCCGAACGTGGCGGCGAGCGCGATCTGCGACCCGAGGATGGTCGTGTAGACCGAGCGCACGCCGAGCGCGTCGAACCACCACAGCTCGGTGAAGAACGTCGCGATCCGGTTCGAGAACAGGAACAGCAGGACGACCACGACGACCACCACGGTCCCCAGGCGTCTACGCAACAGGTCCCGCACGTCGTCCCTCTCCATCGGCCCCGACCGGTGCACTGCTGGACGGGCTGGAGAGCCTACCGCCGTGGCTAGGCGACCCCGTCGGGAGCGAGACCGCAGGTGCAGCCGTCGTGCGCCGGCGGGACCGTGTCGCCGCTGGGGAACTCCTCCCCCAGCGCGACCCCACCGTCCTGGTCGTTCAGCCGACAGCGGTTCGCGGGGCAGCGCGGCTCCGCACCGAGGACCCAGCGCGCCTGCGGCACGCCGGCGTGGCGCCAGGCGTCGAGCTGACCGAAGCCGTAGACGCGTGCGAGGTGCTGGTCGACGACCTGTTCGACGACCGGTCCCTTGAGGTCGCGGAAGACCTCGCCGACGCGCTCGGACAGCGACGTCTCGGGCTCGCCCGCCTCGACGCCGGCGCGGATCGTCGCCCGCAGCGCGGACGTGACCTCGTGCGAGAGGACGGCGCGGAAGGTCGCGGCGGTGGCCGGGATGCGGGACCCGTCGGCGGCCTCGTCGTCGGCCTCGCGCCCGACCAGGAGCGCCCCGTCCGCGATGCCCGCCCGGTACGACGCGGTCAGGAACATCTGCCCCACCGCCCCGAGCGGCGCGAGGTCGTCGTCGGACGGCAGCACGTCGTCCGGGTCGGGCGCACGGCCCGCCTGACGGAGCCCGTCCAGCACCCCGTTCTGGACGTCCTGCAACGCGCGCTTGAGGCGGCGCAGCATCCCGGGTCGGACCCCCGCGAGCGACTGGTCGCGCAGGGCCAGCGGCTCGAGCTCGTCGGACGTGGTGGAGGCGCGGGCCTCGGCCTCGCCGATCGGGGCCGCGGGCTCCGGCTCCGGCTCGGGCTCCGGCTCCGGCGCGGGCTCGGGTTCGGGCTCCGGCTCCGGCTCCGGCTCCGGTTCGGGCTCCGGTTCGGGCTCCGGTTCGGGCTCCGGTTCGGGCGCGGGCTCGGGCTCCGGCTCGGGTGCCG
>JAHWJY010000171.1 GCA_019348135.1 Actinomycetota bacterium
GTCGCCACGGCGGCCGCCTACGCCCACCTCGGGGTGCCGTCGCCGAGCGACGACGACGGCGGCTCACGTCTCTTCGACTAGCGCGAAGGGTCGCTACGATGGCCGCCCCGCGCCCGCCCTCGGCGGGCGCTGTCCGTGCCCCTCCGGACGCCCGCCAGACCGCCTCTCCCGATTCGAGAGATCCCCGATGGACCCGTCCTTCCTCATCCTGCTCGCCTTCTTCGGCGTGATGTACCTGCTGCTCATCCGTCCCCAGCAGAAGCGCCAGCGCGAGCACCGCGAGCTCATCAGCTCCGTGGCCGTCGGCTCCGACATCATCACGATCGGCGGGCTGCACGGCACGGTCCTGGCGGTCGACGACGACACCATCGACCTCACGGTCTCGGCGGACGGGACCGTGCTGCGCTTCCAGCGCTCGTCCATCGCGAAGGTCGTCACCCACGACGAGGACGGCGACACCGGCGAGGACTGGACGGGTCCCGCGACCGACACCGACGACCCCGGGAGCTCCGTGTGACCTCGGAGGCCACGCCGGACGCGGACCAGCTGGCCGCGACCCAGTCGTCGGCGACCATCGACGAGGCCGCCGCCGACCGCAACGAGTCGCCCGAGGCGATCCCGCCGGAGGTGGTGGCCGAGGACGACGCGCCGTCGGCGCTCACGGATCCGGCGACGGTCATCAACGAGTCCGCCGAGTCGGCCATCCTGCGCGGGGTCGACGCGGCCGACGCCGTCCGCGAGGCCGAGGCCGTCGCCCTCGACGCCACGCGTCGGACGGGCGCCGAGGTCGACATCCTGACCGAGCTCCAGCGCGACGCCATCACCTCCGCGTTCATCAAGCTCTCCGACCAGTTCCTCGGGGCCCAGGGGTTCACCGAGCACGGCTTCCGGCACGCCAACCTCGTCGGACGCATCGCCTACAACGTCCTGCACCACCTCGGCGCCGAGCAGGACCTGTGCGACCTCGCGGCCATCGGGGGCTACCTGCACGACGTCGGCAACGTGGTCAGCCGGATGAACCACGGCCTGTCCAGCGCCTGGATCGCCTACGACGCGCTGCGTCGCCTCGAGGTCGACCCCTACCGCATCGGTCTCGTGCTGTCCGCGGTCGGCAACCACGAGGAGCAGTACGGCTCGTCGATCGGGCCCGTCGGCGCCGCCGTCATCCTCGCGGACAAGGCCGACGTGCACCGCAGTCGCGTCCGCAAGGACGCCGACACGTCCATCGACATCCACGACCGCGTCAACGACGCGGTCACCCACTCCTTCCTGCGCGTCGACGCGCAGGCGGCCACCATCACCCTCGAGCTCGAGCTCGACACCGAGCGGTCCACCGTCATCGAGTACTTCGAGATCTTCCTGGACCGCATGATCATGTGCCGACGCGCGGCCCGGACGCTGGGATGCGAGTTCCGCATCACCGCCAACGGGATCCCGCTCGGCTGAACGCGTGCCCACGGCACGACACGGACGGCGTCCGCGCCGCTCCCGGCAGGAGGCAGTGTGAACAAGCGCAACCTGGTCGTCTCGCTCGTCGCGTCGTTGCTCGTCGTCGCCGGCGTGATCGCCTACCTCGCCACGGGCGCGCGGCCGCAGCTGGGGCTCGACCTCCGCGGTGGGATCAGCGCCATCTACTCGCCGGTCCTCAACGAGGGCGAGGAACGGCCGGAGGACTTCGAGGCGGTGCTCGACGAGACCATCGAGGTCATCCGGGCCCGTGTCGACAGCCTCGGCGTCGCCGAGCCCGACATCAGCCGGCAGGGTGAGGACGTGCTGGTCCAGCTGCCGGGCCTGGACGACCCCGAGCGCGCCCAGGAGATCATCGGCACCACCGCCAAGCTGACGTTCCGTCCGGTCGAGGAGGTCCTGCCGCCCGGGTCGGAGGAGGGTCCGGACTGCACGCAGGAACTGACGGAGCTGCCCGAGGACGAGGGTGGCATCGTCTGTGGGGCGTCGACGGAGGGCGACCTCGCCGAGGCCGCCCTCGGGGTGCAGAAGTACCGCGTCGGCCCCGCGGCGCTCACCGGCGACCGCATCGAGGACGCCCTGCCGGTGCTCGCCGGCGCGACGTCGTGGTCGGTCAGCCTCGACCTCGACGGGCAGGGCGCGGAGCAGTTCGCCGAGATCACCTCCGAGCTCGCCTGCCAGCGCGACCAGGGCCAGCCGGGCCTGCTCGCGATCGTGCTCGACAACGTGGTCGAGTCCGCACCCGCGATGAACCCCGAGGTCGCCTGCGGCGCCGGCATCCAGGGCGGCCAGGCCGCGATCTCCGTCGGCGGGGGGCTCGAGGAGTCCGAGGAGGAGGCACGCGACCTCGCGCTCGTGCTGAAGACCGGGGCCCTGCCGATCACGCTCGAGCCGTCGACGTTCGACACCGTGTCCGCGACGCTCGGGGCGGAGTCCCTGCGCAACGGCCTCCTGGCCGGGCTGATCGGTCTCGCGATCGTCGCCGTCTACCTCACGTTCTTCTACCGCGTGCTCGGGCTCGTCGCGATCAGCGGGCTGCTGATCTTCGCCGTCATGATGACCGGGCTCATCACCGCGCTGGGGGAGATCGGCTTCGCCCTGACGCTCGCCGGCGTCGCCGGCGTGATCGTGTCGATCGGCATCACCGCCGACTCCTCGATCATCTTCTTCGAACGGTTGCGCGACGAGGTCGCCCTCGGCAAGACCATCCGGACCTCGGCGAACAAGGCGTTCTCGAGCGCGTTCCGGACCAACCTCACGGGCAACACCTCGACGCTGGCCGCCGCCATCATCCTCTACATGCTCGCCGTCGGTCCCGTGCGCGGCTTCGCGCTCACCCTCGGCATGGCCACGATCCTGGACATCTTCATCATGTACTTCTTCACCAGACCCATGGTCGGGCTGCTCGCCGGCGGTGGCCGCATCGGCCGCCGCTCCGTCCGTGCTCCCGAGCCTGCCGTCGCGGGGGGTGCACGATGAGGCGCCCCAACTTCGACTTCGTCGGCCGGTTCCGGACCTGGATCATCGTCTCCGGCGCGCTGTTCCTCGTCTCGATCGGGGCGCTCGCGGTCGGCGGGCTCAACCTCTCGATCGACTTCGTCGGCGGGACCTCGTTCACGCTCGACGGGATCACCGAGGACGTGACCGCGCAGGACCTGCGCGAGGCCGCGAGCTCGGCGGGGGCGGACGACGTCACGGCGCAGGTCCGCCTCGAGGACGGCGAGGCCGTCGGCGCGCTCGTGCGCACCGGTGAGCTCGAGCTCGGCTCGGACGAGGCGCTCGCGGTCCAGACCGCCCTCGAGGAGCGCACCGGCGCCACGAACACCGAGATCAGCTTCGTCGGCGGGTCCTGGGGCGAGCGCATCTCGCGCAAGGCGCTGGAGGCGCTGGTCGTCTTCCTCGTCGTCGTGATCGCCTACATCTCGATCCGCCTCGAGTTCAAGATGGCGGTGGCCGCCGTCATCGCGCTCGTCCACGACCTGTTCATCACGGTCGGGCTCTACGCGCTGGCCGGGTTCAACGTGAGCCCCTCGACCGTGATCGCCCTCCTCACGATCCTGGGGTACTCGCTCTACGACTCCATCGTGGTCTTCGACCGTGTCAAGGAGAACGCGACCGGTCCGCTCGCGACCCGCGTGCGGTACGACCAGCTCGTCAACGTCTCCATGAACGAGGTCCTCTGGCGCTCGCTGAACACGTCCATGACCTCGCTGCTGCCGGTCGGCGCGCTGCTCGTGATCGGCTCGCAGGTCCTCGGCGCCGACACCCTGAACGACCTCGCGCTGGCGCTGTTCATCGGCATGGCGTTGGGCGCGTACTCGTCGCTCTTCGTCGCCGGACCGTTCCTGGCCTGGTGGAAGATGAAGGAGCCGGAGCAGATCGAGCTCGCGGACAAGATCGCCGCACGCTCCGCGGGCCAACCCGTCCCGGCCGCGCTCGGACCGGACGAGATCGCCGCCCAGAACGCCCCCATCACGACCGAGTACGTCCGTGGGCAGGGCAAGCGCAAGCGTCGACGCTGAGAGGCCGACCGTGCACATCGAGCTCGATCGCGCCGCTCTCGAGGCGCACATCCGTGAGGTCCCCGACTTTCCCAAGCCGGGCGTCTCCTTCAAGGACGTGACCCCGCTGCTGCTCGACCACGTCGCGTTCTCGACCGTCGTCGACGCGCTCGTGATGCACTTCGGGCGGGGCACCGTCGACAAGGTGGTCGGCATCGAGGCCCGGGGCTTCATCTTCGCGGCCCCGGTCGCGTACCACTTCGGTGCCGGGTTCGTGCCCGCCCGCAAGGCGGGCAAGCTCCCCGGCCCCAGCCGCTCGGTCACCTACGACCTCGAGTACGGCAGCGCGACGCTCGAGATGCACGACGACGCCATCAGCCCGGGGGACCGGGTGCTGATCGTCGACGACGTCCTCGCCACCGGCGGCACGGCGGCCGCGACCGCCACCCTCGTCGAGCAGCTCGGCGGCGAGGTCGTCGGTCTCGGCTTCCTGATCGAGCTCGGCTTCCTCGGCGGCGCCGCGCGGATCGAGGGCTACGAGCGCGTCTCGCTGCTGACCTACGACTAGCGGGGCGTCGCCGCCCGCACGGGGGAGCGGGGCCGTCAGGGGGACCGGCGGTACCCTCGGGGTCCACCGGAGGGCGACCCCTGGCACAGGAGATCGACCGCACGGACGCCGGTCACGAGGCGCGTCCCGCACCCCCGCCACCCCGACCGACCGGGGTGAGCCGGGTCCTGTCGCGCCTGCCC
>JAHWJY010000052.1 GCA_019348135.1 Actinomycetota bacterium
GCCCGTGGCTCGAGGACTTCTCCGCCCCGTGGATGGGCTACCCGGACCACTCGCCCGACCACGTGCGGAAGCAGATCCAGGCGACCTACGACAACGGCATCGAGGGCTGGCTGCTCTGGAACGCCGGCAACTCCTACACCGAGTCGATCCTCGGGAAGGGTGAGGCCGCGTCCAAGGCCGACCCGGACTTCGTGCCGCCGTACCGCACGGCGAACCCGGACGCGCCTCCGGGCGTGGCCGTGGAGAAGGTGTGGCCCGGCATGCCGCCGTGCAAGCCGGACCGTGAGCGCCTCGAGATCGGTCGTGGCAACCTCGCCGGCTCGGTCCCGCCGGTCCGCGCCCCGGGTGGCGACGAGCCGATCGACTGCAAGGAGGAAGAGCCGGCGACGACGTCGACCGCCTCGCCCTCCGAGGACCCGGCGTCCACCTCGGACAGCGCGTCGCCCTCGGACGACTCGACCGAGTAGCCGCACGAAGAGCAGGAGTCGGTCGAGGTGCTCTTCCCCACCGTCGAGTTCGCGGTCTTCCTGGTGGTGGTCCTCACCACCAGCTGGCTGCTGATGCGCCACCGCACGCCGTGGAAGCTGTTCATGCTCGCGGCCAGCTACGTGTTCTACGCCGCCTGGGACTGGCGCTACCTCGCACTCATCGCAGGCTCGACCGTCGTGAACCAGGCTGTCGCCGTCGCGATGGGCCGGCGGGACGACGACCGCGTCCGACGCCAGCTCCTCACCATCGGCGTCGTCGCGAACCTCGGGCTCCTCGGCTGGTTCAAGTACTACGGCTTCTTCGTCGCCTCGGCCCGGAACGCCCTCGGCGAGTTCGGGATCACGCCGCCCCTGCCGCTGCTCGAGATCGTGCTCCCCGTGGGGATCTCGTTCTTCACCTTCCAGGCGATGTCGTACGTCATCGACGTCTACCGCCGCCAGGTCGACGTCGCGCCGTGGCTCGACACGTTCCTCTACCTCGCGTTCTTCCCGCAGCTCGTCGCGGGCCCGATCGTCCGGGGCTCGGAGTTCCTCCCCCAGCTCCGGGAGCCGCGCGACCCCCGTGCGATCCCGGCGGCACGGGCCTTCGGGCTGATCCTCGGCGGTCTGTTCAAGAAGGTCGTGATCGCGAACATCCTCGCGACCACCCTCGTCGATCCCGTGTTCGCGAACCCGTCGGCGCACGGCTCGCTCGAGACCCTGCTCGCGATCTACGGCTACGCCGTGGTCATCTACGCCGACTTCTCGGGCTACACCGACATCGCCATCGGTGTCGCGCTGCTCCTCGGGTTCTCGTTCCCGCAGAACTTCGACGCGCCGTACTCGGCGCTGTCGCTCCGGGACTTCTGGCGCCGCTGGCACATGACGCTCTCCCGCTGGCTCCGCGACTACCTCTACATCCCGTTGGGCGGGAGCTCGGGGGGCGCCGTCGCGACCGCGGGCGCACTCCTGGCGACGATGGTCCTCGGTGGCCTGTGGCACGGCGCCGCGTGGACGTTCGTCGTCTGGGGCGCCTTCCACGGCGTCGGCCTCGCGGTCGAGCGCTTCACCGGGCAGGGCCCGACCGACCCGGCCAGCATGGGTGCCCTCGAGCGCGGCGTCCGGCGCGTCGTCACGTTCCACCTCGTGTGCCTCGGCTGGGTGCTCTTCCGGGCGACGTCGCTCGGCAACGCCGGCGAGGTCCTCGGCCAGCTGTTCCAGCCCGGCACCGTCACGCTCGTCACCCCGGTCGCGATCGCGCTCATCCTCATCGGCATCGGCTTCCAGTACGTGCCGAAGGACCTCGGGGTGCGGGTCGGCCGCGTGTTCGACACCCCGCGTCCGGTCCTCGCCGGCATCCTGGGCGGGGCCGGCCTGCTCCTCGTCGACGCGCTCGGGCCCCAGGGCATCGCGCCGTTCATCTACTTCCAGTTCTGAGGTCCCCTTTGGAGACGCCCACGCCCCCTCCTCCCGCGACCGAGCACACCCCCGAGCCGCCGCTCGTCCTCCCCGACGAGGAGCTCCCCGGAACGCGGGAGGTCCCGCCGCCGCCCGCCGCGCGGTGGGCCGCCGGCCACGTGATCGTCACGGTCACCATCGCGCTCCTGCTGGGCGCGCTGTTCAACGCCGCCGACCTCCTCGCCACCGCCGAGCGGCAGCCCTTCGGGGCGGCCCGCACCGCCAGCGTGGCCGTCGCGGAACGCCTCCTGGCCGTCTCCAGCGCGCTGCGCCTCGACCGTCCCCGCTCCGCGATCGACCAGGCGCTCGGTCGTGGGCCCGACACCGACGAGCCGCCCGCCGAGCAGGAGCCGGTCGTCGCGGCACCGACCACCCCGCCCGCGACGAGCGAGCCGGTCGCTGCGCCGACCGCGTCACCGGCACCGGAGCCGGAGCCGACGCGCGGTCCCTACACGGCCGCCGACCCGCTCACCCTGTACATCGGCGGGGACTCGATGGTCGGGCAGTTCGGCGGGGCGCTCGCCGACCTCGCCGACGACACCGGCGTCATCACCGTGACCGAGGTGAAGTACGAGTTCGGCAGCGGCCTGACGCGCCCGGACTTCGTCGACTGGCCCGCCCGGCTCCGGGGGGTGAGCCGGACCCAGGAGCCCGAGGTCATGGTGCTCTTCTTCGGGGGCAACGACGCACAGCCGATGAAGCTCGACGGTGTCGTCTACGAGGCGGAGACGCCCGAGTGGCAGGCGGAGTACCGCGCCCGGGTGGCCGCCCTGATGGACGAGCTCGAGGAGCTCGGCCACACCGTGTACTGGATGGGGATGCCGATCCCCCGCTCCGACACCCTGCAGGTGCGCCACGCCATCCTGAACGACATCTACTCGTCGGAGGCCGAGGCGCGCGAGACCGTCCACTTCGTGGCGAGCTGGGAGCTGTTCGCCGGCCCCGACGGCAGGTTCTCGGAGTACCTCCCGAACCGCAACGGCGAGGTCGTGGACATGCGCCTCGACGACGGCATCCACCTCACGACCGCCGGCGCCTACCGCCTCGCCCGCCCGACGATCGCGAGGATCATGGAGGACCACGGCATCGAGCCCGCCGACGAGGCCGGGTGACTGGTCGGGTCTGGGTGTCCTGTCCGAGTGCGGACAGCGCAGCGCCGGGTCCATCCGCACCGCTGGCGGGAACTCGATGTGACGTAGCGCGCCTGGCTCCGTAGGGTCGGGGCCGACAGCCACGCACCACAGCTGCGGCGGCCGTCCCTGCGCGGTACCCCGATGGCGTCGTCGAGGGTCGGTTCCCGACCGATCGCGGCGACCGTCTGGACACCTGCGCGTCCCGCCCACGACGGAAGGTCCTCCCCCCATGGGGTTCCTCGAGTACCTCCGCGCGCCCTCGAACCGCTCGGTGCTCTACGAGCAGGCGCTGGAGCACGTCGCGCTGACGGCGGCTGCCGTCGCCATCGCCATCGTGGTCGGCATGGCGCTGGGGATCGTGGCCCACCGCAACGCGCTGCTCCGCCCCCCGATCGTGAACACGACCGCGACGCTGCTCACCGTGCCGTCGCTCGCCCTGTTCGCCCTCCTCATCCCCATCGTCGGCATCGGGTTCAAGCCCGCACTGATCGCCCTGGCGATGTACGCGCTGCTCCCGATCGTCCGGAACACCGTCTCCGGGCTGGGATCGGTGGACCCGGCCGTCACGGAGTCGGCGCGTGGCATGGGGTTGAGCGCCCGCCAGCGCCTGCTGCGGATCGAGCTGCCGAACGCCTGGCCCGTGATCCTCGCCGGCGTCCGCGTGGCGACCCAGCTGACGGTCGGCATCGCCGCCATCGCCGCGCTGGTGGGGGGCCCGGGCCTCGGTCGCGAGATCTTCCGCGGCATCCGGTCGATCGGCAGCCCGTTCGCCCTCAACTCCCTGCTCGGCGGGACGCTCGGGATCATCGTCGTCGCCGTCGCCTTCGACCTCCTCTACACCGGCATCGGCCGGCTCACCACCCCGCGAGGTATCCGTTGACTGACGTGATGATCGAGCTCAAGGAGCTCACGAAGGTCTACCCGGGCACCGCCAGCCCCGCGGTCGACCGCATCTCCCTCGAGGTCCCGAAGGGCGAGATCCTCGTCCTCGTGGGCCCCTCCGGCTGTGGCAAGACGACCACGATGAAGATGATCAACCGCCTGATCGAGCCCACCTCCGGCGAGATCATCCTCGGCGGCGAGAACGTCACCCACATGGACCCGAACCAGCTGCGCCGCCGCATCGGCTACGTGATCCAGCAGATCGGGCTGTTCCCGCACCTGACGATCGCGGACAACATCGCCACGGTGCCGAAGCTCCTCGGGTGGGACAAGCAGCGCATCTCCCAGCGCATCGACGAACTCCTGGAGACCGTCGGCCTCGACGCGGGCACCTACCGCGACCGCTACCCGAAGGAGCTGTCGGGGGGTCAGCGGCAGCGCGTCGGCGTCGCCCGTGCGATGAGCGCCGACCCCGACGTCATGCTCATGGACGAGCCGTTCGGCGCCATCGACCCGATCACGCGCACCCGGCTGCAGAACGAGTTCCTCCGGGTCCAGCGCGACATCCAGAAGACCATCGTCTTCGTCACGCACGACATCGACGAAGCCATCAAGATGGGCGACCGCATCGCGATCCTGAACGAGGGCTCGCGGATCGCCCAGTTCGCGACGCCGGAGGAGATCCTCACGGCGCCGGCGAACGAGTTCGTCTCCGACTTCGTGGGGGCCGGTGCGTCCCTGAAGCGTCTCAACCTCACCCGTGTCCGCGACATCACGGTCCGGACCGACGCCCCCACCGCCGCGGCCGGCGAGTCCGCCGCCAGCGTCCGCGAGCGCCTCCTGGGCTCGGACTGGACCGCGGTGCTCCGTCTCGACGAGGAGGGCCGCCCCCAGCGCTGGCTGCGGGCACCCGACCTCCGTCGCGAGGACGTCGACCTCGCCGGCGCCGGCCTCCCGGCCGTCGCGATGGTCGAGCCCCAGGCGACCCTCGCCGACGCCCTGAACGAGATGCTCGTCGGCAGCGCCGGCGTCGCCATCGTCGTCGACGGTCGGGGTCGCTACGAGGGCGTCGTCGACATCGACACGATCATCACGAGCATCAAGCGGATGGTCGACGAGAACGCGGAGTACTACCGCCTCGCCAAGCTCGGCGACCTCGACGGCGACGCGGTGGTGGGCGCCTGATGTCGACGACCGAGGCACCCATCGAGGAGGAGCGCGTCGGGGCCGACCAGGTCACGCGCGAACACCTTCCGGGCGAGCGCGGGCCGGTGCTCACCGCCCTGCGCTACCTCGGCATGCCGCTGTTCCTCGGCGCGGTCCTGGCCGGGCTCTACCTGTGGGTCCAGGCGCAGACGCTCGGTGACGTCGAACGACGCCGCCTCACCGCCGACATCCTGCTGGAGCAGACCTGGCAGCACGTCTGGCTGGCGTTCGTGTCGACGGCCATCGTCCTGGTGCTCGCGGTCACCCTCGGGATCGTCGCGACCCGGCCCGGCACCCGGAAGCTCGCCCCGTACCTCGTCAACCTCGGCAACGCCGGCCAGGCGATCCCGTCCCTCGGCCTGCTCGCGCTGCTGTTCTTCCTGTTCCGCGAGATCCCCAACCTGCCGAGCACGGGCCGCGTGCCCGTCGTCACCGCGCTCGTCGCCTACTCCTTCCTGCCCATCCTCCGCAACACGATGGTCGGGCTCGACCAGGTCGACCGCTTCATGCTCGAGGCCGGTCGCGGCATGGGGATGTCGAACTGGGGCGTCCTGCGCCGCATCGAGCTCCCGCTGGCCGTCCCCGTGATCCTCGCCGGCGTCCGGACCGCGCTGGTCCTGAACGTCGGGACCGCCACGCTCGCCTTCCTCTTCGGCGGAGGCGGCCTCGGCCAGACCATCTTCCAGGGCTTCCAGCTCAACCGCGACCCGATCCTCGTGACCGGTGCGGTCCTGACCGCGGTCCTGGCTCTCTTCATCGACTACCTGGCAGGCCTCGCCGAGGAGCAGCTGACCCCGCAGGGCCTCCACTGACACTCCACCGACCGAAGCAAGCGAACGACCGACAGAGAAGGAACACCGTGCGACCACCTCTCCGACCACTCGCGATCGCAGCCGCGGCTGCGCTCCTGGCGACCGCCTGCGGAGGTGACGGCAACAGCGGCGCTGACGGCCAGGAGGGCTCCCTCCAGGGCGCCGAGATCACCGTCGGGTCCAAGGACTTCGACGAACAGCTCGTCCTGGGCAACATCTCCAAGCTCCTCCTCGAGGACGCCGGCGCCACCGTCACCGACCAGATCAACCTCGGCGGGACCGACGCCGCCCGCGCGGCGCTCGTCTCCGGCGAGATCCAGCACTACTGGGAGTACACCGGGACGGCCTGGATCAGCTTCTTCGAGGAGGACGACCCCATCCCGGACCGCGAGGAGCAGTACACCGCGGTCGCGGAGCGCGACCTCGAGGAGAACGACCTCCACTGGCTCGAGCCGTCGCAGTTCAACAACACCTACGCGCTCGCGTACGCCCGTGAGGCCGGCGACGACCTCGGCAACCCCGAGAAGCTGTCCGACCTCGGCGAGCTGATCGAGAACGAGCCGGAGAAGGCGACGCTCTGCGTCGAGAGCGAGTTCCCGGCGCGCAACGACGGCCTCCCCGGCATGGAGGAGACCTACGGCTACGAGTTCCCCGAGGGCAACGTCACGGTCCTCGACACCGGCGTCGTGTACTCGGCGACCGCCGACCGGGACCCGTGCAACTTCGGTGAGGTCTTCACCACCGACGGCCGCGTGGCCGCGCTCGACCTCGTCGTCCTCGAGGACGACGAGAGCTTCTTCCCGCTCTACAACGCCGCGCCGGTCTTCACGGCGGAGATCTACGAGCAGTACGGCGAGGAGCTCGAGGAGCTGTACGCGCCGGTGACGGAGGCGCTCGACAACGAGACCATGGCCGAGCTGAACGCGCGGGTCTCCGCGGAGGGCGAGCGTCCCGAGGCGGTCGCACGTGACTTCCTCACGGAGCTGGGCCTGCTCGGGGAGGGCTGATCCGACCCGAGCCGGATCGAGGAGCGGATGTCCGTCACGGGCATCCGCTCCTCGCGTTCATCCCTCGGTCAGCTGGCGACGCCCGCGCGGAGCTCGCGCACGAGCTCGGCCACGCGGTGCGCGGCGCCGCCGCGGTCGCCGTCGCCCGCCGCCTGCACGACGGCCGAGCCCACGATCACCCCGTCGGCGAAGCCCGCGACCTCGGCGGCCTGCTGGCGGGTCTTGACCCCCAGACCGACGGCGACCGGCGTCGAGGTGCGCTGGCGGATCCGCCCGACCAGCGTCCGGGAATCGTCCGATGCCACGTCCTTCACGCCGGTGACGCCCATGAGGCCGACCGCGTAGACGAAGCCGGTGGAGATGTCGGCGATGGCCTCGAGACGCTCGTCCGTCGACACCGACGACGCGAGGAAGACCGTGTCGAGGCCGGCACGGCGGGCCTCGCGCACCCACGGCTCGGACTCGCCGGCGGGGAGGTCCGGCAGGATCGCGCCGGCGAGACCGGCGGCCGTCGCCTCGTCGGCGAACCGCGCGTAGCCGCGGGTGTCGGGGATGGTGACGTAGGTCATGACGAGCGCCGGCACGTCGGTCGTGGCCGTGAGCCCGCGGCACATCGCGAGGTCGTCGGCGACGCCGTAGCCGTGGTCGAGCGCCTGCTGCGACGCCGCCTGGATGATGGGGCCGTCCATCATCGGGTCGCTGAACGGGAAGCCGACCTCGAGCACGTCCGCGCCGGCCTCGGCCGCCGCCTCCAGGCACGCCCGGGAGGTGTCGAGGTCGGGGAAGCCGGCGGGGAGGTAGACGACGAGGGCCGCGCGGTCCTCGTCGCGTGCGCGTGCGAAGGCGTCGCCGACGGCGCTCACGGTGCGCGCTCACGGGGGTCGGCGTCTCCTGCCGGGCGCGCATCCGCCGCGACGACGTCGGTGCCGAGGTCGCCGGCGATGCCGAGCTCGGTCATCACCTTCACGACCTCGTCGACGTCCTTGTCACCGCGACCGGAGACGGTGAGCACCACCCTGGCGTCCGCGTCGAGCGCGTCGCGGCCGTGGGCGAGGAGCCAGCCGATGGCGTGCGACGGCTCGAGCGCCGGGATGATGCCCTCGAGCTCGGACAGACGACGGAAGCCCTCGATCGCCTCGCGGTCGGTGGCCGCGACGTAGCGCCCCCGGCCGCTGTCGGCGAGCATCGCGTGCTCGGGTCCGACGCCCGGGTAGTCGAGGCCGGCGGAGATCGAGTGGGCGTGCTTGACCTGGCCGTCCTCGTCCACGAGCGCGATGGAGCGCGCCCCGTGGAGCACCGCCTCGCGCCCTTCCGTGATGGTGGCCGCGGTCCGGCCGGTGCCGATGCCCTCGCCGGCGGCCTCGACGCCGATGAGCTGGACCTCGGGCTCGTCGATGAACTCGGCGAACGAGCCGATCGCGTTGGAGCCTCCACCGACGCAGGCGATCACCGCGTCCGGGAGACCGCCGACCTGTGCCGCGAACTGCGCCTTGGACTCGACGGAGATGACCTTCTGCAGCTCACGCACGATGAGCGGGAAGGGGTGGGGGCCCATGGCGGAGCCGATGAGGTAGTGGGTCGAGTCGACGTTGGTGACCCAGTCGCGCATGGCCTCGTTGATGGCGTCCTTGAGCGTGCGCGTCCCCGATTCGACCGGCACCACCTCGGCACCGAGGAGCTGCATGCGGACGACGTTGAGGCGCTGGCGCCGGCAGTCCTCGGCCCCCATGTAGACGACGCACTCGAGGCCGAACAGGGCGGCGGCGGTGGCGGTGGCGACGCCGTGCTGGCCGGCGCCGGTCTCGGCGATGACGCGCGGCTTGCCCATCCGCTGGGTGAGCAGCGCCTGCCCCACGACGTTGTTGAGCTTGTGGGAGCCGGTGTGGGCGAGGTCCTCGCGCTTGAGGTGGGTCTCGACGCCGGCGGCCTCGGACAGCCGTTCCGCGAGGTACAGCGGCGTGGGCCGCCCGCCGTACTGGGTCCGCAGACGGTCGAGCTCGAGCTCGAACGTGGGGTCCGCCTGGGCGTCCCGCCACGCCTCCTCGAGCTGCGTGATCGCTCCGGACAGCGCCTCCGGGACGAACTGTCCTCCGAAGCGGCCGAAGTAGCCGGGGCGGTCGGGTGCGTCGGCGCTCACGCGGACGCTCCGGCCTGCCCCGGCGCGTCCGCCCCGGCGGCGACCAGGGCGGCGACCGCGGCGGCGGGATCGTCCGCGGCGATCAGGGACTCCCCCACGAGCACGGCATCCGCACCCGCCGCCGCGGCGCGGCGGACGTCGTCGGGCCCGCCGACACCGGACTCGGCGACGACCAGGGTGCCGGACGGGACCGCGGGACGGAGCCGCGCGAAGGCGTCCCGGTCGAGCTCGAACGAGCGCAGGTCGCGGGCGTTGATCCCGATGATCTTGGCGCCGAGGTCCACGGCCACGGCCAGCTCGTCCTCGTCGTGCACCTCCACCAGGACGTCCAGGTGGGCGTTGCGCGCGGCGACGTAGAGGTCACCCAGGGTCTCCTCGTCGAGGGCCGCGACGATCAGCAGCACCGCCGCGGCACCGGTGGCCCGGGCCTCCCAGATCTGGTAGCGGTCGACCACGAAGTCCTTGCGCAACGTCGGCGTGCCGAGCGCCGACACGGCCGCGAGGTCGTCGAGCGAGCCCTTGAAGCGTTCGGGCTCGGTCAGGACCGAGATGGCGACGGCCCCGCCCGAGCGGTACGCCCGGGCCTGCGCGACGGCGTCGAGGCCGGGGGCGAGCTCGCCCCGCGAGGGTGAGGCGCGCTTGACCTCGGCGATCACGCTCACGCCGGGGCGGCGGAGCGCGCCGGCGAAGTCCGGCGGCAGCGGGCCCTCGCCGGCGCGCCGGCGCAGCGCCTCGAACGACTCGCGTGCCCGCGCCTCCTCCACGCGGCGGCGGGCGCCGGCGAGGAGGTCGTCGAGGTAGGTCACAGCTCTGCGTCCCGGTCGGGGTCGGTCATCGTAGCCAGGGGCTCGCAGCTCTCCGTCAGCGCGACCGGAGCCACGCGAGGACCAACCGGCCGGCACGGTCCAGGTCCTCCGCGCGGATGCGATCGGAGGTGTCGGCCGGGGTGTGGAGCACGCCGTCGTCGAACGTCCACAGGAAGGCGGCCGGCACGCCGGCGTGCGCGAACGGACCGTGGTCGGAGATGTCCCCGCGGGCCTCCGCGCGGACCGAGAGCCCCTCCGCGTCGGCGACCTCGGCGAGCCGCCGGGCCAGCTCGTCGTCGGTCCCCCGGAGCCAGCACAGGCAGGTCGTGGGGCCGTTGCCGACCATGTCGACGCCGAGCATCTCGACGACCACGTCGGCGCGGAGGTCCGCGTAGGCCTGCGACCCGAGGTGGTGGCGGCGCGGCTCGCTCGGCTGGTACTCCTCCGCCCCGAACGCCACCAGCACGACGGGGTGGCGCAGGACCGGCTGCTCGTCGGCGAGCTCCTCGGCCAGCGCGACGAGCACGCCGACCCCGGTGGCGTTGTCGTTCGCACCCGGCGTCCCGGCGACCGTGTCCAGGTGCGCGCCGACGACGACGTGGGGCCGGCCGAGCGACGCGCCCGGCAGCCGTGCGACCACGTTCGCCGTGGTGCCGCCCTGCGGCAGCGGGACGACCTCCTCGCGCACGGACCACCCCGCGGTCCGCAACGCCGCGACGACGTAGCGCCGGGCCGCCTCGTCACCCGGCGTCCCCGCCGCGCGGGGGCCGATGTCGCCGGCGAGCGCCGTCACGACCGCCATCGCACGGTCCACGTCGAACGGCCCGGGGACCGGCGACGGCACGGGCGCCGGAGACGGGGACGGCGACGGGGAGGGCGTCGGGGACGACGGGACCGTCGCCACCGGTCCCGCCGCGGCGGGACCGGACGGCGGAGCCTCCGCGGCCGGCGGCGTCCCCGCGCTGGGGGCGCAGGACACCGCGAGGACCACGGCGAACACCGCCGCGCGGCTCACGACGACGGGCCGTCAGTGCCCACGGAGGTCCTCGGCCGCACGCACCGCGGCCAGCACCGCTCCGGCCTTGTTGCGGGTCTCCTGCTCCTCGGCCTCCGGCTTGGAGTCGGCGACGATGCCGGCGCCGGCCTGGACGTAGGCCGTGCCGTCCTTCACCACCACCGTGCGGATGGCGATGCAGGTGTCGAGGTTGCCGCTGAAGTCGACGTAGCCGACGGCGCCCGAGTAGATGCCGCGGCGCGTGGGCTCCAGCTCGTCGATGATCTCCATCGCACGGACCTTCGGCGCCCCGCTGACGGTCCCCGCCGGGAAGACGGCCCGCAGCACGTCGACCGGGCCCAGTCCCTCGCGCAGCGTCCCGCTGACCGACGAGGTCAGGTGCATCACGTGGCTGAACCGGTCGACGCCCATCATCTCGTCGACCTTCACGGTCCCGACCTCGCAGACCCGTCCCACGTCGTTGCGGGCGAGGTCGACGAGCATCACGTGCTCCGCGCGCTCCTTGGCGTCGGCCACGAGCTCGCGCTCGAGCTCGCGGTCCTCCTGTGGGGTCGCCCCCCGCGGCCGCGTGCCCGCGATCGGCCACGTCTCCACGTCGCGGCCGTGGACCTGGACGAGCGCCTCGGGCGAGGAGCCGACGACCGCGAAGTCGTCGAAGTCGAACAGGTACAGGTACGGCGAGGGGTTGATCACCCGCAGGACGCGGTAGATCTCGAACGGCTCCGCGTCCGTCGGGACGGCGAAGCGCTGGCTCACGACCGTCTGGAACGTGTCGCCGGCGCGGATGTACTCCTTGACCTGCTCGACCATCGCCTCGTAGGCGCCCGGCTCGAGGTTCGACGGGCCGCGCTCAAGGGGCCGGGGCGTCGGGGGTGCGACCGGCGACGTCGGCGCCGTGCGCGAGAGCCGGTCCAGGACCTCGCCGTTCGTGACGACCGCCTCGTCGTACTGCGCGCCCGGGTCGTCGCCGATCACGACGTTCGTGACGATCGTCATCACCTGACGGAGGTGGTCGAGGCCGACGACCGTGCGCGGGAACAGCATCCGGACGTCCGGGAGTCCGAGGTCGTCGCGGCCGGTGTCCGGGATGCGCTCGATCTCGCGGACGGCGTCGAAGCCGATCACACCGACGGCCCCCCCGTGCAGTGGGAGCTCGAGCAACGACGGGGCGTTCAGCGCGCGCGTGGCACGGTCGAGGGCGTCGAGCGGCCCGGTCGCAGCGGCGGCCGCGGCCGGCGGCGTCCCCTCCCAGGTGACGACCCCGTCGCGCCCGTGGAGGACGAGGAAGGGGTCGGTGCCGACGAAGGAGTACCGGCCCCACCGCTCGCCGTGCTCGGCGGACTCCAGCAGGAAGGTGGGACCGTCGCCGGAGAGCTTGGCGTAGACGGACAGCGGGGTCTCGAGGTCGGCGAGCACCTCGCGCCACACGGGGACGACCCCGTGGTCGGCGGCGAGACGCACGAACTCCTCTCGCGTCGGGTGCACGATCACGTCGAGGCCTCCGGGGTCGGGTCCGCCGCGGCGGGAACGCCCTCGGTGAGGTCGTCGAGCGTCCGGTGGAAGCAGCTGCGCCGGCCCGTGTGGCAGGCGACGTCGCCCGCACCGATGTCGACCGTGACCAGCAGCACGTCGGCGTCGCAGTCGGGACGGACGTCGACGACCCGCTGGGTGTTGCCCGACGTCGCCCCCTTGTGCCACAGCTCCTGCCGTGACCGGGACCAGAAGTGGGTCTCACCGGTCGCGAGCGTCCGGTCCAGCGCGGCGGCGTCCATCCACGCGAACATCAGCACCTCCCCCGAGCCCTGCTGCTGGACGATGGCAGGGATCAGCCCGTGCTCGTCGAAGCGCAGCGCCTGGCGCAGATCGTCGGGGAGCGGCATGGACGGTCGAGGGCCGGGGGCGGGAAGGGGCCGTGAGCCTACCGGTGCGGCTCGCTCCGCCCCGCCGTCGGCGGCACCTGGACTACCGTCCGGCGGGACGGACGAGGAGGGCGCCGTGAGCGAGCAACCCGCAGCCGGCTGGTACGCCGACCCGACCAGCCGGTACGACCACCGCTACTGGGACGGGAGCACCTGGACGGAGCACGTGTCCCGCGACGGCCAGGCGACCACCGACCCGCTGGACGGCAGCGCGTCGACCCCGGCGGCGTCCCAGGGCACCGGGGGCGGCGGCACGTGGCAGGGGTCGTCCGGGACGTGGCAGGACACGGCCGCAGTGTCCACGCGCACGAACGGCAAGGCGATCGTCTCGCTCGTGCTCTCCGTCCTCTGGATCGGCGGGCTGGCCTCGGTCGCCGCCATCGTGCTCGGGGTGATGGGTCGGCGCGAGATCCGGGAGCGGCCCGACGAGGGCGGAGCCGGGATGGCCACGGCCGGCATCGTGATCGGCGTCATCGGGGTGGCGGGCGCGCTGCTGATGCTGTTCGCGATCCTGAGCTTCGTCGCCTTCGGCGACGGGATGTCCATGGCGCCGTGACCCGGACGGTGCACGTCGCCGTCGTCGGCGCCGGCGGGACGCGCGGGGGCGACGAGGACGATGCGGAGGCCGTCGGCCGCATGCTCGCCGAGGCGGGAGCGACCGTCGTCTGCGGCGGGCTGGGCGGCGTGATGGCGGCGGTGTGCCGGGGCGCCCGGGCCGCAGGCGGCTCGACCGTGGGCATCCTCCCCGGGCCCGATCGCGGCGACGCGAACCCCGATGTCGACCTGGTGATCCCCTCCGGACTCGGTGAGGCGCGCAACACGCTCGTGGTCCGGGCGGCCGACGTCGTGCTGGCCATCGGCGGTGGGCACGGGACGCTGTCGGAGATCGCCTTCGCCGCCAAGGTGGGGACGCCCGTCGTGGGGCTGCACACGTGGCAGCTCGTGCGCCCCGACGGCGCCGCCGACGACACGATCGAGACCGCGGCCTCGCCGGAGGAGGCGGTGCAGCTGGCTCTCGCGCTCGCCGCCCGGCGCCTGACGTGACCGCGGCGTGCCCGACGTGCGGTCGCGACCTCGAGCGGCGACCCGCCGGCGTCGGCGAGGTCGTCGTCGGCAGCCTCCGTGCCGTCGTGGACGGCCCCGTCGTCGCGGCGTGCCCCGAGGGCCACGTCACCGGCCCCGTGCGGCCGGAGCTCGGCGACCTCCTGCTCGAGCGCGTGCGCGAGGAGCTGCTCGTGTCGCGCCGCACCGCGCTCCGGCGGCGGCTCCGCTGTGGGGCGTGCGGTGACGAGCTCACCATCCCCGGTCGTCGCACGGTCCGGTCCGTCTCGCTCCACGTTCCCGCGGTGGGGGTCGTGCGCGTGACGTTCGACCTGCCGATGCTGCGGTGTCCCGGGTGCGGTCAGCAACAGGTGCCGCAGGAGGTCGCCGAGCGTGACCTCGCGCCGGCCGTCAGCGCGGCGCTCGGACCGGGATCCCCCCGGCGGCCATGACGGCCTTGACGTCGCCGACGCGCAGCTCGCCGAAGTGGAAGATCGACGCCGCGAGGACGGCCGAGACGTGCCCCTCGGTGACGCCCTCGGCCATGTGCTCGGCCGTGCCCGCTCCCCCGCTGGCGATGACGGGGATCGTGACCACGTCGGTGACGGCACGGAGGAGCTCGACGTCGAAGCCCGCCTTCGTGCCGTCGCGGTCCATCGAGGTGAGCAGGAGCTCCCCCGCGCCGCGGTCCTGGCACTCGAGCGCCCACGCCACCACGTCGATCCCGGCCGGCGTCCGGCCGCCGTGGGTGTGGACCTCCCAGCCCTGGCCTGGGTCGTCGGGCACCCGTCGGCGGGCGTCGATGGCCGCGACGATGGACTGCGACCCGAAGGCGCCGGCGACCTCGTCCAGGAGCTCGGGACGCGCGACGATGGCCGTGTTGAACGCGATCTTGTCGGCGCCCGCCCGCAGCATCGCGCGGGCGTCGTCGACGCTGCGCATCCCGCCGCCCACGGTGAGGGGGATGAAGACCTGCTCGGC
>JAHWJY010000172.1 GCA_019348135.1 Actinomycetota bacterium
GCGATGTCGAGCGAGCAGTGGGCCGCGATCATGCGCGGCGACGAGTCCTACGCCGGCGCGCGCTCGTTCGAGCGCTTCGAGGCGGCCGTGCACGACCTCACCGGCTACGCGCACGTCATCCCCACCCACCAGGGCCGCGCCGCGGAGCGGATCCTGTTCGCGGCCATCGCCACGACCGGCGACATCGTGCCCAACAACACCCACTTCGACACCACCCGGGCCAACGTCGAGTTCCAGGGCGCCGAGGCCCGCGACCTCGTGTGCCCGGAGGGCCGCGACCTCCAGCTCGACGCGCCCTTCAAGGGCGACATCGACCTCGAGCGGCTCGAGCGGGTGCTGACCGAGGAGGGCGACCGCGTCCCGCTCGTGATGGTCACGATCACCAACAACTCCGGCGGCGGACAGCCGGTCTCGCTCGCGAACCTGCGGGGGGTGCGCGAGCTCTGCGACCGCTTCGGCAAGCCGTTCTTCCTCGACGCCTGCCGGTTCGCCGAGAACGCGTGGTTCATCAAGATGCGCGAGGAGGGACAGGCGGACCGCTCCCCGCGCGAGATCGCCGAGGAGGCGTTCCGGCTGGCCGACGGGTGCACGATCTCGCTCAAGAAGGACGGCATGGCCAACATCGGGGGCGTGCTGGCGATGAACGACAGCGAGCTCGCCGCACGCTGCCGCGACGACCTCATCCTGACCGAGGGCTTCCCGACGTACGGCGGCCTCGCCGGGCGCGACCTCGAGGCGCTCGCCGTGGGTCTCCAGGAGGTCACCGACCCGCACTACCTGCGCTACCGGGTCCGCACCGCCGAGTACCTCGCCGAGAAGGCGTGGGCGGCGGGGGTCCCGACGGTGCGACCCGCCGGCGGGCACGCGGTCTACCTCGACGCCGGCGCGTTGCTCCCCCACATCCCGGCGCACGAGTACCCCGCCCAGGCGCTGGCGTGCGAGCTGTACCTCGAGGGCGGGGTCCGGGGGGTCGAGATCGGCACGCTGATGTTCGGACGGGTCCGGGACGGACAGCCCGACGAGCCCGCCGCCCACGAGCTCGTCCGGCTGGCGCTGCCCCGGCGGACCTACACCCAGAGCCACATCGACTACGTCGGGGAGGTCATCGCCGTCGTGGCGTCACGGGCGGACGAGCTCCGCGGCTACGCCATCCGGGAGCAGCCGCAGTGGCTGCGCCACTTCACGGCCCGGCTCGCGCCGGTCCCCTGACCGTCGGGGCCGAGAGCGCGCCCGTCAGCGTGCGGGTGCCCACACGGGTGACGGCTCGCGGTGCGGTCCGTCCGACCGGGCGACCCCTTCGATCTCGGCGGTGGTGCGGTCGCTCACGGCGACGTTGCCACCGGAGACCACCACGCGTGCGAGCGTGGCCGCGTGGTCCCGGAAGAAGCGCTCGGTCCCGCCCGACGCGCGGAGCGAGTCCTTCGCCACGAGCACGAAGGGCACGTCCCGCTCGGCGGCGGCCGCGGCCGCGCCGAGGGCGTCGGGCCAGTTCTCCCCCGAGGACGCCACGACCTCGAAGCCGGTCGGCGTCGCGTGCGGGTCACCCCCGGTCTTCGAGACCTCGGCCCGCCAGCGCGCGAGGAGCTCCTCGGCGAGGAGGCGCGACGTCTCGTAGTGGTCGGCGCCGATGAAGTTCTTGACCTCGCGGGCGCCGGCGGCCGTGGCCGCCTGCTGACGGACCGAGTCGGCGATGCCGCCGGTCGAGTCCACGATGCTCAGCCGGGCCGGCTTGAGGTCGGACAGCAGCTTCGCCGTCGGGCCGGGCAGCTGGCCGGGCTGGGCCAGCACCAGCGGGAGTCCCCGGTTGGCGCCGAAGGCGCCGGCGGTGAGCGCGCTCGTGAAGCTGCGTTCGAGGTCGGCGTGCTCGCCCAGGGCGAGCAACGCCTCCTTCGGGTTCTCGCGCTCGATGACGATCCGCGCGACGGCCTCGGCCGTGTGGTACCGGGTCTCGCCGGCGAGTCGCACGATGGTCCGGATGCCGGCGGCCTTGAGCTGCGCCTCGATCGCGGTGGGGATGCGGACCGGACCGCCGACGATGAAGGCGGTCCTGGCGCGCAGCCGCTTGATCTCGGTGGACACGACCTCGGGCACGCCCGCGGCCGGGACGAGGAGGACGGGCGCGCCGAGCGAGCCGGCCAGGGGGCTCGCGACGAGCGCGTCCGGCGCCGCCTCCGCCGAGGCGATGACCACGCGGGTGGCGTCCTCGAAGGCCCACCGCGACAGCTCCACGGCGGTCTCGAGACGGGTCGCCCCACCCTGGCGCTCGACGGGTGCCGTGATCTCGAACGTCGTGACGACGGGGGTGACGGCGCCGTCGGCGCCGCGACCGGTCAGCTCGGCCCGGTAGACGCCGGGAGCGACGAGCCGTCCGGCGGCGTCCTTCAGGTCCCAGGTGACCTCGGTCGAGGTCGCGGCCACCCCGCTCGTGGCGCGGACGACCTCGCCTGCGCCGCGCGTGATCCGCAGGGTCCAGTCCACGGGGCGGCTGAACTCGACGTCCCAGGTGGGCCGGACGCCGAGCACGGGCTGCTCGCGCTCGGCGGGCAGGCCGCCGTACGCCTTCGGGTGCCCGACGGCGTCGACCCGCGACGCCATGGCCGGGCGCACGCTGTCGCCCGTGACGTGGGCGTAGAGGTTCGAGCCCGGGCAGGCCGTGTTGTTCGTGCGGCGGTGCCCGATGATCGTCGGGAGCTCGACCTTCGTGCCCGACGCGTACCGGTTGGACGATCCGCCGCCGGCGACCTCGGTCGTCGTGCCCTTCGGGTCGACGTGGTGGATGTCGAGCTTCCACGCGACGAGCTGGTCGATCGCGTCGACGGCCACCTTCGGCGGCTCGACGCCCTGGAAGTTCCCGAGGACGGAGACGCCGACCGAGGCCTCGTTCCAGCCGGCGGCGTGTCCACCGCGCACGGCGTTGCGGATACCGCCGGCGCGGCCCTCCCAGATGCGACCGAAGCGGTCGATCAGGAAGTTGTAGGCGATGTCGTCCCAGCCGTTGTTGAGGTGGTAGGCGTAGACGGCACGGATGACGTCGTCGGCCTGCTCCGCGGTGTAGCTGTTGCTGCCGGCGGTGTGGTGGACGACGGCGAAGCGGACGTCGCGCATGACGTGCGGGCGCGACTTCACCTTCGACTCGTCGGCGCCCCAGGACGCACGGCTGCGGATGCCCGGCTGCAGGGTGGCCGCCTCGGCCGCGGACCCGCGGCGACGGTCCTCGGGCGCGACGTAGCCGAGCCCGTCACCGCCGACGACGTCGACGAGCTGGATCGAGACGTCCGGGGCGTCGCCGCGGACGCGCACCTGGACCTCGTCGCTGGGGCCGATCCAGATGGGTTCGGACGTGGTGGTGTCGACGCGGTCCGCCTCGGACGTGCCGACGTCGGGCGCCTCGTCGGTCATGGCGGAGCTGGCGATCCAGTCGCTCCAGCGGCCGTCCCGCGACGCGCGCACCTCGACCTCGAGCTCCGTGGTCCCGGCCCAGTCGAGGCCGACGAGGACGGCGTCGCCCGCCGGCACGGGCACGGCCTCGCGCCACCCGTCCACGGCGAGGGCACGCAGGCCCTCCGGCGCCGGGGCGAAGGCGAGGTCGAGCTCGCGGACGTCGGTGTCGGGCGGGGTCCCGAGAGCGGGGACCGCCGGCAGGAGCCAGGTGACGAACGACACCAACAGCACGGCGGCCACGCCACGCCGGCGCGGGGATCGGATGGCGGCCTCGGCCGGTACGGACCTCGACGACGACAACGCTGACCCCTTCCGCGCCCCCACGGCGCACCTACGCCCCCTCCTGTGACGAAGGAGCGGCCGGGAAGGTTCCCACCAGCCACGGAAGGCGACAGGAACAACACGACGCACGCGCAGAGCGCGCACTCCTCCCCTATCGGACGTTCCTGCGACGGAGTGAAGCGACCCGTGACGATGCCCGGCAAGCCGGGCCCGTCCGGTCCGTCCAGGTCAGCCGCCGGCGCGCGACAGCGCGGAGTCGCGGTCGCCACCGAGCCGGCCGACCGGCTCGAACCAGCGGCCCTCGGGCGGCAGGGCCTCGAGGTTGAGGCGCGGCAGGGGCTCGGCGAACAACCCGTCGATGGCCTCGAGGTCGACGAACCGGACCAGGTCGGACTGCGTCAGCCCGCCCGCGAACTCGGCGAAGCCGAGCACGACGGTCTCGATGCCGTCCTCCGCCAAATGCTCCAGCGGATCGAGGAAGTTGCGCGCGTCGTTGGAGCCGACGTAGACGGACGCCAGTCCCCCCTCGTCCTGGCGCGCGTGCAGGTGCGCGAGCATGTCGTCGTCGACGTCGCTGTCGCCCTGCTTGGGCTTGGCGAAGACGCGGAAGCCCTCCTCGAGGAGCCACAGCACCCACCCGCGCATCGGGCCGGCGACGTGCGGCGCGACGTTGACGAACA
The DNA here is from genome assembly GCA_019348135.1 of Actinomycetota bacterium. Taxonomy (GTDB): domain Bacteria; phylum Actinomycetota; class Nitriliruptoria; order Nitriliruptorales; family Nitriliruptoraceae; genus JAHWJY01. Next base: position 4,404 of record JAHWJY010000172.1, read on the forward strand.
CGCACGCCTCGACGTCGTCGTCCGGGCCGGCGCGGTCGACGAGCCAGTCACCCAGCACGGCGAGGTCGGGACGCTCCCGGGCCGTGGGCTTGCCCTCGATGATGTTCGCGAGGGTCATGTCGATGTTGGGGGCGTCCCACACCAGCACGTGGCGGGCCACGGCGACTCCGATCGGTACGAGGGCGATCACCCGCCGGCGGCGCCGACGGGTGGAAAGGAGGAGCAACGCTGGCCAGCCTACGCCGGTGTGGTTGGCTGCCGCTCCCCGACCGAGGACCGGCCGA
>JAHWJY010000173.1 GCA_019348135.1 Actinomycetota bacterium
GACTCGCGCGGCTGCTGCGAGTAGATCGAGCCGACCTCGAGGCCGAGGAAGCGGTAGACCCGTCCCATCCACTCGGCGTCGCGCTTGGCGAGGTACTCGTTGACCGTGACGACGTGGACGCCCTCGCCGGCGAGGGCGTTCAGGTAGATCGGCATCGTCGAGGTGAGCGTCTTGCCCTCACCGGTCTTCATCTCGGCGATCATGCCCTCGTGCAGCGCCGCCGCGCCGAAGACCTGGACCTCGTAGGGCCGCTGCTTCAGCACCCGCCATGCGGCCTCGCGCACGACCGCGAACGCCTCGACCTGGATGTCCTCGAGGGTCTCGCCGTCGGCGAGGCGCTGCTTGAACGCGTCGGTCTTGGCCTTGAGCTCGTCGTCCGAGAGCTGCGCGACGTCGTCCTCGAGCGCGACGACCGCGTCGGCGACCTTCTGCAGCTGCTTGGCCTTGCGGCCCTCGCCGAGTCGCAGGAGCTTGTCGAGAACCATGGGGGGGTGCCTTCGTCAGCGTGGGCCCGACGCAGTGCACGGCCGGGACAGCATCGGATGGTACGCCAGGTTCGCGGCTACTTGATCTCGAGCAGCTTCTCGCGCACGGCGTAGACGACCGCCTCCATCCGCGAGTGCAGGTGCAGCTTCTCGAGGATGTTGCGGACGTGGTTCTTGACCGTGTTCTCGGAGATGAACAGCGCCTTGGCGATCTCGCGGTTGTTCATGCCCTGCGCGACGTGCTGGAGGACCTCCATCTCGCGCGGGGTGAGGCGCGGGGCCGGGACCTGCTCCTTCTCCTCCTCCTTCTTGATCATGGAGGCGAACTCGTTGAGCAGCTTCGAGGCCATCGACGGTGAGATCAGCGACTGCCCGCTGTGGACCGAGCGGACGGCGTTGCCGATCTCGTCGATCGAGATCTCCTTCAGGAGGTAGCCGTTCGCCCCGGCCTTGATGGCCTGGTAGAGGTCGTCCTCCTCGTCGGAGATCGTCAGCATGAGGATCTTGCAGTGGGGCAGATCCTCCTTGATCTTCCGGGTCGCCTCGATGCCCGAGAGGACCGGCATGCGCACGTCCATGACGACGCAGTCGGGGATCTCCTCGAGCGCGAGCTCGGCCGCGGTCTGGCCGTCGCCGGCCTCCCCGAGGACCTCGATGTCCGGCTCGTCCTCGAGCACCATCCGCAGACCACGTCGGAACAGCTCGTGATCGTCGGCGATGAGGATGCGGATCCGCTCGTCTGCCACCGTGTGCCTCCCTACCGGAGGGCGCCTGATGGGGCCCCGCGAACGTCCGTCCGGCGGCCCGAGTCTAGCCCATGCAGCCCCCCGGGACCGGCGAAGGACACCGGAGTGGGGGGTGGAGGCATGGTGCGCCGTGAGGAGGCCGTCTGGGCACTCCTGATGGCGATGGGGGGTCATCCGCCGGCGACGCCGAGCCGGTAGTCCGCCGGATCGGCCTCCCGGGTGCGATGCCAGAGGTCCACGATCCGGTAGGGGGTGTTGACCACCACCCGACCGCGCGAGTTGCGGTAGTAGGTCGCCATCCCCGGGTGGGTCCAGATCATCGACCCGTGGGCCGCGTCCACCTCGGCGTTGTAGGCCTCGTGCACCTCGGGGCGGACCTCCACGACGTCCGCGCCGGCCGCGCACATCCGACGGACGAGGTCCAGCGCGTACGCCACCTGGCGCTCGACGATGAAGATGAGGCTGCCCCCGTGCCCCGCCTGGGTGTTCGGCCCGTAGAGGGTGAACAGGTTCGGGAAGCCCGGCACGGTGAGCCCGAGGTAGGCACGGGCGTCGTCGTCGTGCCACTCCTCCCGGAGGCGGCGCCCGTCCCGGCCGCGGACCTCGTAGCTGCTGAGGAACCGCAGGACGTCGAAGCCCGTGGCGAGGACGACCACGTCCACGTCGTGGCGCTCGCCGGCGACCGTCACGACCCCGTCGGCGTCGAGGTGATCGATGTCCTCGGTGACGAGCTCGACGTCGTCGCGCGCGACCGTGCGGAACCAGCCGTTGTCCATCAGCATCCGCTTGCCGAAGGGCGGGTAGTCGGGCAGCACGTCCGGGAGCAGGTCCTGCCGGTCCCCGAGCTCGTCCTCGATGTAGCGCGTGAAGAAGCGACGGTGACCGTCGTTGATCGCGTTCAGGGACCGGTCCGGGTCGGTCCACGCGGGGTCGACCACCAGCGATTCGTGGACACGGTCGTTGAACGTCCACCCCAGCCGCAGCCGGTACCACAACCGGTACGGCGGCACCTCGCGCAGCAGGAGGCGTTCTCCCTCCGGGATGCGGGTCCGGAACTGCTCGAACGGAGCGGCCCACTGCGGCGACCGCTGGAACACGACCAGCTCGTCGACCTCGTCCGCGACCTCGGGGACCACCTGCATCGCGCTGGCACCCGTGCCGATGACGGCCACCTTCCGGTCGCGGAGGTCGAGGTCGGCCGGCCACCTCGCCGTGTGGAAGCAGGGACCGGCGAAGTCGTCGAGGCCGGCGATGCGGGGGATCACGGGCGGGTTGAAGATCCCGACGGCGCTGAAGAGCAGGCGGGCCTCCAGCTCCTCCCTGCCGTCGGGCCCGTCGACCTCGACCCGCCAGATGCCGGCGCGGTCGTCCCACGTCGCGCAGCGGACCTCGGTGCCGAACCGGATGTGTGGCCGGAGGGCCAGCTCGTCGGCGACGGCGTCGAGGTAGCCCCGGAGCTCGTCCTGCAGGGCGAAGTAGCGCGACCAGTCGTGGGGCGCGAACGAGTACGAGTAGAGGTGGCTCGGGGTGTCCACCCCCGCGCCGGGGTAGCGGTTCTCGAGCCACGTCCCGCCGACCTGGTCGTGCTTCTCGACGATGGTGAACGGGATGCCGGCGTCCCCGAGGGCCTTGGCCGCGCAGAGGCCGGAGATGCCGGCGCCGATCACGAGCGCCGTCATGCCCTCGGGGACGGCTCCCAACGGCGCCGCGAGCGGGGCGCCCCGCCCCCCTCGCAGCTCGGCCGCCATCATCGGCCCGTACTCGGGCGGGACCGGCTCACCCATGGAGACGGAGAGCATCCGCACGAGCAGGTCGGGGTCGGGGTCGGGGATCGCCGGCGGCGCGCCCTGCCGCCACGCGAGGATGGCCTCGAGCGCCGCCGCGCGGACCTCGGCCTGGTGCTCCGGCGCGAGCCCGCCGGTGTCGTTCGGCCCCATGCCGGGGCTGCGGGTAGGGGTGTACGGGGCACGGAGCCAGCGCAGGTCACCCGTCAGCTGCACCAGCACCATCAGCAGCGTCGGGACGTTCGCCGAGGCCACGGCGTCCGCGAAGCGGGCGCGGTCACCGGGTCCGCGCCCCGGGGGTGTCGCGGCGGCGCTCACGGACGGTCCTCCTCCACGCGTCGCCGCACCAGCGAAGCGCGACCGGTCGTGCCGTGGTTGACCCCGACGAGGCCGATGCCGCCGGCGTTGGTCTCGATGGCCGCCGCGGTGTTCGGCCCGGCCGCGGACAGCCCGCCGTCGACAGCGAGCGCCTGACCGGTCACGAACGCCGCCTCCCCGCTGGCGAGGAACGCGATGGCGTCGGCCACGTGCTCCGGCCGACCGTGCTCGGGCCAGGGCTGGAGCCGGGCCAGTCGGTCGCGCATCGCGTCCTCCCGGCCGCGGTGGACGAGCGGGGTCAGGATCGGCCCCGGACACACGGCGTTGACCCGGATCCGGTGCGGTGCCAGCTCGACCGCCGCCGACCGCGTGAGGTTGATGACGCCCGCCTTTGCCGCCGAGTACGCCTGGGGGCCGTCACCGCCCGACCAGCCGGCGACCGAGGCGACGTTGACGACGGAGCCACCGGTCCCCTGGGCCCGCATCACGCGGACCGCGTGCTTGAGCCCGAGGAACGGCCCTCGTAGCAGCACCCCGAGGGTGTGGTCCCAGTCCTCGACCTCGATCTCCGTGAGAGGCCCGAACGCCCCACCGATGCCGGCGTTGTTCACCAGGCAGTCGAGGCGGCCGAACCGTTCGACCGTGGCGGCGACCGCCGCCGCGACGGACCCCTCGGCGGCGACGTCGAGCCCGGTCACCGCCACCTGCTGCCCGAACCCGGCGTCCGTCAGCTCCTCGAGCAGCACGGCGCCCGCGGCGGCGTTGATGTCGCCGGCGACGACGGCGGCCCCGTCCTCGCACAGGCGCCGGACCGTCGCGCGTCCGATGCCGCTCGCACCGCCGGTGACGAGCGCGACCGCGCCCGCCATGCGACCGTCCCGGCTACCCGCCACCACGTGCCCTCCCGTCGGACGCGCACATGGTCGCACGGGAGCGCCGGTGCAGGCCGCCGGAGGGGCCCGCCCCCTCCCCCCGGAGGGAACGGGCCCCCACGACGCCGAGCGTCAGGCCTCCGCCTCCACCGACGCGCCGCTGGACACCGCCACGGGTGCCGGGGCGTGGCCGTTGCCGTTGCCGTTGGCCACGCCGGCACTCAGTCGACGCTGCTTGTCGACGACCTTCGTCTTGTACTTGCGCACCTGGCGGGCCAGCTTCGCCTCGGCCCGGTCGATCGCCGTGATGGGATCGGGGGCCGCAGCGGTGGCCCGGAGGTACTTGCCCTTCGCGTGGAGGATGACCTCGCAGTGGATCTTGTCCACGATCCGCGGGTTCCGGTCCTCCGAGAAGACGACCTCCATGTCGATGAACCGGTCGAACAACTTCCGGA
>JAHWJY010000174.1 GCA_019348135.1 Actinomycetota bacterium
CGTGGCCGCCGCGCCGCCTACCTGCTCTGCAGCCCGCCGGGTCGTGGCCGACGAGATCCACGCCCCGCTGGTGCTCGCGCCGGCGAGGTTCGTCCCCTACCTGACCGTCGCCGGCGGGAGCGCCGGCATCGCGCTCCACTCGGGCAGCAAGGGGTGGAACCTCGCCGGCGCGAAGGCCGCGCTGGCGATCGCGGGCGCCGACGCCGTGGCTCGACGAGCTGTTGACCTCGCTGGCCGCGAACGTCCGCCTGCTCCACGACCTGCTCGCGGAGCACCTCCCGGCCGTGCGCTACCGCGGGACGCAGGGCACCTACCTCGCGTGGCTCGACTGCCGCGAGCTCGGGCTCGGTGACGATCCCACCGCGGTGTTCCTGGAGCGCGGCCGGGTGGCACTGGTCCCCGGGCCGGATTTCGGCACGGGCGGTGCCGGCCACGTCCGGCTGAACCTCGCCACGCGCCCGGACGTCCTCACCGAGGCCGTGCGCCGGATGGCGGGCGCCGTCGAGGCGGTGGCACGGGACTGACCGCCGCAGGGGCTACCTTCCGCCGATGCGCGCACTCCTGCTCCCCCCCGCCGTCGAGGTCCGCCGGCGGCTCCCCCGGCTGCTGTTCGGCCTCGTCCTGTGCGGTCTCGGCATCGCCGCGATGGTCGCCGCCGACCTCGGGCTGGGGCCGTGGGACGTCCTGCACCAGGGCATCTCCCGACTGAGCGGCATCCCGATCGGGACCGTCGGCATCCTGGTCGGGATCGTGGTGCTGCTCGGCTGGCTGCCGCTGAGCGAGCGGCTGGGCCTCGGCACGATCCTGAACGTGGTCGTGATCGGCGTCGTGATCGACCTCACGCTGCTGTGGCTCGACACCCCGGAGCCGCTGTGGGGTCGCATCGGCCTGCTCGCCGTGGGGCCGCCGTTGTTCGCGATCGGGTCGGGCTTCTACATCGGTGCCGGCCTCGGCCCCGGTCCGCGCGACGGTCTGATGACCGGGCTCGCGAAGCGCGGCCTGCCCGTCGGCGCCGTCCGGATGGGGCTCGAGCTCACCGTGCTCGCGCTCGGGTGGCTCCTCGGCGGGACCGCCGGCGTGGGCACGGCCTACTTCGCGCTCGCCATCGGCCCGATGGTCCACCTCGCCCTGCCGCCGCTCACGCTGCCGGAGCCGCCGATCCCGACCGACGCCGCCGTCTCGGCCCGCTGACCGGGAGCAAGACGGACGACCGTGAGCAGCTCATCCCCGCATCCGGGGCTCAGCTGCTCACGGTCGTGGTGGTGCCCACGGTCGGTCAGCGGCAGGCCGCGTCCAGCGCCGGGTACGGGTTGACGGTCTCGCCGCCCACCTCGCGCTCGATGTGCGTGTGGGGCGGCGTCGTCCGGGCGTTGCCGGAGTTCCCCGTCGTCCCGAGCGTCTGACCCGCGGTCACCGTGGTGCCCGCCGCCAGCCCGCCGGCGACGGCGTCGAGGTGGGCGAAGTACCACTCCTCGCCGGCGGTGGTGCGGATGGTCACGGAGCGGCCACCGAGGTCCCCGCGCGAGGTGCCGGACCGGTAGTTGTCCGTGTGGTCCACGCGCACGACCGTGCCGTCGGCGACCGCCACCACGGGGGTGCCACGGTCGGCGAACACGTCGGTCCCGCGGTGCGAGCGGCCGCCCGAACGGGGGAAGCCCCAGTCGTTCTGGAACCAGCTCGGCGTCACCGGGCACGTGAACCCACCGGCGGACGCGCGCCGTGCACGCGCGGCCTCGAGCTCGTCGCCCAGGGCCGCCACGTCGCGCTCGACGGCGGCGAGGAGGGCGCTCTGCTCCGAGGCGCTCGCCTCCAACGACGCCAGGACGGCGCGCTGGCGCGCCTCGTCGTCGGCGACCTGGCGGGTCAACGCCTCGGCGTCCGCCCGCAGGCGGGTCACCACGTCGAGGGTGGCGGCGGCGTCGAGCTGGCGCTGCTCGGCCGAGACGCGCGTCGCGTCCGCGGCCTCGCGCAGCTCGGCGCGGTCGCGCGACAGCTCGCGGACGCGCTCGACGACGCCGTCCTGGTGGTCGATCACCGATCCGAGCTGGTGGAGGTTCACCGCGACGTCGTTCGGCGTCCGCGCCTGCTGGATGACCGTGAGGTACATGGCGCTGCGGCCCATCGCGCCGTACTTGTAGACCGTCGCGACCTGTCGCCCGAGGGCGCGCTCCTCGTCCGCCAGCTGCTGCTCCGCCTGGGACACGAGCCGCTCGGCCAGCGCGAGGTTCTCGCCGGCGGCCTCGCGTGCGGCCTCGGCCGACACGAGCGCGCCCTCGGCGAGCGCGAGCTGGCCCTCCGCCACCTTCAGGCGTGCCCTCGCCTCGGCCAGACGACCCTGGATGGCCACGAGCTCGGCTCGCGCCGCCGTCAGCTCCGCCCGGACGTCGCCCAGCTCGCCCTGCTCCCGCGCCCGCCGTTCCTCGGCTTCCTGCAGCTCACGCGCGACCTCGTCGGCCGAGCGCTCCTGCGCGCTACCTGGGGCGCCACCCGGCACCGCCAGCAGGGCCGCCGCGACGAGCGCGAGCACGACGGCGCGCACCGTCGAGCCTCCTCCGACGCGCGCCACGCCTGCCTCCGACCTCGCCCCATCCGGACCATGCCACGTCCTACTCCTCGGCGCACGGAGGCGCTCCCTTCAGCCCCGGAGCACCAGGCAGGCACGCGTGCCCGGATGGTCCGTCCGGTGCGGGGCCGCCGGTCCGATGGTCAGACGTCCCCCCTCGGCCTCGATCAGCGACCGTGCCAGCACCAGGCCGCGACCACCGCGGACGGGGAGGGGGCCGCCACCGCGGTCGGCGCCGGCGCGCGCCGGCGCGGCCGCCGGGCCGGCTCCCGACCCCTCGTCGAGGACGCAGATGCGCACGCCCGGCCCCTCGCCCCGGTCCCCACCGGTGGCACGCACCTGCACCGTCACGGTCCCGGCGCCGTGCGCCAGCGCGTTGTCGAGCAGGACCTGCAGCGCCTGCCCGACGGCGGCGGGCCGTACCCGCAGGGGCGGCGTCGGCGCGACGTCGAGCTCGACCCGACGCCCGTCCGCGGCGGCGAGCTCGCGCCACGCGTCGACCCGTCCGGTCACGAGCGCCCCGAGGTCGACCTCGCGCTCCGGCGCGTCGAGCCCCGTGAGCGCGACCAGCTCGTCGACCGTCGCCTCGAGCCGGTCGGCCTCGGCGAGCGCCGCCGCCAGGGCGTCGGGGTCGGCCCCCTCGAGCGACTCCAGGTGCAGACGGAGGGCGGTGAGCGGCGTCCGGAGCTGGTGGGAGGCGTCGGCGGCGAACGCGCTCCCGCGCTGCAGCGCCCGCCCGAGCCGCTCCGCCGTGAGGTCGAGGGCGTCGGCGATGGCGTCGGGCTCCTCGAGGCCCGACCGCGGGGCCCGGCTGGTGAAGTCCCCGTCGCCGAGGCGGCGGGCGGACCCGGCGAGGTCCTCCAGCGGTGCGACCAGCCGCCGACCCTGCCACCACATCGCCACGGCGGCGAGCGCCAGCACGCCCGCCCCGACCGCCGCGATCGCGACCCATGCCCCGCGGACCGAGCCGGCGAGCTCGGTGGTCGGTCGCTCGCCCCGCAGGATCATCGCCGGACCGCACACGCGCGACTCGAGCGGCACCGCCGCAGCGAGGGTCGCGTCCCCCACGGCCCGGCCGCTGCCACCGCGGGCCGCTATCGCCACGGCCGCGTCGAGCGCCGGCCGGTGGCCGGGCTCCGTCGCGAGGACGCGACCGTCGGTGCCGTGCAACGACAGGTCGAGCTCGGAGCGCGCCAGCGCGCCGAGGAACAGCTCGACCTCGCCGCACGTGCGGGCCTCGCGCTCGACGTAGAGCGCGATCGCCTCCACCTCGCTGCTGACGCTGTCGAGCGCGCGGTCGGTGAGCAGGCTCCGGACGGCGACGCCGAGCGGGACGGCGAACGCGAGCAGCGCGGCGGCGATCACCGCGAGCGTGGCGAGGAGGATCCGGCGCCTCACGTGCTGGGCTCGAACCGCAGCCCCACACCTCGGACGGTCGTGAGGTAGCGCGGGGCGGCGGGGTCGTCGCCGAGCTTGCGTCGCAACGAGCTCACGTGCACGTCGAGCGTCTTGGTCGAACCGAACCAGTGCTCGTCCCAGACCCGTCGCATGAGCTCGTCGCGCTCCACGACGCGGCCGGCGTGCTCGAGCAGGACCTGGAGGAGGTCGAACTCCTTGGGGGTGAGGTCGAGCTCCTCGTCGCCGCGGTACGCCCGACGAGGTCCCGGCTCGATCCGGACGTCCTGTGCCGTGAGGACGTCCGGCGCCCCCGCCGTCGCCCGCGCGCGCCGCAGCAGCGCCCGCAGCCGTGCCTGGAGCTCCGCCAGCCGGAAGGGCTTCGTGACGTAGTCGTCCGCGCCGGCGTCGAGGCCCACGACCACGTCGGTCTCGCTCGTCCGTGCGGTCAGCACCAGGATCGGCAGGTCCTCGCCGAAGCTCCGCCGCAGCCGCCGGCACACCTCCACGCCGTCGATGTCCGGCAGACCGAGGTCCAGCACGACCGCGTCCGTCCGTGGCCCCACGGCCTGCAGCGCCGCGCGTCCGGTCGTCACGTGCTCGACCTCGTAGCCCTCGTTCCGGAGCGCGCCCGCCAGCGGGCGCGCGATGCCGTCGTCGTCCTCGACGAGCACGACGCGCGGGGCGGGATCGGG
>JAHWJY010000175.1 GCA_019348135.1 Actinomycetota bacterium
CCTCGTTCAACCGCAACTTCCCCAAGCGCAACGACGGCAGCGCCGAGACGCTCGCCTTCATCGGCTCCCCCGAGACCGTCGTCGCGATGGCGCTGTCGGGGCGCCTCGACTTCGACCCCACCCGCGACGCCCTCGAGGGGCCCGACGGCGAGGAGATCCGCCTGTCCGAGCCGATCGGCGAGGAGATGCCCGCCGGTGGCTACGTCGAGGGCGTCGACGTGTTCGTCCCGCCGGCCGGCAGCGGCGTCGAGGTCGAGATCGACCCGGCCTCCGACCGTCTCCAGAAGCTCGAGCCGTTCCCCGCGTGGGACGGCCAGGACATCACCGGCCTGCCGATCCTGCTCAAGGCCAAGGGCAAGTGCACGACCGACCACATCTCCATGGCGGGGCCGTGGCTGCGCTTCCGCGGCCACCTCGAGAACATCTCCGGCAACCTCTACATGGGCGCCGACAACGCGTTCTCGCCGAACAACGGCATGGGGATCGACGTCGTCGGGGACGGCGAGGAGGTCCCGCTCCCCGAGCTCGCCAAGCGCTGGCACGAGCAGGGGCAGGAGTTCGTCGTCTTCGGTGACGAGAACTTCGGCGAGGGGTCCTCGCGGGAGCACGCCGCGATGGAGCCACGGTTCCGCGGGGCACGGGCCGTCATCGTGCGTTCGTTCGCACGTATCCACGAGACCAACCTCAAGAAGCAGGGGATCCTGCCGCTGACGTTCGCGTTCCCCGAGGACTACGACAAGGTGCAGGTCGACGACCGCGTCTCGATCCTCAACCTCACCGAGCTCGCCCCCGGCAGCGAGGTGATCGTGCTCCTCGAGCACGCGGACGGCAGCGACCACGAGATCCCCACCCGCCACACGTTCAGCGACGAGCAGATCGAGTGGTTCCGCGCCGGCTCGGCGCTGAACATGATCCGCGACCGGTCGCCGCGCTGAGCGCGGCGTTGCGTCGACCCCTGATCCGCCAACGCGAGGCCCGCTGACGACCGGAGTCCGACGTGTACGACCTCCCCGAGCTCGACCTGACGGAGCGCTTCCGGGCGTTGACGCCGTTCATGGAGGCTCGGGGGGTCGTCGCCGGCGGGCCGCTCGGCCGCATCCCCCCCGGCGCGGAGCTCGCGGCGCTGCGCGAGGCCGTCCCGGACGTGCGGGCCGAGCTGATCGCCTCCGGGACGCCGCTCGCGGTGACGACCTGCGATCTCATCACGCTCCCCTACCCCACCGAGTTCGGGCTGTGGCGGGCCGGCAACGTCCGGTCCCCGTACCTGTGGATCACGAACCGCATGCTCGTCGTCCAGTGGGACGACCCCGACGGTGAGCTCCGCACGCTGCTGTGGGAGCCCTCGGACCACGAGCTCGGGGACCGGACGCCCTTCTTCGCGCGCCTCAAGGCCGAGACACCGATCCCCCAGTCACTGCTCACGTCGGTCCACGGGACCGTCCTCGGCCACCTCCGGGCGCTCGGGATCGACCCCGAGGACGTCGACTACCTCGCCTTCGACCACCTCCACACCCAGGACGTGCGTCGGCTCGTCGGCACGACCCGGCCGGCGCCCGACCTCGGGTACACGGACCGTCCGGTGCCCGCGTGGTTCCCGAACGCGACGCTGCTGACGCAGGCGCAGGAGTGGGAGGCGCTGCGTCACCTCCACCCCCTCCAGGCGCCCTGGTACCAGCCCGAGACCTACCTCGACCTACCTCCCGACCGTCTCGCCCTCGTCGGCGGCGACGTGCTCCTCGGCCCCGGCGTCGGACTGCTCGCGACGCCCGGCCACACCGCCGGCAACATGAGCCTCGTGCTCCACACCGACGGCGGGCTGTGGACGTCCTCCGAGAACGGGATCGCGGCCGAGTGCTGGGCGCCGGAGTCGTCGCGCATCTCCGGGCTGCGGCGGTTCCGCGCCGACTGGGGCCAGGAGGTCGTGCTGAACGCGAACACCATCGAGTTCGCCGCGTGGCAGTACGACTCCATGATCGTCGAGTCGCTGGTCGCCGACCGCACCCCGGACGGGCTCTTCCCCCAGTGCTTCCCCTCCAGCGAGCTCACGGGCCACCGGCTCTCGCCCGGGACGAAGCCCACCTACGTCCACGGCGGGATCGAGCACGGCCGGGTCCGTCCCGGCACGGTGCTGACGGGCGTGCAGCGGTGAGCCGGCCGACGGTCCGCGCCCTCAGGTTCTCGCTCGCCCCCCACCGGGTGGCCCTCGCGGTCACCGCCGGCCGCTTCCGCTCCGACGTCCTCCACGGCGGCCCGGGCTCGCCGCTGCGGCTCACCGAGATCCCGCGACCGGAGCGGCCAGCCGGGTGGGTCCGCATCGCGCCGCTGCTCGCCGGGATCTGCGCCAGCGACCGGAAGTACCTGAGCGTCGACGGCTTCGGCACGACCCTCACGGCGCTGTACGGCTTCCCCCGGGGCGGCATCGTGCTCGGTCACGAGGTCGTCGGCCAGGTGGTCGACGCGGACCCGGGCAGCGGCTTCAGCGCCGGCGACCGGGTGGTCGCCGAGCCGACGCTCGGCTGCACGCACAAGGGCTTCGCGACCTGCGACCGGTGCGCGTCGGGCGACGACCACCTGTGCGCCCACTTCGCGGACCGGGGCACCCTCGGCCAGGGGGCCGGCTTCGGCTTCGACGCGCGCTTCGGCGGCGGCTGGGCCGAGGAGCTCGTCGCCCCCCTCGAACGGGTCCACCACGTGCCCGCCGGGCTCGACGACCGCTCCGCCGTGCTGGCGGAGCCGACCGCCATCGCGACCCACGCCGTGCTCCGCAACCTCCCCCGTGCCGGCGACCGCGTGCTCGTGATCGGGCCGGGCGCGATCGGCCTCTCCGTGGTGCACGCGCTCACCCAGCTGGCGCCGGACGTCGACGTGACCGTGGCCGGCATCGGCCACGCGGCCGACGCCCTGGCGCTGCGCGCCGGGGCGACCGGGCTGCTGCACGGCACCCGCCGCGTGCTCGTCGAGGCGGCCGGCGAGCTGCTCGGGAGCGACCGCCGGGGCAACGCCGTCTCGGGTCCGGTGCTCGAGGCCGGGTTCGACGTCGTCTTCGACGCGGTCGGGTCGCCCCAGACGATCGACGACGGCTTCCGCATGACACGTCCGGGCGGCACGGTGGTGCTCGTCGGGACCGCGATCCGTCAGAAGGTCGACTGGTCGCTCGTGTGGCACCGCGAGCTGCGGGTCGCGGGGACGGTGTTCTACGGCGTGGAGGACGTCCCGGGCCGTGCCCTCGTCGCCGCCGGGCGGCGGCGCGCCTTCCAGATCGCCCTCGACGTGCTGAGCGAGGTCCGTCCCGGCCACCTCGTGACCCACGTCTTCCCGCTGGACCAGCCGGTCGAGGCGTTGGACACCGCGGCCGCCGGGCCCGGTCGTGGGGCCGTCCGGGTCGCCTTCGCCCCGGCCGCCTGACCGTCGCGCACGGACCGCACGGTCGTTACCTTGCCGGGGTCTCCGCCGTTGTCCCAGGTGGTGCCCCCACCACACCCGAGAACCCCGTCCCCCCGAAAGCGCCCTCCCTGTCCCGATCCCGTGCCCCGTCGCTCGTCGCCTGGCTGGCCGTCCTCGCCATGGCGGCGTCCGCCTGCGCCGCGCGCGGTGAGGTCACCGAGGCCGCCGACGGCGACATCCTCGCCGCGGACGCCGCCATCGAGCGTGACCCGACCGAGGGCATGGAGGTCGAGGAGGCCGCGGCACTGAGCCAGGCGCCGGCCGCCGAGCCCCCGGCCGGCGACGACGAGGCCACCGCGCCGGCCCCGGTCCCGGACGAGGTCGAGGTCACGCGACCGGACCTCGTCGTCCGCGGTCTGCCGCCGTCCGCCACGCCCTACGACGCCTTCGGCGTACCCGGCGTGGAGCACGTGTCGGGGGCGTCGCGCTTCGACGCGTCGGTCCTCGGCCCGGACGGGACGCCGCAGGTCCTGCAGGTCCTCGCGGTGGATCCGGCGACCTTCCGTCCGCTCACGCCGGCGGTGACCGCCCAGGAGCCGGGAGTCTGGCAGCGGCTGAGCGAGGGCGACGTGGTCGTCCGCCACGACGTCGCCCACCGGCTGGGACTCGAGCTGGGCAGCGACGTCACCCTGACCGGACCGGCCCGCCCGACGACCGTCCGCATCGGGGCCTTCGCCTCGAACGGTGCGCCTCCGCTCGCCGACCTGATCGTGCCGTGGGAGGTCGGCTCCGACCTCGGCGCAGGTGACGTGGACACGCTCGTCATCGGGCTGGCCGACGACGTCGACCCCGCCGCCACGGCCGAGGCGCTCACGAGCGCCGTCGGCGGTGGCAAGGCGGAGGTCCGGGAGGCGCCCGAGCGGCAGCAGGCGGCGCGCATCGTCGGCACCGGTGGCCGCACCCACTTCGAGCCGTTCAGCTACACCGACCTCGGCGACGGCATGATCGTGATCGACCCCGCCTGGGTGTCGAAGTGGATCGTGACCGTCGAGATCCCGGGGATGGGTCGCACGCGGGTCCACCGCCTGATGGCACCCCAGCTGATGGCCGCGCTGCGCGAGGTCGACGAGGCCGGGCTCTACGGTCACTTCAAGCCCGAGCAGTTCGCCGGCGCCTGGGTCCCGCGGCACATCGACTGGCGGCCGGACCGGCCCCTGTCCATGCACGCCTGGGGGCTCGCGATCGACTTCAACGC
>JAHWJY010000176.1 GCA_019348135.1 Actinomycetota bacterium
CCGAGCTTGTCGTAGACCTTGGTGAGGTGGTTGCGCACGGTCTTCGGGCTGATCACCAGACGCTCCGCAACCTCGTGCGGCGTGCACCCGTCGGCGAGCATCTGCAGGATCTGCACCTCGCGCGGGGTCAGCTCCGGTGCGGCGTCGACGCGCTCGGGATCGGCCCGGGGCTCCTCCGCCGGCACGGTCGACACCCCGGTGCCCACGACCTGCTGGCCGGTCGCCGCACGCCGGACGGCGTCGATGACCTCGTCGCTGGAGGCGTCCTTGACGAGGTAGCCGGCGGCACCCGCCGTGCGGGCGCGCTCGACCAGCTCGGCGTCCGCGTGCATCGTCAGGATCACCACGCGGCTGTCGGGCGCCCGGCTGCGCAACCGCCGGGTGGCGGTCAGCCCGTCGAGGACCGGCATCGAGACGTCCATCAGGACGACGTGGGGTCGCAGCTGCTCGGCGAGCTCGATGCCCTCGACGCCGTCCCGGGCCTCGCCCACGACCTCGTAGCCCGCTTCCTCGAGCGTCCGGCGCAGGCCCTCACGCACGAGGCGGTGGTCGTCGACCAGGAGCACCCTCGTCACAGCAGTCCCCTGATCGTCACGGTCACGTCGGTCCCCTCGCCGGGCACGGTGGTCACGTCGACCGCCGCACCGATGGCATCCGCTCGCTCTCGGACGGTCGCGAACCGCTCGGCCGCCTCCGCCCCCAACTCCGGCACGGGGATCCCGCGACCGTCGTCCGTCACGACGATACGCAGCCAGCCCGGTCCCGTCGCGACGTTGACGCGAACGGAGGTCGCGCCCGCCTCGCGCTCGGCGAGGTTCAGCAGCTCCTGGACGATCCGCAGGAGCTGCTGCTCGACCACCAGCGCCGGCCGAACCGGATCCGACCCGTCGGCCTCGAGCGCGGTCAGGAGCCCGAAGCGCTGCCCGAAGCGCTCGAGGTACTCCTCCAGCACCGGCACGAGCCCGCGTTCGTCCGTGACGCGCAGCCGCAGCTCGCGCAGCGTCTCGCGGAGGTCGGCGAGGGTGTCGCGGACGTCGGACCGCAGCGTCACGAGCTCGTCGTCGCCGGGGTGGCGATCGACCGTCCGGTCGAGCGACATCGCGATGTAGACCAGGGACTGGGCGAACCGGTCGTGCAGCGCCGCGCCGATGCGCTGGCGCTCCTCCTCCGCCCCCACGGTGCGCAGCCGCTGGAACCAGACGGCGTTGTCGATCGCGAGCGCCAGGGGGACGCTCAGACGCTCGAGGGTGTCGCGCTGGTCCGCCGGGATGCCACCGGGGCGGTCGTGCTCGAGCACGAGCAACCCCGAGGGCTGCCCGCGCATCCACAACCACAGGTAGGCACCGCTGCGCGACTCCGCCCGCAGGCCCTCACCGGGGCCGAGCACGTCGACGACGATCGGACGCTGGGCGGGTCCCCGGTCGCGGACGGGGGCCGGCAGCGCCTCGGTCGCCAGCTCGGCCGCGATGCGGACGCCCTCCGCGTAGACGGGTCGCCAGCGATCGGCGCCGCCGTCCGCGAGCAGCAGCGCCACGGTGTCCGCCTCGAAGAGCTCGTCGAGCTGGCGGCGGATGACCCCGACGATCTCGTCGACGGTGAGGGGCGCCGGCATGGACCGGACGAGGTCGTGGAGCGTCGAGAGCATGGCGTTGACGTGTCCGAGCTGCTGCACCCGGCCGAGCGTGCGGTCGTGCTCCTCCTCCGCCTGGAGCAGGGCGCGACGCACGACCCAGCCGGCGCCGACGGTGGCGACCATGAGCGTCACGGTCTGGGTCGCGGCTCCGAGGTCGCCGGGAGCGTCGTCGACGACGTCGGTGACCGCGAGCGCGAGCGTCGCCCCGCCGGCGACGGCGAGCGCCCGGACGAAGCCGAGGTCGACGGCGAGGAGCAGCACCGGCGTCGCGAGGTACAGGCTGTACGGGGACGCCCACGCACCCGTCAGGACGACGACGGCCAGCGCGACGGTCGTCTCGAGGGCCAGGGCGTTCCGGCGACCGGCCGGGTCGGCGAGGGGCCGACCGGACCGCCACAGCGCGAGGGCGACGAGGACCACGCCCCCGACGACGAGGGAGACGCCCGGGACGGGCCGGCGGTCGAGGAGGACGAGGAGGGCCGCCACGGCGAGCGCGCCCCACCGGAGCGCGAGCGCCACCGGCCGGAGCCAGCCGCCGTGCTCCGCCTCCGGGATCGCGGTCTGGCTCACGCCCGCACCAGGAGACAGGTCGCCCAGGCCGCGATGCCCTCGGCCCGTCCGATGCTGCCGAGGCCGTCCGTCGTCGTGGCCTTCACGGAGACCGCGTCCACGTCCACACCGAGGACCCGCGCGAGGTTCTCGCGCATCGCCTGTCGGTGCCCGGCCAGCCGCGGGGTCTGCGCCACCACGGTGACGTCCACGTTGCCGACGCCGAAGCCCGCGGCGACCACGTCGGCGACCACGGCCGCGAGCAGGCCGTCGAGCGAGTCCGCGCCCGCCGTCTCCGGGCGGTCGACGCCGAAGCGACCGCCGAGGTCGCCCAGCGCCGCCGCGCCGAGGAGCGCGTCCGCGACCGCGTGACTGACCACGTCCGCGTCCGAGTGCCCGGCGAGGCCGGGCGCCCCCGGGATGCGGACGCCGGCGAGCACGAGCGGGCGGTCGCGACCGTCGGGCTCGAACGGGTGGACGTCGAGCCCCGAGCCGACGCGCGGGGCCGCGCTCACGGTGCGGGCCCCAGCCGGTCCGCGGCCAGGAGCGACGCGACCAGGTCGAGGTCCTCCGGATAGGTGATCTTGAGGTCCCGCGGCGAGCCGGCCACGAGCGCGATGCGTCCCTGGACCCGGCCCTCGGCGATGGCGCGCTCGACCAGGCCGAGGTCGTCGGTCGCGTCGTCCGCACCGGCGAGCGCCTCCCGGAGGACGTCGGGCACGAACGCCTGGGGGGTGTGGACGGCCTGCAGGTCGGAGCGGTCGACGGTGGCGACCACCTCGCCGGCCACGACCCGCTTGAGCGTGTCCGGGACCGCCAACGCGGGAGCGACCGCGACGACATCGCCCCGGACGGCGTCGAGCACCGCCCGGATGACGGTCGCCGGCGTCAGTGCGCGGGCCGCGTCGTGCACGGCGACCACCTCGGTCGCGAGCTCGACCTCGTCGAGCCCCGCGCGCACCGAGGCCGTGCGGGTCTCCCCTCCCGGTACGAGCCGGGTGACGGCGTGCCGCCGGGCGACGTCGGCGAACGCGCGGGCGTGACCGGGGGTGTGCACGACCACGATGTCGCGGACGCCGGCGTCCCGCAGCCCGCGCAGGGCCAGCTCGAGGAGGGTCGTGCCCGCGACCGTCACGAGGGCCTTGGGTCCGCTGGCGGCGGCCCCGAGCCGTTCGCCGGCGCCGGCGGCGACGAGCACGACCGACTCGCGCGTCACGCCCCGGACTCGTCGGCCAGCGTGGCGAACAGCATCCGTCCCTGACGGTTCTGCATGATCGACGTCACGTCGGCGGTGACGCCGCTGCCGACGAGGTCCCCGCCCTGCTCCACGACCACCATCGTCCCGTCCGCCAGGTACCCGACGCCCTGGCCCGGCTCGGTCCCGGTCTTGACGAGCCGGAGGTCGATGCGGTCTCCGGGGATCACCGGCGGCCGCAGCGAGTCCGCGAGCGCGTGGAGGTTCAGCACCCGGACACCGCTGATCTCCGCGACGCGGGCGAGGTTGCCGTCGACGGTCACCATCGCGGCCTGCCGCTTGCGGCACAGCGCCGCCAGCTTGGCGTCGACCTCGCGGTGCTGCGGGACGTCCTCCTCGCTGATCTCGACGGCCACGAGCCCCTCCTCCTGGAGGGTCTTCAGCGCGTCGAGACCGCGCCGGGCCAGCGCTCGCCGGCGACGGTCCTCGGAATCGGCCATCGCCTGGACCTCGTGGAGCACGAACACCGGCACCACGAGGGTGCCTTCGAGGAACCCGGCCCGGGCGACCTCGACGAGCCGCCCGTCGATCAGGGCGCTCGAGTCCAGGAGCTTCGTGCCACCACCGCGACTGGGGCTCTTGACCTCGAGCCGCCCGCGCACCCCGATGTAGCGCGAGAAGTCGCCGCCGCGGGCCGCGCCGAGGCGGCCGCCGGCGTACGCCAGCGTCGCGACGACCGCCAGCGCGGTGGGGATCGCCACGATCCGGGAGGGCAGGAACAGCAGGGGTGCGGCCAGCACGACCCCGAGCGCAGCGGCCAGCGTGCCGCCGATGACGGCGGAGACGAGCAGGGCCGAATCGATGCGCGACAGCCGGTCCTGCGCGCGGTCGACACCCCGGATGACCTGTCGGCCCAGCACGCCTCCGAGGAGGTAGCCGAGCAGTGCCCCCAGGACCGACGTGAGGAGCTTCGTGCGGTCGGGATCACCGTCGTCGATGATGCCCGCGGCTGCCGGGCCGATCCCGAACCCCAGCGCGGTCAGCACCAGCACCACGGCGAGCCGCACGAGCTCGACGATCACGAGCGCGCCGCGCGTCGGAGGCGTGCCCACTCCTGCTCCTCGATCGCGTGCGGGGGACCGGCGGAGGAGGAGCGTACGCAGTCCTCACATGTCGTGGGCGTCGGCGAGGACCTTCTCGACGAGCTCCTCGGCCTTCTCCTCGTTCTTCTTGATCGCGAC
>JAHWJY010000177.1 GCA_019348135.1 Actinomycetota bacterium
GGGCGAGGAAGCGGACGTCACCCTCGAAGAACTCGCGGATGTCGGTGACGCCGTGACGCAGCATCGCGACCCGCTCCGCACCGACGCCGAAGGCGAACCCGCTGTAGCGGTCGGGGTCGATGCCGCACGCGGCCAGCACCGCCGGGTCGACCATCCCGGACCCGAGGATCTCGATCCAGCCGGTCCCGGAGCAGACCCGGCAGGGACCGCCGTCGGAGTCGCCGACAGAGGCGCGGCTCGAAGCGCAGAAGCCGCAGGAGACGTCCACCTCGGCCGACGGCTCCGTGAACGGGAACATCGAGGGGCGCAGCCGGACGTCGCGCTCCGGGCCGAACATCGCCCGGGCGAAGGTCAGCAGGGTGCCGCGGAGGTCCGCCATGGTCACGCCCTCGTCGACGAGCAGACCCTCGACCTGGTGGAACACGGGTGAGTGGGTGGCGTCCACCGCGTCGGCGCGGAAGACCCGCCCCGGGACCACGACCGCGATGGGCGGCGCCGTCGTCGTCATCACCCGCGCCTGGACCGGTGACGTGTGCGTGCGCAGGACGACCTCACGGGGGGGTCCGTCCCCGACCGCCGTCCCGTCCTCGACGGCGACGTAGACGGTGTCCATCTCCTGCCGCGCCGGATGGTCGGGCGGGATGTTCATCAGGTCGAAGTTGTACGTGGCCGATTCCGCCTCGGGGCCCTCGGCGACCCGGTAGCCGAGTCCGACGAAGACGTCGACGATCTCGTCGAGGACCTGCGTCAGCAGGTGCGGTCGCCCCGGGGGGACGCGGCGGGGGGGAAGCGAGAGGTCGAGGCGCTCGTCCCGGAGACGCGTGTCGAGCTCGGCGGCCACGAGCGCCTGCCGACGCGTCTCGTAGGCGTCCTCGAAGGCGCCCTTGAACGCGTTGATGGCCTGTCCCTGCACCTTGCGCTCCTCCGGCGCGAGGTCACGCATCTCGCCCTGCGCGGCGACGAGCTCCGAGCGCTTGCCGGTGAACCGGACACGGACCTCGTCCAGCTCCCCCACCGTCCCCGCTGCGCGCAGCGCGGCGAGGGCGGTCTCCTGGAGTGCGGCGAGATCGGCCACGGGGGGCTCGCTTGCGACGGGGTCGTGGGAACCCGCCCAGCGTAACGCCAGGCCTGCGTGCTCCCGCACCGCGGGGCGCCGCTGCCGGGTCAGGCGGTGACGATGTCCACGAGCGCGTCGGCCAGCCGGTCGAAGGCCCTGCCCTTCTCGAGGTAGCCCGCGGCGCCCAGGTCGAGGGCCGTCCGCTCCATCTGTCGCGCATCGAGGCCCGAGAGGATCACGACCTTCGTCCCCGGACACTGCTCGAGGATCCGCGGGAGCGCCTCGAGCCCGTCCATCACCGGCATCGACAGGTCGAGCAGACACAGGTCCGGGCGGTGCTCGCCGACGGCGCGGATGCCCTCGGCGCCGTCCGCGGCCTGCCCCACCACCTCGAAGCGGCCGTCACGCTCGAGGAGCCGGCCGATCAGCAGGCGGAGGTCGGAGGCGTCGTCCACGAGCACGACCCGGAAGGGTGGCGTCACGCTCCGTCCTCCCGGGTGGTCGACCGGGCGCGCACGAGATCGCCCGGGACGGGGCCGGTCCCGAGGTGGTCGCGGAGGAGGTCCGAGATGATCGCGCGGGCGGCGTCCATCGTCCGGTCGACGACGTGCAGGGCGAGGTCGTGGTCACCCTCCATCAGGGCGACGCGGACGGTCGCGAGGCCCTGCAGGACGTCGTCGTTGAGCTCCAGCGCCTGCGCCTGTCGCACCCGAGCGCCCGCCGCCGCCGCCGCGTGGGCTTCGGCCTCGCGCTGCTCGGTGACGTCCTGGGTCGTGCCGGCGATGCGGACCACGGTGCCGTCCCGGCCACGCAGGGCCCGTCCGCGGGCCATCGCGCGACGCCGCTCGCCGTCCGACCGCGTGAACGTGAACTCGGCCTCGTAGCTGCCACCGGTCGCGACGGCCTCGTCGATCCGGTCGCGCAGCTGCTGGGGGTCGTCGATGGTCTGGAAGATGTCCGCGCTGACGACCGCCATCGTCCGGGGGAGCCCGAACAGCTCGTACATCTGGTCGGTCCAGGTGAGCTCGTCGGTCTCGAGGTTCCAGGAGAAGTGGCCGATCCGGGCCAGCGCCTGGGTCTCGTCGAGCGCCGACTCGGCCACCTCACGCCGCGTGATGTCGCGGCTCATCGACAGCGCCAGGAAGGCGTCGTCGCGCGCGCCGAGGCCGATGATGTGGACCTCGTAGGCGCGCCGGCCGGTCGCAACCTCGGCCTCGACGCGGTAGTCCACGACCGCGCCCGGACGGTCGAGCTCCGCGAGCAGCCGTTCCGTCCGTGCCGCGTGGTCCTCGGGGTAGAGCTCGCCGAGCGTGCGGCCACGCACCTCGACGGGGTCCCAGCCCGTGACGCGGACGCCCGCCGGGTTCACGGCGAGGACCTCGACGTGCCCGTCGGGACGGCGCGCGAGGACCGTCATGGGCGTGGCGGCCGACTGGAAGATGGTCCCGGCGTCCCGCACGTCGAAGCCGTCGAAGCCGTCGAAGCCGACCTGTGCCACCGCTGGTGTCCCCTCGCCGGACCCGGCCCGGTCCTCGCAGCGGAGCGTAGCGTCGGGGTCGCCGACCGCAGGAGGCTCAGACGGCCGTCCCCCTGCCGCCGTCCCCACCGCGGGGTGCCGCCAGGATCCCCGCGAGGACGGGCGACAGGTCGTCCCCGTGCACGACGGTGAGACGCTGGGTCGCGCGCGTGAGCGCGACGTAGAGGGCACGCAGCCCGTCCGCGGCCTCGGCGACGATGTCCGTCGGGGCAGCGACGACGACGCCGTCGAACTCGAGCCCCTTGGCGAGCTGCGCCTCGAGGACGCGGACGTCGTCGTCCGCGAGGCGGCGCTCGAGCTCGCCCACGAGGGCCGCCGGCGCGAGCACGGCGACGGTCCCCTCGTCCAGGGCGGCCGAGAGCGCCCGTGCCTCGTCCGCCGCGAGCGCGGCGACACCGTCCCGCGCCGGGACGACGCGCGGCCACTCGCCGGCGTCGCGCACGGACCGGGGGGGACGCATCCCGGGCGCCGCCTCCGCCAGGACGCGTCCCGCCAGCTCCATCACCTCGCTCGGCGTGCGGTAGTTCACGGTCAGCTCGAACTCGGCGCGTGGACGTGGACCGAGCGGCCGGACCGCGTCGGCCCACGAGTCGGGCGTCCACGCACCCGACGCCTGCGCGAGGTCACCGACGAGCGTGTACGAGGCGCCGGCACCGCGCCGGGCGATCATCCGCCACTGCATCGGTGACAGGTCCTGGGCCTCGTCGACCACGACGTGGCCGAACAGGTCCGGCTCGTCCGGGTCCAACCGCACCGCGGCGCGGTCGGCGAAGGTCGTGACCTCGGCGTAGCCGTCGTCGAGCGGGAGGTCCTCGTCCTCGTCGTCCGGTCGGTCCGCACGACCGAGGAGCGCATCGAGCTCGTCGAGGAGGGCCACGTCCTCGAGGCTCCAGGGGAGCTCGGCCCCGCGGCCGTCGAGTTCCGCGACCTCCGCGGGGTCGAGCACGTCCGCAGCGGCCCGCGCCCGGAGGTCCGGGTCGGACCAGAACCCGGTGAGGACCTCGACCGGGCCGAGGTGCGGCCAGACGGCGTCCAACAGGTCCGCGACCTCCGCGGACTCGCCCACGTGCCGGCGGAACGCCTCGTGCAGCCGTTGGAGCTCGTCGCCGTCGTACCGTCGACGCTCCCCGGCCTCCGCGCTGCGTTCGTGCCGGCGCCGCCACCCCCGCCACAGCCCGCGCAGCAGCGCCGACCGGGCGTGCTCCCGGCGTTCGTTGTAGGGGAGGTTGGCGCCCGCGGTGTCGCGACGGACCGCCGCGGCCTGGTCGCGGTGGAAGGTGAAGGGCTGTCCGTCGAAGGCGAGCGGCTCGTCGTCGGGGAGGTCCGGGGCGGCCAGCTCGATGGCGCGCTGGAGCACGGTGACCATCCGCGCGTCGCCGAGGACACGCGCCCGTGCCGGGGGCTCGCGACGCGACGCGTCGATCCCGTCGACGAGCGAACCGAGCGTGCGCAGACGGACCGACTGCTCCCCGAGCGACGGCAGCACACGCTCGATGTACCGGAGGAGGTCACGGGTGGGCCCGACCAGGAGCACGCCCCGACGCTCGAGCCGTTCACGCTCGGCGTACAGCAGGTAGGCGGCGCGGTGCAGCGCGACGGCGGTCTTGCCGGTCCCCGGCCCCCCCTGGACGACCAGGATGCCGCGCGAGGGAGCGCGGATGATGCGGTCCTGCTCGGCCTGGATCGTCGCGACGATGTCGCGCATGTGCTCGGAACGGGCCCGCGACACCGCGGCCAGCAGCGCCCCCTCCCCCACGAGCTCGAGGCCGGAGCGGGTCGCCCCCTCCTCGTCGAGCAGGTCGTCCTCGAGGTCCAGCACCCGGTCCGCACGGCACAGGAGCGATCGTCGCCGGACGACGCCCATCGGCTCGCGCGGGGTGGCCTGGTAGAAGGCGGCCGCCGCGGGTGCACGCCAGTCGACGACCAGGCGTTCGAGGTCCTCGCCCGGAACGCCGATGCGTCCGATGTGCATGCGGTCGAGCTCGCTGTCCTCGGCGTCCTCGGTCGCCTCCT
>JAHWJY010000178.1 GCA_019348135.1 Actinomycetota bacterium
GACTTGCCGACCCCGCCCTTGCCGGACGCGATCGCGATGACCTTGGTCTTGGAGTCCGCCTTGGCGAACGAGATCTCCATGCCGGGGTTGGCGGCGCCGCGATCGGCGCGGAGCGAGGACGACAGCTCCTGTCGCTCGGCGTCCGTCATCGAGCCGAAGGAGACCTGGACGTCGGAGACGTCGTCGAGGGTCCGGACGGCCGCCGTGACCTCGCGCGTGATCGTGTCCTTCAGCGGGCATCCCGGGACGGTCAGCTTGATGCGGACCCCCACGCGGGAGCCCTCGATGGCGATGTCCTCGACCATGCCGAGCTCGGTGATCGGCTTGTTGATCTCGGGATCGTCGACGGTCGCGAGGACCTCGAGGACCTGTTCCTTGGTGGGCACAGCGGCACCTTCGGCGGAGGGAGTGGTCGTGGCCGATGGTACCGGCGCTCCCGGAGGCCGAGGATCCTCAGGGAGTCGTGACGCGGCGGCGGAGGAGCGAGGTCAGGCGCGCCCGCAGGACGTCCTCGTCGAAGGGCTTGGTGAGGTAGTCGTCGACGCCGGCCAGGAGGCCCTCGACCTCGACCGCGGAGTCGGCGGAGCCGGTCACCATCAGGATCGGGACGCGCGTGCCGTCCTCGCCCGCGCGGATGCGGCGGGTGACCTCGATGCCGTCGGCGTCGGGCAGCTTGTAGTCGAGGATGATGATGTCGGGCCGGTGCTGTTCCTGCATGAGGAGCGCCGACTCGGCGTCCGCCGCCTCGAGGACCGTGAAGTCCTCGTCGAGCAGCAGGCCGAAGAGGTCGCGGATCGAGCCGTCGTCGTCGACGACCAGGACCGTGGTGGCGTCGCCCGGGTCCGGCACGACGGCGACGGCGTGCCGGGCGTCGACGGCGGCGCGGCTCGCGGCCACCTGCTCGACGAGCTGCAGCGAGACGGGGGAGCGGTGGGACGCGTGAGCGTCCGCGCCGGGGACCGCGGTGCGGCAGTACGGGCACGTGGTCCAGCCCGGCTCGAGGCGGTTGGCGCACTCGGAGCACGCATCGCCGCGGAGGCTCGCCTCGCAGTTGGGGCAGAAGAGGAAGTCGTCGCCGACGACCACGTTGCAGGAGGGACAGCGGCTCGTGCGCACGGACTCCTCGGGGGTGACGCGGAGGACCTCCTCGAGGGTCGTGATGCCGGCGAGCGCCTTGGCGATGCCGTCCTCCCGGAGGGTGCGCATGCCCTGCTGCCGTGCGAGGCGGCCGATGTCGGTCTCGGACCCGCCCTCGATGATGAGCTCCCGCATCTCGGGGGTGATGGGCAGGACCTCGAGGAGGGCCGTCCGTCCGAGGAAGCCGGTCTGCTCGCAGCGCTGGCAGCCCGTGCCGCGCACGAGCTCGGCGCCGGCGATGTCCTCGAGCTGCAGCCCCAGACGCCGGAGCACGCGCTCGTCGGGCTCGGCCTCACCGACGCAGTGCGGGCAGACGTTGCGGCACAGCCGCTGGGCGGCGACGAGGATCATCGACGAGGCGATCAGGAAGCGCTCGACCCCGAGGTCGACGAGCCGCACGATCGTGGCCGGGGCGTCGTTCGTGTGCAGCGTGGAGAGCACGAGGTGGCCCGTGAACGACGCCTCCATGGCCAGCTCGGCGGTCTCGCGGTCGCGGATCTCGCCCACCATCACCACGTCCGGGTCCTGCCGCAGCACGGTGCGCAGCCCGCGGGCGAAGGTGAGGTCGATCTTGGGGTTCACCTGGGTCTGGTTGACGCCCTCGAGCTGGTACTCGATGGGGTCCTCGAGCGTGATCACGTTCCGGACGGGGTCGGCGATGATCGACAGGCCGGCGTACAGCGTCGTCGTCTTGCCGGAGCCGGTCGGGCCGGTGATCACGATCAGTCCCTGGGGGCGGTCGAGCGCCGACTCGAACATCGCGCGGGCGTCCGGGGAGATGCCGAGGTCGTCGATGTCGAGCCGCTCGGCGCCCTTGCGGAGCAGGCGCATGACCATCGTCTCGCCGAACATCGTCGGCATCGTGGAGACGCGGAGGTCGACCTCCTGGCCCTCGACCCGGATCATCGAACGGCCGTCCTGGGGGCGCCGACGCTCGGCGATGTCCAGGGAGGACATGATCTTCAGGCGTGACAGGAGCGCCGGACCGATGTGCTTGGGCACCCGCATGGTCTCGCGCAGCATGCCGTCGATGCGGTAGCGGATGCGGACGCGGTCGCGTTCGGGCTCGACGTGGATGTCGGAGGCGCGGGTGCGGACGGCGTCGGCGAGGATCGCGTTCGCGAGGCGGATGATCGGCTGGTCGTCGCCGGCGACGGTGGCGAGGTCGTCCTCCTCCTCGACGGTCTGCACGTCGCCGTCGGCCATGCCCTCGACGATGTCGAGCGCGCCCGTGTCGGTGCCGTAGGTGCGCCGGAGGGCCTCGGTGATCGAGGTCTCGGTGGCCACGACGGCACGGACCCCGCGCAGGCCGCTGCTGAACTTGATGTCGTCCATCGCGAACACGTTGGTGGGGTCCGACATCGCGACGAGCAGGTTCTGGCCCGGCTCGACCTTCAGCGGCAGCACGTGGTGCCGCTCGGCGAGCTGGCGGGGCACCCGGGACAGCGCATCGGGTTCGGGCCCCACCCGCGACAGGTCGACCGTCTCGAGGCCGAGCTGGGTGGCGACGGCCTCGGCGATGGCGTCCTCGGTCGCGAAGCCGAGGCGGGTGACGGTGGCGCCGAGGCGCTGGCGCTCGCCGTCGTGGTTCTGCGCTGCGAGGGCATCCTCGAGCTGGGACTCCGTCAGGGTCCCTGACGCGACGAGGATCTCCCCCAGTCGCCTGCGACGCTCGCGTGCCACTCCGTGTGCCTCCGGTCGTTCCCTGGTTAGCGTCGGCCGGTGCGACCGCCCGCTGAAGGTCCGCGTGCGCACGCGGTCGCCCCGCGTCGGGGGGCGCGCACACGTCCGAGCTAGCCTCCGCGCGCCGGCGCTGAAGGTAGGCGCTGGGCCGGCCCGTCCGTCGAAGGTCTCCCGTGCGCAACCGCCGCCTCCTCTCCGCCCTCGTGCTGGCCGTGCTCGCGTCCGGGTGCCAGCTGTCGCTCGCGACCGACATCGGGATCGCCGCCGACGGGTCCGGGACGCTCGAGGTGGCCGTGGCGGTGGACGGCGAGCTGGAACAGCTGCTGGACGACGCCGGCGTCGACCTGAGCCTCGGGCTCGCGGACGCGGACGCGGCGGCGTCGGACTGGGAGCTGGAGGAGCTCGACCGCGACGACGGTCGCGAGGTCCGGCTGCGGACCACCTTCGACGAACCCGGCCAGCTCGCCGCACGGGTCGAGGAGCTCCACGCCGGCCTCGACGACGCCGACCCGGCCGTGCTGTCGGACGTCGAGCTGCGCGTGGACGACGAGGGGCGGGTGGCGTTCCGGGCGGACGCCGGGCTCCGGCTCCCCACGACCACGGGCGCGACCGGCGACGGCGTGACGTTCGACATCGAGGACCTCGAGGAGCTCCTGCGCCGCGAAGGTGGGGCGGCGGCCCGCTACGACCTGCGGCTGACGCTGCCGGGCCGACCCGTGGCGCACGACGCCGACGCACGCCGGGGACGGACCCTCACCTGGACGCTGCCCATCGGGGAGATGCGGGCCGTCCGGGCCGCGTCCGAGCGCCCGGCCGACCGGACCTGGGTGCTGGTGGGTGCCACGTTCCTGGTGTCGGCGGCCGCGGCCACGGTCCTCGTCGCAGGGACCCGACGGCGCGGGCGGCGACTCGCCGGCGAGCGCGCCGAACGGGTCAGCAGCTGACGCCGGTGGGCCTCAGCTCGCGACGGGGGTGAGCTCGACCACCGTGCACTCGTCGCGCCAACGGTCGAGCGCGCCCTCGCCGTCCGGGAGGTTCAGCCGGGTCCCCATGCCGAGCGTCGCGATGCGGTCGAACTCGTCGCTCGGCTTCTCGATCACGCGGACCGAGACCGGCAGCTCGCCGATGCTCGCCTTCACGTCCTTCGACTTCACGTGCATCGTGACGACGTCGCAGTTCTCGAGGTTGGGCAGCTCCTGCTCGTGGCCGCCCTTGACGACGAACACCTTCGTTCCCTGCTGGACGTACCACGCCGGCCGGGACACCTCGGAGCCATCGAGCTGGGGGATGGTGAGCCAGAGGATGGACCCCTTCTTCAGCGCCGCGTCCGCCGCCTGGGACAGGGCACCCGCCGAGCGCACCGACTGGGGCGCGTCGATGAAGACGGGGATGCGCCCGACCTCCGTGCCGTCGAGGAGGAAGACGAGCGTGTGCTCGCCCGGCGACTCGATCTCGAGGTCGGCCTTCACCGACGAGCGGAACAGGTCCTCGAACATCATCCCGCGCAGCTCGATCAGCTGCGGGCCGCGCTCCCAGATCACGAGGCCCTCGGGGTCGAGCAGGAGCAGGCCCTCCTCGTACACCCCTTGCGCGCCCTTGTAGACACGGTGGACGTTGAAGGGCCGCGCCGGCGCCGGGAACTCGCCGAGGATGCGGATCACCGGGTCGGCGACGCCGTCGGCCTCGTACCCCTCATGGTCGTAGGCCATGGCCGACAAGAGCTTCACGCGTGCCAACGCGGTCCTCCTGGA
>JAHWJY010000179.1 GCA_019348135.1 Actinomycetota bacterium
GAGCGATGGGCCCTCGGCAGCGCGGCGCTCGATCAGGCGCGGCGGTCGTCCGGGGCGCCCACGGGGGTCGGCCCGGCGGCGGCGGCGTGCAGCGCCAGCTCGGCGCCCAGGAGCCGGCGCACCGGTCCGAGGTCGCAGTCGAAGGCGCGGTCGGCCAGCCCGAGGAGCTCGCGGAACCAGCCCTCGTGCGCGAGCCGCAGCTCGCGGGGCACCAGCAGATCGACGACGTCGCCGGCGCCCCGGGGCCGCGTCGCGGACGTGCCGACCACGCGGTAGCCGTGGGAGACGAGGTCGTCGGCCGGCACCCGGCGCAACCGCGGGTTCGAGACCGTGGCCGTGACGGTGGCCCCGTCGGGGACCACGGGCAGCGAGCGGACCCACGACAACCCGTGGGCGAACACGCGCACGAGCACCGCCCCCGCAGGCGGGGTCGCTCGTTCCTCGGTGCTCGTCACCGCGCTCTCGGTCCGTCGGGGCGGCCCATCCTCGCACCGGCGACGTCCGGAGTCACGTAAGGCCGCCGGTAGCCTGCCGGCATCCATCCCGGAGGTCTCGGAGCGTGTCGCGCGAGCGGATCGTGGTGCTCGGCGCCAGCGGCGAGACCGGCCGCCTCGTCGTCGCGGCGCTCGCCGAGCGGGGCTTCGCCGTGGTCGCCGCCGGCCGTTCGCGGACCCGGACGGAGGCCGCCCTCGGTGACCGCGCCGCCGACGTCGAGCTCGCGGAGCTCGACCTCACCGAGCCGGGTCGGGTCCGTGCCCTCCTCGCCGGCGCGTCCACCGTCGTGACCGCCATCGGGCCCTTCGACGCCCTCGGGCGGGTGGTGCTCGAGGCGGCGCTCGACGCCGGCGCGGACTACGTCGACACGACGGCGGAGCAGCCGTTCGTGGCGTGGGCGCGGTCGACGCAGCACGACCGCGCCGTCGCCACGGGGGTCACGGTCGTGCCCGGCGCCGGCGCCGCCGGGGCGCCGGGGGACCTGCTCGTGGCGCTCGCCGGCGAGCACGTCGACGGCCCGTGCGAGGTGCACGTGGCGTACGCCTTCCCCCAGGGGCTGTGGCGCACGTCATCGGCCGGCACCCGTCGTTCGCTGGCGACCCTGCTCGGGGCACCCGTCCTCGCCAGCGTCGAGGGACGTCTCGTCGAGGAGCGCCTCGCCGAGCACCGGCGGCTCGCCTGGTTCCCCCGCCCGGTGGGTCCCCGGCACGCCGCCGCGGTGCCGGGCCTGGAGCCCCTGAGCGTGCCGGACCACCGGCCGGACGCGAGGCTCGTGCGCACCTACCTGTCGCTGTCGACGCCGGGCTCCGAGAGCCTGCAGTTCCTCGGCAACGTCGCCCGGTGGCAACCGGCCCGCGAGCGCCTCCGATCGCTCCTCGGACCCGCGCCCGGGAGGTCCCGCGGGGGGTCTGCGGCCGACCGGGAGGGGGCACGGTGGGCGTGCGTCGCCGAGGTGGCGAGCGACACCACGGTCGGGCGGGCGTGGGCGTACGGCACCGGTCCGCACACCCTGACCGCGGCCTCGGTGACGACCGTCGTCGAGCGCCTGGTCGCCGGCACCGTGCCGGCCGGGGTCGTCGCCCCGTCGCTCGTCGGCCCACCGGGGAAGCTGCTCGACCGGATCGGTGCCACGACCGACCTGCGCTGGGGGCGGGCGGTGAGTGAGCGCCCTACGGGGCCGCGGCGGTGACGACGATCGCGAGCCACACCACGGCCACGACGGTCGTGTTGAACGTCGCGTGCCACACCGTGGCCGCGAGCACCGCCTCGGCCTGCCGGCGCTCGGGGGCGACGTCGACCGCCACCGCGGTCGACGCGCCGTCCGTCGGCGACGGTGCCGGGGCGCCGGCGGCGCGGGCTCGGCTGCGGGCCGCCGCCTCGCTGGCCCGCCGGGTGGGCCGGTAGGCGCCGAGGACCGCCGACGGGACCGCCCGGCCGTCCCCCCGCCGGTAGGCGGCGCGGTACGCCCGCCCGTAGAGGAAGCCCGCCACGGCGATGGCGAGGGCCGCGCCGATCGGCACGAGCATCGTGAGGTGCGCCAGTCCGAAGACCCCGGCGGTGGCCACCTCCCGGCGCCACGACGCGTCCTCGAGGCCGGCCCGGAAGACCTCCTCCTCGACGAACGCCAGCCACGGGAACAGCAGGACGAGGCCACCGAGGAAGACCGTCGCGAGCGCGATGAGGACCCAGTCGGGCCCGGAGCTCGGGACCGGGCCCGCACGGGCGGCCGCCTCCTCCAGCGGGAGGAACACCGCGTTGCCCGAGGCGCCCACGAGGCTCCCGAGGCCCAGGGACATCCCGGGGACGTACGTCAGGAGCACGGTCGCGAGGGTCCCGACCAGGGCCAGCAGTCCCAGCGCGCCGGCGAGGTGCCGCCAGCGGATCCGCCGCCACACGGCCAGCGCGAGGTCGCGCTGGCGCCAGGCGGCCCGCGCGGCGCGGACCAGCATCACGACGATCCAGCCCGCGAGGAGGAGGCGGAGCACAACGGTGGTCACGGGGGCAGGGTAGAGCCCGGCGGTCGCGTCCCCCGCCCGTTAGCGTCGGACGCAGCCGTTGCGTACGGCTGCCGTTCCGCACGAACGGGCCCACCCGGAGCAGGAGCAGCACGATGAGCCGAACCGACACCGCCCACCGGGTCGCCGACCGCCTCGAGCCCGCCCGCGACCTCCTGGCCGAGGCCGGCGGACGCGCCCGCGAGGGCGCCGGGATCGCCCGCGAGCGGATGGCCGACGTCGCCGAGGCCGTCGAGCCCGGCGCCCGACGCGTCTCCGCCACCGTCGCGGGCGGCGCACGCACCGCCCTGTCCTCCCTGTCGTTCCTCCCGGCGGTCCTCTCCCAGGTCCTGACGCTCCTGGCGGGCCTCACCGGCGGGCTCGCCGAGCGCGGCCGCGAGGTCGCCGCCCGGATCGAGCCGCCGGCGTCCGTGAAGCGCCGGTCCCGTCTCCGCACGCTGCTGTGGTTCCTGGGGGGCTTCGGGGCCGGGACCGCGACGGGCTGGGTCCTCCACGCCCGGATGCAGGAGCACCCGGCGCCCGCCGACCTCGCCCCGGAGGGGAGCGACCGTCCGTACGGCGAGGCCGCCGCTCCCATCGACGCGCGCCGCGAGAGCGCCGGGCTCGGCTGAACGACCCTCCGACGCGACCGGCGTCCCCAGGTCGCCGGGCCGCGTGCCGGGCCTCGTCGCACCCGGGTCGTACGCTCCGGCCCGATGGCGACCCTGTTCTCCGGCGACGAACTGACCGGCGAGGTGCTCGGCGTGCTCTACGCCGACACCGCGACCGGTTTCGGCGTCGTGGAGCTGGGACCGGAGGTCGGCGCGGAGCACGGTGCCGGGGCGCGGTGCTCGGGGCCGCTGTCGGACCTCGTCGAGGGCCAGACCGTCCGCCTCGTCGGCGGCTGGAAGGACCACCCGAAGTACGGGCGCACCTTCGAGGCGGTGCTCTACGAGCAGGTCACGCCCACCACCGAGGCGGGGCTGAAGGCCTTCCTGCTGTCCGACCGGTTCCGCGAGATCGACCCGGACGACCTCGAGCGGGTCCTCGACGCCTTCGGCGACGCGGCCGGAGCGGCCATCGAGGCGGGGCCCGACCGGCTGGTCGCCGAGGCCGGTCTCGACCGCACGGTCGCCGACCAGCTCCACGCCGCCTGGGTCGCGGGCCAGTCGCTGTCGGAGCTCGCCCGCATGGCCGAGCCCGCGGGGATCCCGTTCGACGTGGTCCGCGCGGTCCACGCGAGGTTCGGTGCCGACGCCCCCGACGTCGCGCGCGCCGACCCGTACGCCCTGCTCGAGGTGGAACGGTGCCGGTTCGCCCACGTCGACGCGCTCGCACGCGTGCTCGGGCTGCGCCCCGACGACCCGCGCCGTCTGGCCGCCGGTGCACGCGCCGCCGTCACCGCGGGTCGCCGGCGCGACGGCCACCAGTACCTCACCCGCGACCAGGTCGTCACCGAGGCGTCGCGGCTGCTGAAGGTCGACGCGGTGCTCGCGGCCGAGGGGCTCGAGGCGGCCGTGGCGGCGGGCACGCTGGGCCGGGAGCGGATCCGCGTGGACGGCCAGCGCACCGTCGCGATCTCGACCCCCGGCGGGCTGCGGGCCGAGGAGAAGCTCGCGCGCGAGCTCGTGCGGCTGCTCGAGGCGTCCCACCCCCGCCTCCTGCCGCACGCCGGCGGGGTCGAGCCCTCGGTCGAGCTGACCGAGGGCCAGGCCGCCGCCGTCCGGGGGGTCTTCACCGCTCCCGTGTCGATCCTCACGGGTGGCCCCGGGACCGGCAAGACCCGCACCATCCAGGAGGTCGTGCGGGCGGCCGAGGAGGCCGACCTCAACATCGCCCTCTGCGCCCCCACCGGCCGGGCCGCGAAGCGGGTCGAGGAGCTCGTGGGGCGCCCGGCGACGACGATCCACAAGCTCCTCGAGGCGCGCCCGGTCCCCGGTGGCGGGTTCGTGTTCCGCTACGGCTGGGACGAGAAGCTGCCGTACGACCTCGTCGTCTGTGACGAGGTGTCGATGTGCGACACCTCGCTGGCCGGATCGCTCGTGGCCGCCGTCGACGACGACGCCCACCTGCT
>JAHWJY010000180.1 GCA_019348135.1 Actinomycetota bacterium
GTGCCGGGCAGCGTGACGACGCTGGTGACGCGCGAGTCGGGGAACGTCTCGCAGTAGAACCTGGCCGCCTCGACGGCCTCCGTGTCGAACCACAGGTGTGGGGTGATGCCCTGCATGCCAGTCCTCCCGATCCGGGTGCGTTGTCCCAGTGTGGACGACGCGGATCCGCCGAACTCATCGGTCGAGAGCGGGTCTGGCGCCCGGCGAGGCTGGCCGGCGCAGCCCCGTCCTGCCACGCGCCAGCGCGCACAACGGGCGAACTCTCGATACGGGATCCGTTCCGGCATCCGCGCGTACCGCCGTACTCGCCCGCCCCTTCCCGGGGGGAGCGAGGGGCGCTCACCGCTGACGGCGCGGTTAGGTGCTGCGATCCGGCCCCGCCCGTCGCGCCGTTCGGTACCGTCCGTCCGATGTGGGTGCCGTTCGTGGGGCGGGACGCAGAGCTCGCGGCCATCGCGGAGTTGGAGCGCGAGGTCCTGGTCTCGGGCGGTTCCGGCGTGGTCGTGGTTCGTGGGGATCCCGGGACGGGCAAGACCCGCCTGCTGCACGAGGTCGTGGGGGCCTCCGCGATGGGTCGGCACCTCCGCGTCGATGGCTACGAGCCCGAGGCCCAGGTCCCGCTGGCGGCGGCGGCGCGGTTCATGCGTGCGCTCGGTAGCGCGAGCCGTGAGGGCGCCCACCTCGATGAGTTGGTCTTCGGTGCGGGGACCGGAGGGGTCGAGCCTCTGCAGATCTTCGAGGCCGCGCACCGCAGCATCCGTGGTGTCCCGACGCTCGTCACCGTCGACGACGTCCAGTGGGTGGACGAGCGCAGCCGCGCACTTCTCCACTACTTGGTGCGAGCCGCGGAAGGGCCGATCGAGCGCCTCGTGGTGGCCATCGCCAGCCGTCCGGAGCCACGCGCCCTCGCGGCAGCGAGGGACCTCACGGACGTCGCCACCGCCGCCGTCGAGCTCGAGCTCGACGGGCTGCAGGCGGACGAAGCCATCGCGTTGGTCCGCCACCTGCATCGCGACCTGTCCCGCGATGCTGCGGAGGACCTGTGGGACCGGGCGGACGGCAACCCGTTCTGGCTCACCGTCCTCGCAACCGCCGGCGAGCCGCTCGAAGCGCCCGCCGAGCTCGTCAACGACCGGTTGCGGGGTACGGGCAGCGACGCCCGTTACCTGCTGTCGGCCCTGGCGGCGCTCGCCCGCCCCGTTCTCCTCGATGAGCTCGCTCGGCTCGTCGAGTGGCCCCCCGCGCGGACCAGCACGGCGCTCATCGAGCTCGCCCGGCGGGGCGTGGCGGTGGAGGCGGACGGGACGTGGCGCATCGCTCACGACCTCATCCGCGCGGCGGCGACCGCAGGGATGCCCGTGGAGCTCGCACGCAGCTTCCACCTACGCGCGGCCCGGCAACTCGAGAACGAAGCGCAGGACGACGTCGTCCTTCTGAGCCGCGCGATCGAGCACAGACTGGCCGCTGGTGCCGATGTCCTCGAGCTCGTCGGGCGCATCGCGGGCTCCCCGAACCGGCGTCTCGTCGGATCCGAGGGCGTGCGCCGGCTCGCCGCGGGGATCGCGGTGGCATCCGACGACCCTGCGGTCCTCAGGATCGCGGAGGCGCTCGCCCGCCTGGCGGGGGAGCTCGGCGACCACGAGCTGGCCCTCGACATGTGGCAGCGGCTCCTCGAGCGGCAGTCTGCGCCGGAGGAACGCGCTTGGGCCGCCCTCGCCGCATCGCGAGCGGCGTTCGAGCTGCAGCGCGCCGACGACGCGCGAAGGCTCCTCGACCAGGCCCGGCGGTCCGGGTCGAACGACCGCTGGGTGGCGCTTGCCGCCGATGTGCAGGAGGCGTTCCTCCTGCGTTGGTTCGAGCACCGACCCGAGGGCTCGGCGAGGCGGAGCCGCGCGGCGCTGCAGGCCGCACGCCGTCTTCTCTCGTCCGTGGGAGGGCTCGACGCTCTCGGCGAGCGTGAGCGACGCACGTGCTGTGACATCCTCGACGCAGCACACGAAACGGCGATGGTGGCCGCCAACGTCCCCGCCATGCTCGCACTCACGGAGGAGCTCGCGACGGCCGCTCACGGCTTCGACGAGCACCTCGAACTCCGAGCGCGCGTCCACCACGTCCATGCCGTCCGACTGGCAGGCTCTGAGCCTGATGCCGAGCAGCGCGCACGGAGGCTGTGGGAGCAGGCACGGGCGCGGTCTCTCCCGGTCGTGGCGCGCGGCGCGGGCGACACCCTGGCCAGGAGCCTCCTCGCGCTCGGGCGGCTCGAGGAGGCGGCCGAGGTCGCGGCCGAGGTCGCGGCCTTGGAGCGCCGGATCGGCACAGCGGCGCCGGGCGCCGCGCGGGCACGGCAGCTCGTGCTCCGCGTCGAGCTTGCGCGTGGGGACTGGCGGACCGCGGTCGCGGATCTGGAGCGGGCTGCCGAGGAAGAGCGTGACCCGCACTTCAAGCTCGGCTACCACGAGCTTGCCATGTGGGCCCGGGCGCGCTTCCAGGGTGCCGACGCCGGATCGCGGGTGGGCGAGCTGCAGGTCCTCGCGTGGCGCGAGGCCGAGGCAGCCGCGTGCCCGCGCTGCTCGCACCAGCTCGCCCTGATCAGCGCCGAAGCCGCGGTCCGTGTCGGCAAGCGCGAGCAGGCGTCGGCGTTGCTCGACGACGCGGCGGTCGGACGCGACGTCGCCCCGCTCCGCGCCGTACGTCGGCTCGCCGAGGCGCTCATCGTGGCTTCGGGGGACCCGGAGGCAGCCGCCGACCGTCTACGCGCGCTGCGCCAGGACCTGGACCGGCGGGGCGCCCTGTACCAGGCGATGGAGGTCGGGGTCGATCTCGGCCGGATCCTCGGAGAGGTGGACCACGACGCCGGCGTCGGCGAGCTCGACCAGGTCCGGGCGCGTGCCACCCAGCTCGGGGCCACGACGGAGCGCCTGCTGGCCGAGCGCCTGCTGCGGGCGCGTGGCGTCCGGACCTGGAAGCCGGGACGCCCGGGCGCAGGCGACGACCTGCTGGCGCGCCTCACGCCCCGGGAGCGGGACGTCGCCACGCTCGTCGCATCTGGTGCCACCAACCCGGAGATCGCCGGGACCCTCTTCCTGTCCCGCAAGACGGTGGAGCGCCACGTCTCGAGCACCCTCGCGAAGCTCGACGTGCGCAACCGCACCGAGCTCGCCGCGCTGCTCGTCGATCGCTGAGCCGAGGGAGCCGGCCCAGCTCGAGGGAGTTCCCTCATGACCCGCTCGGGGGGCCTCCGTAGCGTCGCCGACGGACGGACCGAACGGAGGCGAGATGGCGATGCTCGTGGTGCTGGTGACGGGCGGGAGTCCGGATCTGGGACCCACGGCCACGTCACAGCTCGCGGCGCTGGGCGTGTCCGGCGTCTCCCTCGTACGCGACGCCGACACCGTCGGGATCGTCCTCGAGGGCTGGGCGTTCGAGCCCGACGCCTCGGTCGCGGCGGTGCTCGCCGCGCTCGCCGTCGACCGGGCCGGCGCTCGGCTGCTCCATCCACTGGCAGAGATGGCGGTTCGCACCGCCCCGACTACGGAGAAGATGAGATGAGAACCCCGATGAGGATCGTGACGCTCGGCGCCACGGCGGCGGCGATGCTGCTGCCGCGTGCTGCGGCCCTCGCTCACCCGCACACCGCGGGCCCCACGGACCAGGTGATCGCGAACGGCCACGTGCACCCGGCGTTCATCGACGGAGCGTCGTGCGAGTCGTTCGGCCTGCCCGGCGGAGCTGACTTCGACGGCATCCAGAACGCCGCCTGGTACGGCCTCGAGACCGCTCACCACGGTCCG
This sequence comes from Actinomycetota bacterium, assembly GCA_019348135.1. Taxonomy (GTDB): domain Bacteria; phylum Actinomycetota; class Nitriliruptoria; order Nitriliruptorales; family Nitriliruptoraceae; genus JAHWJY01. Next base: position 3,792 of record JAHWJY010000180.1, read on the forward strand.
GACCAGCGCGATCCGGGCAAGGACGACGGCTGCTACCAGCTCGATGACGGCGTCACCAGTCCCGGTGCGGACGACGAGAACCCCGCCATCGACTGACGTCCGGCAGAACCCGGCAACGAACGCAGATCGCCCCGTCGCCCCGGCGCTCTTCCTGGCCGGGGCGCCGGTGGAGCCGTCGACGAGCAACGTCGTCGATCCAGGACCTCGCGTTCCTGCGCGGCCCGTCGCATGCGACACGGGACTCACGGATGCGAACGCAGTAGGACGGCGCGGCGCGACCGGCGCAGAAGCTCAGGTGTTGCGTCGTACACCTCGGAAGCGACGGCTACCGCTGCGCAAGAGTCCATGCCGTCGCGGCCGCCTGCCGGTTCGAGCACCTCTTCCACAGGTCGGCCGACGCGGTCCGTCGCGTGTCACCGGCGATGCGTAGACTCGAACTCATGTTCACCACCGCGCCCCGCCCTTCGCCGGACCCCGCGCCGCCCGTCGCGCGGGAGCGTTCTGCCGCGTACGGGGACCGGTCGGTACCGGCGGTCCTCGACCGGCACCTCGGCACACCGATCGACGAGCTCGACGAGGCGCAGATCCGTGACGAGATGGCGGTGAACGAGACCGCGCTGCGACGGATCAGCGCGCGGAACGCCGAGCTCGCGTCGGCGCTGGTCCGGCGCCAGGCGAAGCGCAACCGCAGGCCAGCTCGCCGGAAGCCCCGGGACCCGTGACGCCTTCCGCGACGGGACGATCTCGCCGGACCACGC
>JAHWJY010000181.1 GCA_019348135.1 Actinomycetota bacterium
AACAAGATGGACCTCGTCGACTGGTCGCAGGACCGCTTCGACGAGATCGCCGCCGACTACCTCGCCTTCGCCGCCCCGCTGGGGCTCGTCGACCCGTACCTGCTGCCGATGTCGGCGCTCGCCGGCGACAACGTCGTCGAGCCGTCGGCCAACATGCCGTGGTTCGACGGTCCGCCGCTGATGGACCACCTCGAGACCGTCGACGTCGAGGCCGGCGTCGACCTCGACCGGTTCCGCTTCCCCGTCCAGCTCGTGGCCCGCCCGGACCTCGACTTCCGCGGCTTCGCCGGCACGGTCGCCGCCGGCACGGTCCGCCCCGGCGACCGCGTGACCGCCCTGCCCTCCGGGGTGTCGTCGACCGTCGACCGCATCGTGACCTTCGACGGCGACCTCGAGCTCGCCGGCCCCGGCCGCGCCGTCACGATCACGCTCGTCGACGAGATCGACGTCTCCCGCGGGGACATCCTCGTCGCCGGCGACGACCCGCCGCTGCGCTCCCACGACCTCGACGCGATGGTCGTCTGGATGTCGGACGACCCGTGCCTGCCCGGCAGGCAGTACCTGCTGCAGTCGGTGAACGGCCTGTCCAACGCCTCGGTGCGCAGCATCCGCCACCGTGTGGACGTCAACACGCTCGAACACGAGGACGCCGACGAGCTGGGGCTGAACGACATCGCCCGCTGCGAGCTCGTGGCCGACCGCGAGCTGACCTTCGACCCCTACGAGCAGAACCGCACCACGGGGTCGTTCATCCTCATCGACCGGCTGAGCAACGCCACCGTCGGCGCCGGGATGATCGTCGGCCGGTCGTCGGCGTGGGACACCGCGCCCGAGGCGACGATCACGGCCTCGGCGTCCCAGGTCTCCCCCGAGGAGCGCACTGCCCGGTTCGGCCAGCAGCCGGCGACGGTCCTCTTGACCGGGCTCACCGGCGCCGGCAAGTCGACGCTGTCCGCGGCCCTCGAGCGGCGGCTGTTCGACCGCGGACGCACGCTCGTCCGGCTCGACGGCGAGAACGTCCGGCTGGGCATCAGCCGCGACCTCGGGTTCTCGGCCCCCGACCGCTCCGAGAACCTCCGGCGCGTCGCCGAGGTGGCCCGGACGCTGAACGACCAGGGCCTGATCGTGCTGGCCGGCCTCGTCGCGCCCGAGGCGGCGGTGCGCGACCGGGCGCGCGACGTCGTCGGCGAGGACCGCTTCATCGAGGTGTTCCTCGACACCCCGATCGAGGTCTGCCGCGAGCGCGACGAGAAGGGCATGTACGCCGCGGCCGACGCCGGCGAGATCGAGCGCTTCCCCGGCGTCTCCGCGGACTACGAGGCCCCGGCCGACCCGGACCTGCGCCTCGACACGAGCCGACAGTCGGTCGAGGAGTGCGTCGAGGCGGTCCTGGCCCTCCTGACCGAGCGCGGCGTGCTGGCGGCACGCCCGTGACGGACCCCGCCGGCCCGCGGCCCGTCTCCGACAACATCGTCGCGGCCACGGGCGCGGTCGACGCCGCCGCCCGGCGTGCCGCGTACGGCCACGGCGCGGCGACGGTGTGGTTCACGGGCCTGTCCGGCAGTGGCAAGTCCACGATCGCCGCGGCGGTCGAGGAGGCGCTGGTGGCGGCCGGCGTGCACGCGAGCGTGCTCGACGGTGACAACGTGCGCTTCGGTCTCAACCGCGACCTCGGCTTCTCGCCCGAGGACCGCACCGAGAACATCCGTCGCATCGGCGAGGTCTGCCGGCTGTTCTGCGACGCCGGCGCGGTGGTGCTGTCCGCGTTCATCTCGCCGTACCGCGCGGACCGCGCCGCGGTCCGTGCCCTGCACGACGACGGCGACCCGGCCCACCCGTTCCTCGAGGTGCACGTCGACACGCCTCTCGAGGTGTGCGAGGAGCGCGACGTGAAGGGCCTCTACGCCCGGGCCCGCGCCGGCGACATCCCCGAGTTCTCGGGCGTGTCCGCCCCCTACGAGCCACCCACCGGCCCCGAGCTGCGGCTCGACACCAGCCGCCTCGACCTCGCCGCGTGCGTCGCCGCCGTGCTCGATCTCCTGGCCGCGCGCGACGTCACCGCGCGCGACGCGTAGGTTCCACACCGTGAACCAGGACGCCCTCCTCCGCATCCTCCTCGACTTCGCCGGCACGCTGGTCGAGGAGTACGACCTCGACGAGGTCCTCGGCTCGCTCGGCCAGCACGTCGCCGAGCTGTTCGACGTCGAGGGCGCCGGCGTGATGCTCGAGGACGCCCAGGGCGACCTGCGGTTCGTGTCCGCCTCGGACGACGGCCTGCGCCACATCGAGGAGCTGCAGATCGAGCTCGGCGAGGGCCCGTGCCTGCTCGCCTACCGCTCGGGCCTGATCGTGAACGCCGCCGACGTCACCGAGGACGAGCGCTTCCCCCGGTTCGGCGAGGCGGCCGCCGGCTTCGGCATCAGGGGCGTGTTCAGCGTGCCGCTGACGTACCGCGACGCGACCGTCGGGGCGTTCAACATCTACGACTCCCGCCCCCACGTCCTCGACGACGACCAGATCGCCGTCGCCGTCGCCGTGGCCCGCGCGGCGACGCTCTACCTCCTCCACGCACGTGACGCCGAGGACATGGACCGACAGCTCGACGGCCTCATCCGGGCGCTCGAGTCCCGCCCCGTGATCGAGCAGGCCAAGGGCTACCTCGCCGCCAGCCTGGGGATCGCGCCGGAGGAGGCGCGCGAGCTCGTCCGGCGCTGGTCGCGGTCGCGGCAGCGGCGCGTCCGTGACGTCTCCGAGGCCATCGTCGCCGGTCGCCTCGACCCGGCCGTGCTGCGCGAGGAGGCGGGCGCCTAGTCCGTTCAGGCGCGACCGCGGACGCTGAGGTAGTGGTGCCACAGGATCCGTGACGCCGCCGAGCGGTGCGGCCGCCACGGCTCGGCACGCCGGACGAGGGCGGCGGGGCCGGGGCGGGTCGCGGCACCGTCGAGCTCGCGCACGGCCTCCTGCAGCGCGAGGTCGCCGGCGGGCAGCACGTCGGGGCGGTCGAGCGCGAACAGGAGGTAGCAGTCCGCCGTCCACGCCCCGATCCCGAGGACGGCGGTCAGCCCGGCACGGGCGGCGTCGTCGGGGAGGTCCGCGAGCCCGGGGAGGTCGAGCCGGCCCGTCGTGACGCGGCCCGCGAGGTCGCGGAGGTAGCGGGTCTTCTGCCGGCTGACGCCCGCGCCCCGCAGCGTCGCGTCGTCGAGCGCGAGCACGCTCGCCGGCGTGAGCGCCCCGCCGCACGCGCGCCGCAGCGCCTCGAGGTGCGCCCGCGCCGCGTCGAGCGACAGCTGCTGCTCCAGGACGAGGTGCACGAGCGTGACGAACCCCGGCTCCCGCGGCCAGCGCGGCGGCACGCCCCACCGTGCGACGGCCGCGGCCAGCACCGGGTCACGCGCGGCGACCGCCACGACGTCCTCGTCCACCGCCCCTCCCGCCCTCGCCGGATCGCCAGTCTCGCCGATACCGGACGGTACGGGTAGCCTCCGGCCCGCACGCCCCCACGACCCCGGGTGTGACGCTCACGCGCATCCAGGAGGGGCCGTGCCCGCTGCTCGTACTCCCCGCTCGGCGCCGTCACGCCTCGGCCGGCTGCGACCGTTCGCGCGGCGACGGCACCACATCGAGCTGCGCGAGCGCGACCTCGCCGCCCGCGACGCCGAGGTCGAGGAGCTGGCCGCGTCCCTGCGACAGCGGCACGAGGCGTTCGTGCGCGCCGTCGCCCACCAGCTGCGCACCCCCCTGGCGACCCTGATGGTCGCGAGCGACGCCCTGCGGCCCGAGCGCGGCGAGCTGCCGGCCGCCGAGCGCGACGAGCTCGTCGACATCCTCATCCGGCAGGGCGAGAAGCTGCGTGGCCTCATCGAGGACGTGGTCGCGCTCATCGACCCGTCGGAGACCCTGCAGCCGGACGAGGTCGTGACCCCGATCCCCGGCACGCTCGCGTCGCTCGCGACGCAGTACCTCCCGGCGCGCCCCGTCGAGATCGTGGCGGACGACGACGCCGTCTTCGACGCGGCGCTGGCGCTGCGGCTGCTCGCCCCGCTGCTGCGCAACGTCGCGGACCACACGCCGGCGGACGCCGCCGTGCGCCTGAAGGGCGGACCGCACCCCGAGCTGCGCGGCACGTTCCGGCTGTCGGTGGAGGACGGCGGGCCCGGCGTCGAGGACGTGACCGCGGTCGTCGAGGCGTTCCGTCAGGGCCGTGTCGCGAGCCGGCAGGCGAGCCCCGGGCTCGGGCTCGGCCTCACCGTCGTCGACGCGCTCGCCCGCGCGCTCGGCGGGTCGCTGGTGCTCGGCCGCTCGGAGCTCGGCGGGCTCGAGGCCACGCTCCTGCTCCCCGACACCCTGCCGGACGAGACCGCCGCTGCGGTGTCCGAGGGGTCGTGACCTGGGCGGACGCCGGCGCCGGTCGCCGGCGATGCTCGCGGGGACGGACCACGAGGAGCCGCGCGTGAAGAACGACCCCGACGAGCAGAAGCGGGCGGAGGAGCAGCGTCACGTC
>JAHWJY010000182.1 GCA_019348135.1 Actinomycetota bacterium
ACCGGCGGCTGAGCCCGCACCGGCGGCTGCGGCCGGACCGGCCACCGAGCCGGAGCCGCCGCGCCCCGTCATCGCGCAGCGCGAGCCCGACGAGGCGTGACCCTCAGGCGTCGGCGCCGGTGAGCTGGGTGCGGGCCAGCTCGGCGTAGAGCCCGTCCCGGGCGAAGAGCTCGGCGTGCCGGCCCTGCTCGACGACCCGACCGTCGTCGATGACGAGGATGACGTCGGCGTCGACGATCGTGGACAGCCGGTGCGCGATGACGAGGCTCGTGCGCTCCCGGAGGATGTCGCGGAGGGCCGCCTGCACGAGCCGCTCCGAGTCGGAGTCGAGGTGCGCCGTGGCCTCGTCGAGGATGACGACGGCGGGGTCCTTCAGGATCACCCGCGCGATGGCGAGGCGCTGCTTCTCGCCACCGGACAGCCGGTAGCCCCGCTCGCCCACGATGGTGTCGTAGCCGTCGGGGAGACGGTCGATCACGTGCGCGATGCGGGCGGCCTCGCAGGCCGCGACCAGCTGCTCGGAGGTCGCGTCGGGACGCGCGTAGCGGAGGTTGGCGGCGATCGAGTCGTGGAACAGGTGGGGGTCCTGCGTGACGACGCCGACGGCGTCGGCGAGCGACGCCATCGTGAGGTCCCGCACGTCGTGGCCGTCGATCCGCACGTGCCCGCTGGTGACGTCGTGGACGCGGGGGACGAGCATCGACAGGGTGGTCTTGCCGGCGCCGGACGGGCCGACGAGCGCGACCATCGTGCCCGGGGGCGCGTCGAGGTCGATGCCCTGGAGGATCCAGTCGGAGGCCTCCTCGCCGTGCTCGGACCGGGGGCCCTCGAGCGATGCCAGCGACGAGCCCTCGGCCGCCGGGTACCGGAACCACACGTCCTCGAAGCGGAGGTGTCCCCGCACCGGCGTCGGCAGCGGCACCGCGTCGCGGGCCTCGTCGATGTCGCGCGGCAGGTCGACGACCTCGAAGACGCGCTCGAACGACACCAGCGCCGTCATGAGGTCGACGCGGGCGTTGGACAGCTGCGCGAGCGGTCCGTAGAGCTGGGTGACGTACATCGCGAGCGCGACGACGGTGCCGACCTCGATGGCGTTGGCCGGCGAGATCACCAGCCGGCCCCCGACGAGGTAGACGAGCGCGGTCGCGAGGGAGCCGATGAGGCCCAGGGCCGCGAACAGCATGCGACCGTGGATGGCCGTGCGGACGCCGATGTCGGCGACGCGCTCGGCGCGGTCGTGGAACAGCTCGGTCTCGGCGTCGGCGCGGCCGAAGAGCTTCACGAGGAGCGCGCCGGAGACGTTGAAGCGCTCCGTCATCGTGGAGTTCATGTCGGCGTTGAGCTTCATGCTCTCGCGGGCGAGCGCCTGGAGCCGGCGGCCGACGATGCGTGCCGGGATCACGAACAGCGGCAGCAGCGCGACGGCCAGCAGCGTCACGCGCCACTCGAGCGCGAACATCGCGATGAGCGTCACGGTGACGCTGATGAGGTTGTCGACGACGCCCCCGAGCGTGCCCGTGAGCGCGCGCTGCGCTCCGACGACGTCGTTGTTCAGGCGCGTGATGAGGGCGCCCGTCTGGGTGCGGGTGAAGAACGCGATCGGCATCGACTGCACGTGCGAGAAGAGCATCGTGCGGAGGTCGAGGATGAAGTTCTCGCCGATCGAGGCCGACAGGACCCGCTCGACGAGGCTGATCGCCGCCATGCCGAGCGCGACGCCGAGCATCGCGAGGAAGAGCAGGGTCAGCTGGCCGGTGTCGCCGTTGGGGATCGCGTCGTTGATGACCGCCCGGACGAGCAGCGGGGGCACGGCGCCGAACGAGGCCGCGACGACGATGAGGCCGACGAAGCCGAACAGCTTGCGGTGGTAGGGGGCGGCCAGCCGCCAGGCGCGCTTCACCACGGCCCGGTCGAGCCGGCGGCCCTCGAGGTCGGCCGGGTCCCCGAGGGGGCGCAGGCGCATCATGGGAGGGGGCACGCGGATCCGTCTTCGTCGGTCGGGCGGTGAGCTGGCCGAGGGTACGCCGGTACCGTTCGGGCCCGACGACGGTGGAGAAGCATGGACCTCGGGCTGACTGATCGCACCTTCCTCGTGCCCGGTGGCACCCGGGGTCTCGGGCTCGCGGCCGCTGCCGCCCTCGTCGCCGAAGGCGCCAACGTCCTGGTGGCGTCGCGTTCTTCCGCACACGTCGACGAGGCCGTGGCGACGCTCGGGGAGCGCGCGTCCGGGCTCGTATCGGACATCACGGACCCGGAGACGCCGGCGACGCTCATCGCCGCCGCGCGGGACCGGTTCGGTCGTCTCGACGGGGCGTTCGTGTCCCACGGCGGGCCACCGTCCGGTGCGGCCTCCGAGCTCGACGACGACCAGCTCCGGGAGGCGCTCGAGCTCGCCACCGTCGCCCCGATCCGGATGGTCCGCGAGGTCGCGGCGGCGCTCGACGCCGGCGGCTCGATCGTCGTGCTGACGTCGTCGTCGAGCATCCAGCCGATCCCCGGGCTCGCCTCGTCCAACGTCGCACGCCCCGCGGTCTGGGGCTACGTGCGGTCGCTCGCCGACGAGGTGGCGCCGCGGGGGATCCGGTGCAACGCCCTGCTCCCGGGCCGGTTCGCCACCGAGCGGGTGGTGGAGATCGAGGCCGACGCGGCGGCGACCTCGGGCCGGACACCGGAGGAGGTCCGGCGGGCCTACGAGGAGGGCGTCCCGCTGCGCCGGATCGGGCGGCCCGAGGAGCTCGGCCGGGTCGCGGCCTTCCTGCTGTCGGACGCCGCCTCCTACGTCACCGGCAGCGCGTGGCGGGTCGACGGAGGCACGGTCCGCGGGCTGTGAGCGGACGTGCCGGACCCCACCGCTAAGGTCGCGCCGCGCGAGGAGGAGGACGGCGTGGGGGAGCGGTACACCGACGAGGAACGGGCCGTGCTGGCCCGCCACTTCTCCGACGTGGACGACGACGTGTTCGCGCTCGTCGACCTCCCGGAGGTGGTCAAGGGCGCCCTCTTCGCGCGGTACTCGCGCTCGCCGAAGAGCCTCCGCCGGTTGTTCCTCGACGAGTTCGCCGGCGACCTCGCCGCGCTCCAGGCGGAGCTCGGCCGGGACGCGGACGTGGGCCTCGGTCGCGCCGACGAGCTCTACCAACGGGTGTTCAACGAGTACGGCGACGACTCCGTGGCGCAGCTCGGCGGCGCCCACGTCGCGGTCGAGAACCTGTCGAACCTCATGACCAAGCAGCTGGAGTGGGGACGCCTCGCCGCCTACCTCGAGCAGTCGACGCGCTACATCGCCTACGACGACAAGCCCGACGGTCGCTACCGCTACTACCGCGATCCCGACGTCATGGCGGGGCCGCACGCGGCTGCGTACGTCGCGACGATGGACGCCATCTTCGACACCTACGCCGAGCTCGTCCCCGAGATGCTCAGCTGGGTGCGCGAGCGCTGGCCCCGTGACGACGCCACGTCCGACTTCGTCTACCGCAACGCCACGAAGGCGAAGGCGCTCGACCTCCTGCGCGGCCTCCTGCCGGCGGCGACCACCTCGAACGTCGGGATGTTCGCCTCCGGGCAGTCCTACGAGAACCTCCTCCTCCGACTGCGTGCCTCCGGGCTCGCCGAGGCACGCCACGTCGGCGACCGGCTCCTCACCGAGCTCCGGACGCTCATCCCCGCCTTCCTCACCCGCGTCGACCGGGAGGACCGTGGTCTCGCGTGGTCGGACTACCTCGCGACCACCGCCGCTGCGACGCGCGCCAACGGGGCGGCGCTGCTCCCGGACGTGACCCCCCAGCCGAGCGGGCTGGTGACCCTGTCGGACTGGTGGCCGCGGGATCCCCGCGACGCCGAGATCGAGCTCTGCACGGCGATCCTGTACGCCGTGGCCGACCGTCCCGAGGGCCAGCTACGTGCCGAGGTGCGCCGCTTCACCGACGAGGAGCGGGCGCGCGTCATCCGCGACTACGTGGGTGAGCGCGCGAACCGGCGCCACAAGCCGGGACGGGCCTTCGAACGCGTGTGGTACCGCTTCGACGTCCTCGGGGACTACGGCGGCTTCCGCGACCTCCAGCGCCACCGCATGCTCACGATCGAGTGGCAGGACCTCACGACCCGGCACGGCTACGAGACGCCGGCCGAGCTCGAGGAGGCCGGGGTCGCCGACCGCTGGCGCCGGGCGCTGGCGCGTTCCGCCGAGCTCTACGAACGGCTCCTGCCCGACCACCCCCAGCAGGCGCAGTACGCGGTCTGCTTCGCCTTCCGCGTGCGGTACGTGATGCAGCTGAACGCGCGTGCGGCGATGCAGATGCTCGAGCTGCGCTCGACGCCGCAGGGCCATCCGCAGTACCGCGCCGTCGTCCAGCGGATGCACGACCACATCCGCGACACCGCCGGCCACCGGCTGGTCGCCGAGGCGATGTCGCACGTCGACCACGGCGGGGCCGAGCTCGAGCGGCTCGAGTCCGAGCGCGCCGCCGAGCGCCGCCGCGCCGCCGCCGGCCGCT
>JAHWJY010000053.1 GCA_019348135.1 Actinomycetota bacterium
GCGGGACTCCGAGGGCGTCGCGGGGCGGTCGGTGTCCCCTGGACAACCAGCCGCCGTCCGGGATTGTTCCGGACATCCCGGACATCCCAGTCGTCGGCTAGGAGGTGGTGCCGACCGGCTGGTCCGTGCTCGCGTCCTCCGCGTCCTCGTCCTCGTCCTCCCGTCGGCGCTTGGCGAGGAACCAGACGAGGAGCACCAGGAACAGGGCCAGGACCAGGAGCCCGAGCGCGAGGGGGACGAGCACCCCCCGGTCCTGATGCAGCGGGACCTCGGTGGCGTCCACCGCCGCGGCGGACTCGCCCGCGTCGTCCGGGAACTCGATGGTGGCCTCTGCGGCCCTCTCGATCAGTCCGGATCGAGCGACCACTTCGGCGAGCCAGGGTCCAGCCGGGAGCTCAGGATCCAGGTGGAAGGTCATCCGAGCGGTCTGACCGACCCCCACACTGGTCCCTGGCTCCGCCGTGAAGGGGCCGGCGACCACGCCGCCAGGCCCATCCGAGAGGAGCAACTCTCCTGAGATGTCGAGCGCCCGACCGCCGCGGTTGGTGAGGGTCGCGTCGACGGCGGGCGCTCCATCACTGGTCCGACTCGCCACGAGATCGTCGATGCTGAAGTCGGAGAGCGGCTCCGCGCCTTCGCCGATCGACAGGTACACGCGGATACCGACGCGGTTGACGACCGTCGTCGCGCCGACCTGGGCGCTCGGCGGCTCGGCCCAGATGGCGGCGTAGTACTCGCCGTCCTCCGCCGTGGGCGGAACGTCGATGCGGACGGTCGTCTCGCGCGCCTCCCCGGCAGGGACCGACACCTGGTCGGGCGTCACCGTCGCCCAACCCACGATGGGCGACGCGGGATCGTCGTCGACGGAGTGGAAGGATCCATCCGAGACGGCCGCCGCTCCCACGCTCAGACCCAGCTGGAGTTCGGATCCCGTGGTGTTGGTGACCTCGACCCGGCGTTCGATGGTCGTGCCGGGAGCCACGTGGTCGATGATGTAGAGACGGGCACGTGGATCCTCGAAGCGCTCGGCCGGGATGTCGACCAGACGGATGCCGACGTGGCCGTCGGAGTCGCCGTCCGCCTCTGCCGCTGCTGCTGGAAAGCTGATCGCCGCCGAGGCGACGGCGGCGATCAGTAGTGCGGTGCGTACGAGCATCAGCGGATGCTACAGCGCCTCGTGCGTCACGGTGCCGGCGTAGGTGCCTGCGACCTGCGTCGCGGTCAGCGTGAAGGTCATCGCGGGGGACCAGGTGACGCTGCTGTTGCCGGTACCCGTGTACGTCACCGTGGCGCCCCCCGCCAGCGTGCCGTCGACCGGGACCGTCAGGCTCAGGGTCCCGAGATCCACGCTCGGAGCGCCGGGGGCGTAGAGCACGGACAGGGCCGGGATGACGAGGTTGGTGTCGGAGCTGCACTGGGTACCGGCCAACACGGGGTCAGCATCGATGCAGAAGTCGGTGCCGGTCGCCGTCGCGACCCAACCCAGCGTGCCAGCTCGCTGGTCGGTGACCGTGACGTTCCCGAAGGTGCCCGCAGCGGCCGTGTAGGTCCCGAGGGCCGCAGGGACCGCCGTGGAGCCCAGGCTGATCGGGCCGGCCGAGGAGTCGGGGACGGAGATGGTGAGCGCCCCACTCGACGTCAGGGTCAGCGTGCTGTCCGTCGAACCGGTGGCCGCCGCGGCGCCGGCGGCGCCGAGGGCGGTGGCGAGGAGGGTGCCGGCGAGGGCGGTGGCGGCGAACTTCTGCGAGCGACGCATCTGCGTTCCCTTCGGATCCGGGGCCGAGTCGGAGGACGGCCCGCTGTCCTCCACAACATCGCCGGGGCCCGGCCCGGTCTGGATAGGGCACGTGTCCCAATCTCACCCTCAGTAGCCTGACAACTACCGCGGTCACTGTCCGTATGGACACACCTACGCCGCGCAGCAGCGTCCGGACGGCCGCGCGGTTTGGTCCTCGCGGGCCACGACCTGGATCCCGCGGGGTGTGTCGGGCGCACGCCGCCCCGCCGGGGGTCGGCCGAGCACTACGCTCCCCGCCCCGTCCCCCGCCTCCCCCCACCGCCACGCGAGGATCGCATGAGCGAGCCGATCGACGTCACGGACCGCTCGATCTACGAGCGCGCGATCGGCATCGAGCACGATCCCGAGGCGGGCCCTCGCCGCAACATCGACGCCCGGGGGCGCGAGATCGCGCCGGACCTGCTCGCTCTGATGGGTGACACCCCGCTCGTGGCGATGGACCGCATCTCGAAGGACGTCCCACCGACGCTCGTCGCCAAGCTCGAGATGCAGAACCCCGGGGGCTCGGTCAAGGACCGCATCGGGATCGCGATGATCGAGGCGGCCGAGGCGGCCGGGGTGCTCGAGCCGGGCGGCACCATCGTCGAGCCCACCTCCGGGAACACCGGGGTCGGCCTGGCCATCGCCGCCGCCCGCAAGGGCTACCGCTGCCAGTTCGTCGTGCCCGACAAGGTGAGCCAGGACAAGATCTCCCTCATGCGCGCGTACGGCGCCGAGGTCGTGGTCTGCCCCACGGCGGTCGAGCCCGAGGACCCACGCTCGTACTACTCCGTGTCCGACCGCCTCGCCGCCGAGCCCAGGGCGTTCAAGCCGAACCAGTACTTCAACCAGGCCAACCCGCAGACCCACATCATGTCGACGGGTCCCGAGCTGTGGCGCCAGACCAACGGCCTCATCGACGCGTTCGTCTGCGGGGTCGGGACCGGCGGCACCGCCACGGGCATCGGCCGCTACCTGAAGTCCCGCAAGCCGGAGGTGCAGGTCGTCGGTGCGGACCCCGAGGGCTCGCTCTACTCCGGCGACGAGGTCCACCCCTACCTGGTCGAGGGCATCGGCGAGGACTTCTGGCCCGAGACCTTCGACCCGTCCGTGATCGACCACTGGTACCGGGTCTCGGACCGCGACTCGTTCACGACGGCGCGCCGCATCACCCGCGAGGAGGGCATCCTCGTCGGCGGCTCCGGGGGCACGGCGGTGTGGGCCGCCCTCGAGTACGCCCGCACGCAGCCCGAGGACGCGACCATCGTCGTGCTGCTGCCCGACTCCGGACGCGGGTACCTGTCGAAGTTCCTCGACGACAAGTGGCTCGCCGAGCACGGCATGCTCGAGCGGACCGGCGGTCGCAAGCACGTGACGGACGTGATCGGGTCCAAGGCCGAGGGTCTGCCGGCGCTCGTCCACGTCCACCCCAACGAGACCGTCGCGCAGGCCATCGCGATCCTGCAGGAGTACGGCGTCTCGCAGATGCCCGTGTTCCGCGACGGGGTGCACGACGACGCCATGATCGGCGACGTCCTCGGCTCCATCCGCGAGAACGCGCTGCTCGACGCCGCGCTCAAGGACGCGAGCGTCATGCAGCGGCCCATCGGCGAGGTCATGCAGCCTCCCCTGCCGGTGGCCGGCATCAACGAACCGCTCGACGACGTGTTCGCGGACCTCGCGGCCGGGTCACCGGCGGTGGTCATCATCGACGGCGAACGACCGGTCGGCGTCGTGACCCGCGCCGACCTGCTCACCTTCCTCGCGAGCCAACAGGGCTGACGTCCACGGAGCCTCCGATGCACTTCAACACCCGCGCGATCCACGCCGGCCAGGACCCCGAGCCGCTCACGGGCGCGGTCAACGTGCCCGTCTACCAGACCTCCACGTTCGTGCAGCCCGCTGTCGGCGAGCACCTCGGCTACGAGTACGCCCGGACCGGCAACCCGACGCGGACCGCCCTGCAGGACTGCCTCGCGGCGCTCGAGAACGCCGACGCGTGCGTCGCCTTCGCGTCGGGCCTCGCCGCCGAGGACGCCATCCTGCGGATGCTCTCGCCGGGCGACCACGTGCTGATGGCGAACGACGTCTACGGCGGGACCTGGCGCCAGATCTCGAAGGTGCACGGCCGGTTCGGCATCGAGGTCACGGCGGTCGACCTGTCGGACCTCGACGCCACGAAGGCGGGGATGCGGGACAGCACCCGCTACGTGTGGGCCGAGACGCCGTCGAACCCGCTGCTGAAGATCCTCGACATCGCCGCGCTGGCCGAGATCGCCAACGCAGGCGGCGCCGAGCTCGTCGTCGACAACACGTTCGCGACGCCCTACCTCCAGCAGCCGCTCGAGCTCGGCGCCGACATCGTCGTGCACTCCACCACCAAGTACATCGGCGGGCACTCGGACGTCGTCGGCGGAGCGGTGTGCACGGACGAGGAGAACGCCGAGGAGCTGCGGTACCTGCAGAACGCCGTCGGTGCCGTCCCGGGACCGTGGGACTCGTACCTCACGCTCCGGGGGGCGAAGACGCTCGCGGTCCGCATGGACCGGCACTGCGAGAACGCGCAGCGGATCGCCGAGTACCTCGCCGAGCACGAGGCGGTGGTCGAGGTGCTCTACCCGGGGCTCCCGGCGCACCCGGGCCACGAGCTCGCGGCATCGCAGATGCTGGCCTTCGGCGGCATGATCAGCTTCCGGCTGCGGGGCGGGGAGGAGGCCGCGCGGCGCGTCGCCGAGCGCACCGAGCTGTTCTTCCTCGCGGAGTCGCTCGGCGGTGTCGAGAGCCTCATCGAGCACCCGGGGATCATGACCCACGCCTCGGTGGTGGGGACCGACCTCGAGGTCCCCAACGACCTCCTGCGCCTGTCGGTCGGCATCGAGCACGTCGACGACCTCGTCGCCGACCTCGCGCAGGCCCTCGAGGACTAGCCGCTCCGGCCGCGGATCCGAGCAGCGGATGTCGCGGTACGGACGTTCGGTGCCCCGAACGTCCCGCGGCCCTGGGATACCGTCGCCCGGTGACCCGCCCCTCTCGCGCTCCGGCGCTGCTGCTGCTCCTGGCGCTCCTCGCGAGCGCCTGCGGGACCATCGTCGAACTGGAGCTGCCCGAGCTCGACGCCGTCCCCCGGGATCCACCGGAGCAGTCCCTCATCTTCGACGCCGACGGCAACCAGCTCGCGGTGCTGCGGCGCGAGTTCCGTGAGCGGGTCGCGGTCGACGAGCTGCCGCGACACGTGCTCGACGCCGTGGTCGCCGCCGAGGACCAGCGCTTCTGGATCCACGGCGGCGTCGACGCCCGCGCCATCGTCAGAGCGGCCGCGGCCAACCTCGCCGCCGGCGGCGTGGAGCAGGGTGGTTCGACGATCACCCAGCAGCTCGTCAAGACGCTCTACATGCCGAACGACCCGCGCGCCCCCGCGACCAAGATCCGGGAGGCGCTGCTCGCCCGGCAGGTCGAGGACGAGATGCCCAAGGAGGAGATCCTCGGCGAGTACCTCAACACGGTGTACTTCGGCAACGGGGCCTACGGCATCCAGGCCGCGGCGGAGACGTACTTCCGCAAGGAGGCCACCGCGCTGACCCTCGGCGAGGCCGCCCTGCTCGCCGGCATCATCCGGGCGCCGGAGTCGCTGAACCCGACCCGCGAGCCCGACGGTGCCCAGCGCCGGCGCGACCTCGTCCTCGACGCCATGGTGGAGCTGGGCACGGCCGCGCCGGCGGATGCCGAGGCGGCGAAAGGTGCCGCGGTCGACGTCCAACCGAGGCCGCCGTCCCCTCCGACGTCGGAGCCGCACTGGGTCGACTTCGTGATCCGCACCCTGCTCGACGACCCCACGTTCGGTGACGACGAGGCGGCGCGGGCCCAGCGGCTGTTCGGCGGCGGGCTGCGGATCCACACCACGCTGCGGCCGGAACTGCAGGCGCTGGCGCGCGAGGCCGTCGCGACCCACCTCCCCGGCGACGCCGGCGACCCCGAGGTCGGGTTGGTCCACGTCGATCCCGCGACCGGCCACATCCTCGCCTCCGTCGGCGGTCGCGACTACGACGAGCAGCAGTTCGACCTCGCGACCCAGGCACGCCGGCAACCCGGCTCGGCCTTCAAGATGTTCGTCCTCGCCGCCGCCGTCACGAGCGGCTACGGGCCCGAGGACCTCGTCGACGGCAGCCCCGGGACGTTCGACACCCCCAACGGACCGTGGCAGGTCCGCAACTACCTCGGTTCGCGGCCAGGTCGGCTGACGCTCGAGCAGGCCACCTGGGCGTCCGTGAACGGGGCGTACGCCCGCCTCATCCTCGAGCTCGGGACCGGGCGGGTCGCGGCCCTGGCGCGCGCGATGGGGGTGCGGTCCACCATCAACGAGGACGCCCCGATCGCCCTCGGCGGGGTCGACCCCGGCGTCAGTCCTCTCGACATGGCTGCGGCCTACGCGACCCTCGCCAACCTCGGAGAGCGGGTGCCGGCGACGCCGATCTCCCGCATCGAGGACGCCGACGGCGCGGTGGTGCACCGCCCGGACGACCGCGGTCAGCGGGTGCTCGACCCGTCGGCGGCCTACGTGACGACCAAGATCCTGCAGGGTGTGGTCGAGCACGGGACCGGCGTCCGGGCCCGCATCCCCGGCTGGGAGGTCGCCGGCAAGACGGGGACGACCGAGAGCTACGCCGACGCGTGGTTCGTGGGCTACACGGCCACCCTCGCGGCGAGCGTGTGGGTCGGGCACCCGGAAGGGCGCGTGCCCATGCGCAACGTCCGCGGGATCCGGACCGTCACCGGCGGGAGCTTCCCCGCCCGCATCTGGCGCAGCTACGCCACGGCGGCGCTGGCCGGCGAGCAGCCCGTCGACTTCTCGCTGCCCGAGGAGTACTACGAGGTCGTGGAGCTCGACCCGGCGTCCGGCCTCCGCGCCGCCCCGTGGTGCGCCGGCGAGCCCACGGCGGTCCCGCGCGTCCTCGTCCCGCGTGACACCTGTCCGTCCCCCACCCCCGCCCCCACGCGGACCGGCACGCCGCTGCCGCTCTGCACGCCCGCGGCCGGTCCGGGCAGCGAGGACGCCACGCAGCAGGACTGCGTCGAACCCACGCCCGGACCGCAGCCAACGGGGACGGGCGAGCCCTCACCCACGCCCACCGGCACCGCCGAGCCCGAGCCCGCGCCGAGCGCCGGGGACTCCCCGTCGGAGGAACCCACCTCGGGCGGGGACGGCGGCGGCGCCAGCCCCTCCCCGACCGAGGGCGGGGAGGTACGGGACACGCCCGGGGGCGGCACGGAGACGGAGTAGCCTCCCGACCCGTGTCGAGGAGGCTGCAG
This sequence comes from Actinomycetota bacterium, assembly GCA_019348135.1. GTDB lineage: Bacteria > Actinomycetota > Nitriliruptoria > Nitriliruptorales > Nitriliruptoraceae > JAHWJY01. The sequence continues at coordinate 7,085 of JAHWJY010000053.1, forward strand.
CTGCGCGCCCTGCTGGTGTTCAACCCCAACGCGACGACGACCGACGACCGGGTCCGCGACGTCATCTCGTCGGCGCTGGCCTCCGAGGTCGACCTCGAGGTCCACGCGACGAAGCAGCGCGGGCACGCGACCCACATCGTGGCGGGGGCGGTGCACGAGGGCGTCGACGTGGTGTTCGCCCTCGGCGGCGACGGCACGGCCAACGAGGTCCTCCAGGCCCTCGCCGGCACCGAGGTGATCCTCGGCGTCATCCCGGGCGGGGGCGCGAACGTGCTCGCGCGGTCGCTCGGTCTGCCGAACGAGTCGGTGCACGCCACCGGCGTCCTCCTCGACCACCTCCGCCACCAGCGCACCCGACGCATCTCGCTCGGCCGCGCGGCCGGGAGGTACTTCGGCTTCAACGCCGGCCTCGGCTTCGACGCCGCCATCGTCCGGGCGACCGAGCAGAACCTCCGGATGAAGCGGCTGCTGCGGCAGGGCGCGTTCGTCTCGCTCGGCCTGCGCGAGTGGTTCGGCGGACCCGACCGCCGCGACCCCGTGATGTCCGTCGAGCTCCCCGGCGGGGAGCCACGCGGCCCCTACACGGTCACGATGGTCGGCAACACCGATCCGTACACGTTCCTCGGGGCCCGGGCCTTCCGGGCCACCCCGGACGCCTCCTTCGAACAGGGCCTCGACCTCCTCGGGGTCCGGCCCGTGGGCACCGCCGCCCTGCTGCGCATCCTCGCCGGCGCGTTCGCCGAGGGGCGCCACGTCCGGAGCCGGCACTGCGACTACTGGCGCGACCTGCCCGAGTTCACCCTCACGGCGACGCGACCGCAGCCGCTGATGGTCGACGGCGACTACGCCGGCGAGCACACCGCGGTGACGTTCGAGAGCGTCCCGGATGCACTCAGCGTGCTGGCCGCGCCACCCGCGGAGAGCCCCGCCACGGGGGTCTAGCACCCGTTCCGCCCGTTCCGGGGCAGGTGACCGTTCGGCCCCGGCCGTTCGGCGAACGCTCGCCCGGGACCCGTTGCGAACTTCCGCAAGCGAAACCCTTGTGCCGGGACGGTCCGGTGGTTACAGTCTCGAAACAAGTTCGAGAAAACGTTCACAAGCCCGCCCTGACCCCGCCGGCTACCCCTCCTCGGACACCATCCGACCTCTCTCTGCGCACGTCCGTCAACCTCCGACGGCCGTGCCGACTCCCCCGGAGGCGACCCATGGACTGGCGCAGCCGTTCCGCATGCATCGATGAAGACCCCGAGCTCTTCTTCCCCATCGGCACCACCGGCCCCGCCGTCGAGCAGGCCGACGCCGCCAAGCGCGTCTGCGCCCGCTGTGACGTGCGTGAGGAGTGCCTCGAGTACGCCCTGGCGTCGAACCAGGACGCCGGCGTGTGGGGCGGGCTGACCGAGGACGAGCGCCGCACCCTCAAGCGCGCCCGTCAGCGTCGCCGCCGCATCGCCAGCTGACGCACCCCGCGATCGACGTCGGACCCACCCCTCGGGGTGGGTCCGTCCGCGTCGGGGCAGGGGTTAGGCTCCGCGCATGCGCACCCGGACCCGTCTCACCACCCCGCCCGGCGAGGAGCCGACGGTCGACGACGGCCTCCGGGTCCGCGATCCCGAGCGGTACTCGCCCGCCCTGGCCCTGCCCGACGAGCCCGACGTCCCCGGCCGGTTCCGCCGACCCGGGGTGACGCTCGCCGTCCTCGCGCTCCTCGCGGTGCTCGGCTACGCCGGCTTCCAGCTGGCCAACGCCGGACAGTTCCAGGACCCCTCCCTCGACGACCAGGGCGGGACCGAGCTCGACGAGGCACCGGCGATCGAGGAGCCGACGCCCGCCGGGTGAGCCCCGCGCTACCGCGGCAGCGGCAGCAGGGACTCGCACACGGTGCCGTCGCCATCGGCCGCCGCGCGGACGTCGAGCGTGCCACCCAGCTCGGACTCGACGAGGGTGGAGGCGATCCGCAGGCCCAGGTTCGCGTCCCCGTCGAGGGTCCAGCCCTCGGGCACGCCGACCCCGTCGTCGCGCACCTCGAGGTGGAGGCTCGCCGGCCGGCGCTGCAGGGTGATGGTGATGCGACCGCCGCGCCCCGGGAACGCGTGCTCGACCGAGTTCTGCACCAGCTCGGACAGCACCAGCGCCAGTGGCGTCGCGACCTCGGCGGGGAGCTCCCCGGCCGTGCCCTCGAGCGCCATGTGGACGGGGTGCTCGGGGTTCGTCAGCCCGGTCCCGAGCATGTCGACGAGGCGCTGGGCGACCTTGTCGAACGACACCCGCTGCCGCGAGTCCTGCGACAGCGTCTCGTGCACGAGCGCGATCGAGGAGATGCGACGGACCGACTCGCCGAGCGCGTTGCGGGCCTCCTCGGACTGCAGCCGACGTGACTGCAACCGCAGGAGCGACGCGACCGTCTGGAGGTTGTTCTTCACCCGGTGGTGGATCTCGCGGATCGTCGCGTCCTTGTAGAGCAGCAGCCGCTCGTGCCGACGCAGCTCGGTGACCTCGCGGATGAGCATCAACCCGCCGAGGACGTCGTGGTCGCGCGTCAGCGGCAGGAGCCGTCGCAGCACGACCGCGCCGCGGGCCTCCACCTCGGACTCCAACGGCTCACCGTCGACGAGGGCCTCGAGCACGGCGACGTCGTCGAGGTCGAAGTCCCCGAGGTTGCGTCCCACGATGTTGTCGACGACCCCGAGCCGCCGGTACGCCGAGATGGCGTTCGGTGAGGCGTACTGCACCACGCCCTTGGGATCGATGCGCATCAGCCCGTCACCCACGCGCGGGGCGAGCTCGCGCTCCGGGTCCTCCCCCGGGTACGGGAAGGTGCCGGCGGCCAGCATCGACGACAGCTCGTTCGCCGTCTGCAGGTAGGTGAGCTCGAGCTGCGAGGGAGCGCGGACCATCGACAGGTTGGCCTCGCGCGTCACGACCGCGATGACGTCACCGTCGAACAGGACCGGGATGGCCTCCTCCCGGACGGGCACGCCCGTGGACCAGTCCGGGTCCCCGTCGCGGACGATCTCGCCGCCGCCGAAGGCACGCGCCACGGCGGGGCGCTCCTCGCGCTGGTAGCGCTGCCCGACCAGGTCCTCGTAGTAGATGGTCTGGGCCGTGTAGGGCCGCATCTGGGCCACCACCAGGAACTCGTCGGCCTCGACGTCGTGGCAGAAGAGCAGCAGGTCGGCGAACGACAGGTCGGCGAGGATCTGCCAGTCCGACACGATCGCCTGGAGCTGGTCCACGGCGGCGTCGTCCAGCCGCGCGAACTCCTCGACGAGATCCTGCAGGGACGACACGCGTCAGCCCTTCAGGAGCTTCTGCAGCCGATCGAGCGGGACGACCTCACGGATGTGCTCGAACGCGCGCTTCTCGATCTCGCGCGCCTCGGAGAGCGAGATGCCCATGGCCCGTGCCGTGTCGGCGAGGTCGGTGGGGTGGCCGTCCTTGAGTCCCATGCGCCACTCGATGACCTCGCGCTGCGTCGCCGGGAGACGCTTCAGCACCCCCTGCAACGGGCCGGCGAGCTGGGCGACGGTGTCATCGGCGTCGGGGCGTCGACCGCCCGCCTTGCCCCGACCCCCGGCACCCTGACCGCCACCGCCTCCGCCCTTGCCACGGCCGCCTCCGCCCTTGCCGCGGCCGCCGCCTCCCTGGCCACGGCCGGCGCCCGCCTTGCCGCCGGTGCGCTTCTCGGGATCGCTCATGGGACGAGACTAGCGGGACGCGGGCACCCGGCCCGGCGGCTCAGCGGCCCTTCCACTCCGGCTCGCGCTTGGAGAAGAACGCCGTCACGCCCTCGACGACGTCCTCGGTGCGGGTCGCGAGGTCGAGCATGCCGTGGAGGTACGCCATCGCGGCGTGCGGGCCCATGTCGCGTGACTCGTGGAAGCTGCGCCGACCGAGCTTGAACGCCACGGGCGAGCCGGACGCGAGTTCGCCGGCGAGCGTCGCGACGGCCTGGTCGAGTTCGGCCCGCGGGACGACGCGGTTGACGAGGCCCCAGGCCAACGCCTCGTCCGCCGCGATCCGCCGGCCGGTCATCATCAGGTCGAGGGCACGCTTCGGGCCGACGTGCTCCGCGATGAGCGCGGAGATGACGAACGGCCACAAGCCGACGCGCACCTCCGGCGTGCCGAGCTCGACGTCGTCGGCCGCGACGAGGAGGTCGCACGCGAGCGCCACCCCCATGCCGCCGGCCAGGGCGTGCCCGTTGAGACGGCCGACCAACGGCTTGTCGAGGCGCTCGACGGCGGCGAACAGATCCCGCAGCATGCCGCGGGCGTCGTGCTCGGCGACCGCGCCGCCCTCGCCGCCCTGGAGCCCGCCGGCGAGGTCGGCGCCAGCGCAGAAGGCACGCTCGCCGGCCCCCGTGAGCACCACGACCCGCACGGCATCGTCACGCCTCGCCGCGTCGAAGGCGGCGATCAACCCGTCCAGGACCTCGCCGTTGAGGGCGTTCCTCGCCTCCTCACGGTCGATCGTGACGGTGAGGACCTGGCCATCCTGCTCGGTCCGGACGCTCATGGGGGCTCCTGCGTGGGCGGGGACGGGGCCGCCCGAGCATAGGCTCGGTGCCGGGACGCCCGGTCGTGGCACCATCCCGCCGGATCCATCGGAGGACCCGTGCCCCTGACCGTGCTGATCGTCGGAGCGGCGGTGGTCCTGAGCCTGCTCCGGGGCGGTCGCTTCGGTCGCATCGCCGAGGCGGACCTGCGCCTCACCTGGTTGTTGTTCGTGGGGCTGGCGCTGCAGCTGGGGGTGGACGCGGCCGCGGCGCGGGGCCACCTCGAGGGCAACGACGGCTACGTGCTCCTGCTCCTGTCGCAGCTCCTCGTCGTCGGGTGGACGCTGGCCAACTGGTGGCGGCCGGGGATGCTGCTCATCTTCCTCGGGCTCGCGCTGAACGCGGCCGTGATGGCGGCCAACGGCGCGATGCCGGTGGCGCCCGAGGCCATCGAGGCGATCGGCCTCGAGGGTGCCGAGGTCCCGCCGGGCAAGCACGAGCTGATGACCGAGGACACGCGGCTCGCCGTGCTCGCCGACACGTGGCCGCTGCCGCCGATCCGCACGATCATCTCGATCGGCGACATCGTCCTCGCCGCCGGCCTGATCCCGCTCGTCCACCACCTCATGACGTACCGCACGCCGGCGGAGCGCCGCGGGGGGCCGCGGGTCAGATGATGCCGTCGCGGGTGAGCACGCGCGTGAGCGCCTGGATCACCTCGGGGTCGTGGTCGTAGGCCATGCCCCTGCTGACGTGCTCGAGGCCGTCCCAGGGTCGCCGGTCGGGCGTGCCGTCGGAGGCGACCCGGTCGTAGTCGCACACGGTGCGCACGATGCGGGACCCGATCGGGACGCCCGGGTCGTCACCCTGATGCGGGAGCCGGTAGGGGTCGCGGTGGTGGGCGATGAGCTCGGCGACGTCGTCGAGCGATCCGGCCTCGTGCACGACGCTCGCGCCGGCGAGGGCCAGGTCGTGCTCGGACGGGTCGCGGTCCTCGAGCCGGACGCGCCCGACCTCGTGGAGGTGGGCCGCGCGCTCGACGGCCTCGACGTCGCGCTGGGCGAGGCCGAGCTCACGTGCCACGGCCACGGCGAGCTGACCGACACGCACACCGTGGCCGCGGCTGACGGATCCGAGCTCCTCGGGTAGCCGCGACATCGCTCGGACGGTCTCGTCGTAGGTGCGCCGGACGAGCGCGTGCTTGGCCAGTCCGACGCGGGCCGCCAACAGCGGGAGCACGATCATCGGCACGGTGCCGGCGCCGAGGACGGGGTGCACGAGCGCGCCCAGGAGCGCCGAGGCGGACAGCGCCACGGTGCCGGCCCAGCCCGACTCGACGAGACCTACGAACACCGGGCGGACCGGGACCCCGGTGCGCGCGGTCGACTCGACGGCCTCCCAGTACGGCAGACCGAGCGTGATCGCGAGGACCACCAGGACGGTCGGGAGCAGCTCGAGCTCGATGCCGGGGATCGAGACGGGCGCCACGGCGTGACCGAGCGCCGTCAGCCCGCCGAGCGACCAGGCACCGACGATGCGGGACAGCAGCTCGGCCCACCGCAGCTTCTGCCGGCGCCGCCAGCGCAGCAACCCCTCGAGCACCCAGCCGACACCCGCGACGATCGCGAGCTCCACCGGCGAGTGCTGGAGGAGCGCGAAGGCGGCCACCACGGCGACGGACATCGGTACGGCCCGGCCCCGGGCCTTCTCGAACGGCAGCAGCTCGGCGATCGCGGCCGCGCCGGCGAAGAGCAGGATCGAGCCGGCCCCCGGCCCCCAGCCGCCCACGACCCACCACAGCGCGCCGATGAGGCCGCCACCGGCGCTGAGGCCGAGGAGCGCGCTCCGTCGGCGGTTGTCCTGTCGGCGCGTCACGCGCCGACACCGCCCACGGCCTCGGGAGCCGAGGCGGCGACCGGCGGGTAGAGGACCTCGTCGAGCTCACGCCGGCGCGACTCGAGCTCGGCGAGCTCGTCGGCGGAGGCGAACGCGATCGTCGGCTTCCACTCGAGCCGGGCGACGATGACGGCGAGCGCCTCGACGGCCTCGCCGTCGAACTGCGTCCCGACGTGCCGGCGCAGCTCGCGGATCGCCTCGTCCACCTTCAGCGCACGGCGGTAGGAGCGGGTGGAGGTCATCGCGTCGAAGGCGTCGACCGCGGTGACGATCCGGACGAGCGGCGAGAGCTGCTCACCGGGGACACCGAACGGGTAGCCGCGACCGTCGAGACGCTCGTGGTGGCAGCGGACGATGTCGAGCGCCGGGTTCAGGAACGTGATGTCCCGCAGCATCTCGGCGCCGACGACCGGGTGACGCTTGATGATCTCGCGCTCGTCGTCGTCGAGCGCGCCGGGCTTGTTGATGATGGCCGACGGGATGCCGACCTTGCCGACGTCGTGCAGCACGGCGGCGTAGCGGACGAGGCGCCGGGTCTCGTAGTCGTGGCCGAGCTCGCCGGCGACGGCCTCGGACAGCGTGGCGACCCGCTCCGCGTGACCGCGGGTGTAGGGGTCCTTGACCTCGATGACCTTCACGAACGCGCTGACCAGCGAGTCGTAGGCCTCGGCCTGTGCCTGGAACCCGAGCAGCCCCTTGCGGGCCACCACCGCCGGGACCACGAGCAGCACCAACGTCGCCGGGTGCACCTCGAGGAT
>JAHWJY010000183.1 GCA_019348135.1 Actinomycetota bacterium
GGCTCCGGTTCGGGCTCCGGTTCGGGCGCGGGCTCGGGCTCCGGCTCGGGTGCCGGCTCGGCGGTGAGGAAGGCGAGGTCGCCGTCGTCGGCGGCCGGGTCCTCCGCCGACGTGCCACCGATCGGCCCCGGCTCACCCGGCCGGTCGTAGGGCGCGGGAGCGACGGCGGGGGCGGTGGTCGTGCCGCCGGGGCCGGCCGGGCCGGGGTCGTCGTCCTCGCCCGCGGCCAGCTCGGTCGTGCCCGACGCGGTCTGCATCCCGCGGACCGCGCCCTGCACGCCCTTCATCGCGGAGCGCAGGCCCTGCACGAACGCGTCGCGGGTCGCCTCCAGCGTGCGGATGTCCTCGGCGATGGCGTTCCGGCGACGCTCGGCGTCAGCCACGATCTTGCTGGCGGTCCGACGTGCCCCCTCGATCTCGTCGCGTGCCTCGCGGCGCGCGTTCTCGAGGTCCGTCCGGGCGCGCTCCTCGGCCTTCTCGCGGATCGCCTGCGCCGACTCCTCCGCGGCCACCAGGATGCGGGTCGTCTCCTCGCCGAGCGCGGAGAACGCCTCGCGGGGTGTCATGGCGGTCGGGGGCGTCCGCGGCGCCGCCTCGACGGCCGTGGAGTCATCGCGGTCCGGCACGACGTCGAGCTGCCGCCGGGACTGCTCGAGCTCACGCTCGAGCACCCGCAGGTCGTCCAGCGCACGCGCGTGCGCCGCGGCGACCTCCCGCAGGAAGCTCGTCACCTCGTCGCGGTCGTAGCCGCGCAGCGACACCAGGAACTGGCGGGAAGCGATCTCTTCGGGCGTGAGCAAGGTCGTGCCCCCAGGGGTCGGTGCCAGTGTCGTGCAGCGTCGAAAAGACGATCTCGCGCTCGTGCGCGAGCAGCGTCGCGGACGACCTCACGGTCGTGTCCGTGCAGTCTCGCACGCGCCGGTTCCCCGGCAACGCGGCAGCATAGACCAGCCCTGCGGCGGGCCGTCAGGGCAGCAGGTCGTCCACCGTGTCGGCGGCGTCGTCGACCGTGTCGTTGACGGTGTCGGTCACGTCGGACGCGCCCGGGACCACGTCGTCGAGGAGCGACCCGAGGTCGTCGACGGCGTCGGTCACGGGTTCCGTGACGGGATCGAGCGTCCCCGGCTCGTCGTCCGGCGGGTCCGTCGGCGGCGTCGTCGGGTCCGTCGGCGGCGTCGTCGGGTCGGTCGGGTCCGGCGGCGGGGGGGCCGGCTCGATCGTCGGGGGCGGCACCGGCGGGGCGACCGGCGGCGTCGCCGTGCCCTCCGCCACCGCCTCACCGCGCTGGCGGACCGCGCGCTCGATCGTGGCGTCGAGGTCGCCGGCACCGAGACCGTGCTCCCGGACGATGATCCCCCACGCGGCGCCGGCCGCGCGCAGGCGGTCGATGTCGGCCGCTGCCTCGGCCGGGTCGAGGCCGGCGCGTCCCACGAGCAGCTCGCCGACGAGCAGCGCGACGAGCGTCTCGGCCGGGGGCCCGTGCCGGTCACCGTCGCTCACGACGGCGAGCTCCGGCAGGTGCTCGAGGAGCTCGGCGAAGCGCGCGAAGTCGCCGTAGAAGGCCGTCGGCTGCGCCGCGTACCCGTAGCGGGTCGCGAGACCGCGACGGGTCGCGTCGAGCAGGCGGTCGATGCGGATCGCCTCGGCCAGCAGGCGGGCGTCCCAGGCGTCGGACGCGAGGTAACGCAGAGGACGCGGGCTCGCGGCGACGCCCTCGGTGATGGCCGCCTCGCGGTACGGCTCGATGGTGACGTCGCCCGCGACGCCGGGCTGCCGCAGCGCCACCCCACCGTCGTAGACCGCGTACCGGGCGAGACCGCTGGCGCTCACCCGCCAGGCGCCGCGACCTTCGCCCTCGACGGCGCCGAACCGCACGGTGTAGGTGCGGTCGGCCTCGAGCAGCAGCTCCCCGCGCGCGAGCTCGACGTCGTCGTCCACCTCGAGCTCGGCCCAGCGCGACAGCGACAGACGACCGCCCCGGACCTCGATCTCGGCGACACCATCGGTCGTGCGCAGCGCCTCGCCCCGCGAGACGACGGCACCGACGGGGACCACGATCCAGCTCCCGCCGCGACGCGCCTCCACCGCGCCGCTGACGACACGACCGAAGTCGCCGCCGGCGAACCCGTCACCCGTCGGTGGGGCCAGGACGAAGGCCAGGACGACCGCGGCGAGCGCCAGCCACGCCGAAGCGCGCGCCGGTGGGCCGGCGGTGGCCCCGACGGCCCCGGGGCCCTCCGGCGCGCCGCGCAGGTCCTCCGACGGCCGTGTCAGCAGGGCGCTCACCGGTCGGCCCTCGGGAGCACGAGCACCACGTCCGTGCCGCCGCCGACCTCGGACCCCACGCGGATGTCCGCGTCGAACCGCTCGAGGATGCGCTGCACGATCGACAGGCCCAGCCCGAGCCCGCCGAACCGCCGGGTCGCCGAGCCGTCCACCTGGTGGAAGTCGCGCAGGATGTCGTCGAGCTCGTCGGGCTCCATCCCCTGTCCGCGGTCCCGGACGGTGACGAGGACCGTGCCGTCCTCGCCGGGGGAGGCGAGGATGCGAACGTCGTCCTCGGAGAACTTCACGGCGTTGTCGATCAGCTCCTCGAAGACCCGTGCCAGGAGGTCCGGGTCCACCTGGACCGGCGGGAGCCCCCGGCTGAGGCGGCGACCGAAGGTGCGGTCCGGGACGCGCCTCCGCCAGCGACCCAGGACGTCGTCGACGACGCCCCCGAGGTCGGTCGGCTCCAGCACGACCTCCATGCGCCCCGCCTCGAGCGCCGCGAAGTCGACGAGCATGCCGATGATCCGCTCGAGCCGCTGCGCCGATGCCGAGATGTTCGTCGCGAACTCGATGGTGCGGTCGCGCCCCACGTCCTTCGCGCGCATCACCTCGGCGTAGCCCTTGATGGGCGTCAGCGGCGTGCGCAGCTCGTGCGAGATGTTGGACAGGAACTCCGTCTTCATCCGCTCGACCTCGACCTCACCCGAGATGTCGCGGATGACGTAGACGCGGCCGTCGGTGGCGCCCGTGGGCCCGACGAGCGGGGCCGCCGTCGCCGAGACGGGGCGTCCGCGACGACCGGCGCCGAGCGTGCCCCGTGCGGCGGCGGGCCGGTCCGAGACGGGGGACCCGAGGGCCGCGGCGAGGCTCGTCCCGCCCGCCTCCCCGCGCAACAGCTCGGCGAAGGGCCGACCGACGAGGTCGTCCGACGAGCGACCGAGGAGCTCCGCCGCCGCCGGGTTCGCCGCGGTCACGGCACCGTCGCGGTCGACCGCGAGCAACGCCTCGCCCATCGACGCCGTGATGGTCTCGATGCGCCCGCGCAGGTCGGCCTCGGTCCGCGCGGCCGCGAGCAGCGCGGCCTCGCGGTCGGAGAGCGCGGCCGTCATCTCGTCGAACGAGTCCGCGAGGCGGCCGACCTCGTCGTCGCGGTCGATGGCGACGCGGACGTCGAGGTCCCCCTCGGCGACGAGGGCGGCCGCGTCGGTGAGGCGGCGGATCGGCCGGGTGGTGCGGCTCGACACGAACGCCGCCAGCAGCGCCGCGAGCACCATCCCGGCCATCGCGACGGCGAACAGCGAGCGCGTGAACGTGTCCTCGATGCCAGCGATCGCGGCCGCGTCGAGCGTCAGGACCAACGTCCCCGCGCGGGCGCCGTCGCCGGCGACCAGCGGCGCCGCGGAGAGGAACACCTCGTCCTCGGAGAGCTCGACCAGCCGCGACCGGCCGCCCGTGGCGAGCGCTCCGGCGACGCCGGTGGCGACGTCCGGGTCGAGGGTCGAGGCCACGGCCTCGTTCCCGACCACGATGGTCGTGTCGGCGCCGGCCCGACGCTCGAGCTCGGCCACCACGCGTTGGTCGGTGACGTCGCGGACCAGCACGATCGCGCCGGCGAGGCGGTCGAGCTGGGGCCGCCCCGCGGCGTCGCGGGGCGCGACCGGGGACACGCCGACGGCGAGCAGCTGCCCGTCCCCGAGGCTCACGAGCCCCGACGCCACGCTGCCGGCGAGCGCCCGCTCGACGAGGGCGTCGCCGGCGACGAGGAACTCGTCCGCGTCGGAGAGCCGCGCCGGCGGGGCGGCCAGGCTGTCCCAGGAGCCGACGACCGCCCCGCTCGTCCCGACGAGCGCGACGGCGTCGATGCCGGGGAAGACCGTGATGGAACGCGCCCGCTCGTCGAGGCTCTGCGACGAGCCGGCCGCGGCGAGCTCCGCCGCCAGGGTCGAGCCGGCCAGGGGCTCGGCGCTGCGCGCGAGCTCGAGCGGGATGGCTTCGTTCAGCTGTTCCGCCCGGCCGGCCGTCAGCTCGTCGAGGCGGCGCAGCTGGTCACGCTCGAGGTCGGTGGAGAAGACGACCCCCGAGGCGGAGGCCAGACCGATCACGAGGATCAGCAGCACCGCGAGGAAGGATCCGACGAGCCGGGCGAACAGCGACGACCGCGCCCGTCGCAGCAGCCACGCGCCGGCGAGGAGCGAGC
>JAHWJY010000015.1 GCA_019348135.1 Actinomycetota bacterium
AGATGCGCTGGTAGGTGACGTCGTTGCCCCAGCTGTGGCTGGAGATGATCCCCGGCCGCGGCGACGGCCGGTCCGCGGCCGCCGCGGCGCGCTCGCGCGTCGGGATGACCGTGTCCTCGATGTGGTCGAGCGCCTCGCGCTGGGCGAGCGCACTCATGTGGTCGGGATCGAAGATCACGCCGGTCTCGGTCATCCGCTCGATGAGGTGCCGTCCGAGGTCGCTGAGACCGCGGGCGTTGCAGTGCGGCCCGGCCGGGTAGGCCGGCGCGACGTAGCCCTTGGTCGGCCCGAACAGCCCCAGCACGGTGCCGGCGAGGACGTCGATCTCCTCCGGGCCGCCCTGGGGACGGTCGTCGCTCACGTTCCGCTGGTGCTTGTCGTGCTCGTCGCCCTCGATGCCGTGGTCGTGCGCCTCGTCGGCGCACGTCTGCATGTCCCAGTAGTGGCCGGTGACCCAGCGGTTGCCGGTGTTGACGACCATGCCGGTCTCGCCGCCGTCGCCGGTCACCCCGGAGAGCGCGTTGTCGAACTTGTTGACGAGCTCCATCTGGCGCACGCCCATCGCGAGCACCTCGTTCAGGCGCTCGTCGATCTCGGCCTCGGTGCACTGCGGCACGTCGAGGACCTCGCGGCAGTCGAAGAGCTCCGACACCTCGATGCCGAGCACGACCGCCATCCGCCCGGCGTTGATGGTCCGGCGCGCCTCGCTGGGCGACGTCACGATCCGCAGCCAGCCCTCGCCGGGGCCGCCGGACTGGGCGTCGACGTAGTCCTGCAGCTGGTACATGCGCTCGGCCTGGAGCCGGACGCCGTCCATCTCGTTGCACGAGTTCCTCTTGACGGGGTAGGCCTGGCACAGCGCGGTGTTGTCGACGAGCAGGTTCGTCACGAGCCGCAGCCCGCCGAGGTAGGCCCGCTCCACCCAGCGCCAGTAGAACTGCTCGTGGGTGAGCGTGTCGTGCTTCGGCCAGTAGGAGAACGTCGGCCAGCCCACGGGGTCGTAGGCCATGACGGGGTCCGACGGGTCCTGGCCCGCGAGCCCCACCTCGAGCACGCCGTTCAGGTGGTTGTTCTCCTCCGAGCAGTCACCGAGCGCGTACTCGACGCCGTACGGGTGCCACGGACGGCCACAGCGGAGCTCGCCCCCGAGGAACTCGAAGGCCATCCCGTGGACGTGGGCCTCGAAGAACCCCCGCACGGGCGCCGCCGGGTTGGCCCGGACGCCCGTGGGCGTGCCCTCGACGTTGGTCTCGATCTCGGGCCACGTGGCGCACGCGGCGCCGTTCGGGTCGTCGTCGAACGGGTCGTCGTCGGTGACGTGGTGGAAGACCACCTCGGACGCCGTGTCCGAGGTCGTGAGCGTCCCGTCGGCGGCGGCGAGGTGCCCGTCGCCGGACGCCCGGGACACGACGTAGCTCGCGGTGGCACCCGCGGCTGTGTCGACCGTGCGGTCGGGGTCGTCGCCGGCGGCCACGACGGACCACTCCCCCGCCGGGCTCGGCTCGCCGGCGAGGGCGACGCCGGACGACGCGAGCGCCGCCGTCGGGTCAGCCGGTGCGGACACGTAGCTGCGGACGTCCCACCACGCCTCCTCGTAGGCGGTGTCACGACCCTCGTTGGCCGCGATGAGGTACTCCCCGAGACGCAGCGGCTGGAAGTGGAACGGCTCGGCCGCGGAGGCGTCGGGGGCGAGGACGAGCGCGTCGTCCTCGCGGGTCACGTAGCCCGACCCCGGGACCTCGATGGCGTAGCAGCCGCCGGCGAGGGCGTAGCGGTCCTCCGGCTGCGCGAGCCGGTCGTCGACGTCGCGGTCCTCGACGAGGGCGAAGGGCACCTTGGCCGCGCTGACGACGGTCTGGTCCGGTGGCTGCCCCTGCGCGACCGCCGCGGCGGGGAGGGCCATCGCGGCGAGGCCGAGGATCACCCCGGCCGCGGCGACGCGACGGAGCGGGAGAGGGACGTGGGACATGCGGGGACCTCGTCGCGCCGGGATGCCGGCCGCCGGCGGTGGTGGCGGCCGTCGACCTGACCAACGGTCGGGTCCACCCGCGGTGACGGTCGTCCGGCACGGAGGGACCTCGGCCGTCGGCGGTCGCGGCGCGGGATACCGTGGGCGCGATGGATGTCTGGTACGTCTCGTACGGCTCGAACCTCGCGGCGGCGAGGTTCGGTTGCTACCTCTCGGGCGGGACGCCGGCCGGCGCGCGACGGGCGATGACGGGCTGCCGCGACGCGCGCCCGCCCCGCCGGTGGCGCCCGACGGAGCTGCCGTGGCGCCTCCGCTTCGGCGGGGAGTCCACCGTCTGGGGCGGCGGCGTCGCCTACCTCGACCTCGACCGCCCGGGGACGACCTACGCGCGGGCGTGGCGGATCACGGTCGGGCAGTTCGCCGACGTGATCGCGCAGGAGAACGACCTCGCGTGCGGCACCGTCGACGTCGACACCGCCCTGCTGGCTGCCGGCGGCGCGCTGTTCCCGGGCGAGAGCTACGGCCGTGTCGTGCCCCTGCCGACCCTCGAGGGCATCCCCGCGGTGACCTTCACCTGCGCGGAGCTGCCGCCGCACCGACCGCCGTCGCCGGCGTACCGGTCGACGATGCGCACCGGCCTCCTGGAGCTGTCCCTCCCGGACGTCGACGTCGACGCCTACCTCGACGCCGCGGCGTCCGGAGTCCATGGGGAACCCACCACGACGGGAGAGGCGTGAACTACGGTGGCCCCACCGATGGTCCGGGAGGTCCCGTGGCGAGCCAGGTTCACCCGCAGACGGGCCGCCACCGCGTCGTGATGGCGCTCCTGCTCGTCCACGTCCCCGTCTTCGCCATCATGGGCGACCGGGCGGGATGGACCGCCGGTCACACCGTGATGGAGGTGGTCGTCCCGCTGATCGGTCTGTACGCCATCGCACGGTGGTCGGCGCGACCGCGGGTCGCGATGGGTGCGGCCGCGATCGGTCTCATGTACGCCTCGGCGGTCCTGATCCACGTCACGGGTGGGGTCACGGAGGCGCACTTCTACTTCTTCGTCGCGTTCGGTCTCGTGGCGCTCTACCGCGACTGGATCGTCTTCTTCGCGGCTGCGGGGTTCGCGGTCGCTCACCACACGTTCTTCGCCCTCACCGGCGGGACGCTGTTCGAGCAGCCCTACCAGATCGAACGGCCGTTGTTCTGGGCCACCGTCCACGTCACCTTCGTGGCGGTGGTCACGGCCGTGCAGGCCGTCGGCATGTACGACGTCGCCCGCAGCGTCCGGGCGAAGGCGACCGCGGAGGCCACCGTCGCCCGTGCCGACGAACGCCGTCTCGTGGCCCTGCGCCTCCACGACGACGTCGTGCAGGCCCTCACGGCAGCCAACTACGCCCAGGCGCTCGGCGAGACGACCGTCGGCGCGACCGCCCTCTCCCAGGCGCTGTCGTCGTCGCGCGCCCTCGTGACCGAGCTCCTCGCGGACAGTGACATCGACGAGCACGTCCTCCTGCGCCCCGACGCCGCGCTCTTCGAGGCCCGACCGTGACGACGTACGGCGTGGTGGTCGTCGACGACGCCCCGGACCTCCGGATGCTGATCGCACTCGCGTTCCGACGCGACGGCCGACTCGAGGTGCTGGCCGCCGTCGGCGACGGCCAACAGGGGATAGACGCCGTCCGCGCTCACGGTCCCGACGTCGTCGTCATGGACGTCTCGATGCCCGTGATGGACGGCCTCACCGCGACCCGGAAGCTGAAGGAGGAGTTCCCCCGCCTCCCCATCATGATCCTCACCGGCTACGGGGACACCCGCGTGAGAGAGGAAGCGGCCCGGGCGGGCGCCGACGAGTTCATGGACAAGACCGAGCCCCTGAGCGCGGTCGCGGACGCCGTCGCCGCCCTCGTCGACCGCACCTCAGGGACGGGATAGCCCTCCTCCGTCGCCGCCGGCGACGGCTCCGCGACCGGCGAGGCGGATACCCTCCGCGCGACGCGACGCGCCCGGTGGCGCCGTAGCGGCTCGTTCACGCGTCGTGTCTCAAAACCCCGCCTCCGTAGCTCAGTGGATAGAGCATCCGCCTCCTAAGCGGGTGGTCGCAGGTTCGATTCCTGCCGGGGGCGCCATCCTCAGCCATCCTCCTCCGGGAGCTCGACCCGGGGGAACAGCGGCGCCGGCGACCCGAGCGCGGTGCCGGCTGCCAGCTCACGGCGGACCCAGCCGTGCCCCTCGAGCCCGGCCTCGCCGCCCAGCCACTCGTGCACCTGCTGGGACGAGAAGGGCGTGAACGGGGCGAAGGCGAGCGCACCGCCCGAGATCGCCTGCAACGCCGTGTTGAGCGTCGTCGCCGTGCGGTCGGGGTCCGTCTTCGCGGTCTTCCACGGCTCCTGGGCGTTCAGGTAGGCGTTGGTCTCCTGCGCGATCTCCAGCGCCTTGCGGAGGGCGGCACGGAGCTCGACCTTCGCCAGGAGCTCGGCCTCCTCGGCGAGGAGCCCGTCCACCCGCGCGAGCAGGTCACGGTCGTCGTCGGCGAGCTCGCCCGGGTCGGGGACGACGCCGTCGGCGTTCTTGTGCGTCATCGCGAGGACGCGGTTGACGAGGTTGCCCCACGCCGCGGCGAGCTCCTCGTTCACGCGCCGCACGAGCTCCCCACCGTCGATGTCGGTGTCGGTGTACTCGGGGAGGTTCGCCGCCAACGCGTAGCGCAGCTCATCGGGCGTGAAGTGCTGGAGGTAGTCGAGCACGGGCGTGCCGATCCCCATCGACTTCGACGCCTTCTCACCCTTGAACGTGACGTACTGGTTCGCCGGCACGTTGGTGGGCAGGTTCAGCGCCGGTCCGTCGCCGGCGTTGCGGCCCATCAGCAGCGCCGGCCAGTAGACGGCGTGGAACGGGATGTTGTCCTTGCCGATGAAGTAGTAGGTCTCGGCGTCGGCGTCCTCCCACCAGTCCTTCCAGGCGTCCGGCGTCCCGCGCTGCCGGGCCCACTCGACGCTCGCCGAGAGGTAGCCGACGACCGCCTCGAACCAGACGTAGATGCGCTTGTCGTCGCGGGCGTCGATCGGGGCGCGGTCCGGGATCGGCACGCCCCAGGTGAGGTCGCGGGTGTAGGCGCGGTCCTGCAGGCCGCCACCGACGAACCCGAGCGCCCAGTTGTGCACGTGGTTGCGCCACCCCTCGAGCCCCTCGAGCCACGCCAGGAGGTCGTCCTGGAGCTTCGACAGCAGGATGAAGTAGTGCTCGGTCTCGCGCTGCTCCGGTGTCGCACCGGAGAACTTCGAGCGCGGGTCGACGAGGTCGACGGGGTCCAGCGTCTTGCCGCAGTTGTCGCACTGGTCGCCGCGCGCCGATCCGTAGCCGCAGTGCGGGCAGGTGCCCTCGACGTAGCGGTCCGGCAGGAAGCGCTCCGCCTCCGGGTCGTAGAACTGCTCGGTGGTGCGGGTCTCGAGGTAGCCGTTGTCGAGGAGCCGCAGGAACATCTCCTGGGTGACCTCGCGGTGCGTGTCGGTCATCGTCGTCGTGAAGTGGTCGAACGAGATGCCGAGCGCCTCCCACTGCTCCAGGAACCGCGGGTGGTAGCGCTCGACGATCTCGGCCGGGGTGACGCCCTCCTGGTCGGCCTTGACGGTGATCGGCGTCCCGTGCGCGTCGGAGCCCGACACCATCAGCACCCGGTCCCCCGCGATGCGGTGGTAGCGGGCGAAGATGTCGGCCGGCAGGTACGCGCCGGCGATGTGCCCCAGGTGGGACAGGCCGTTGGCGTACGGCCACGCCACGGCCACGAGGATGTTCTTCGGTGAGGTCGTCATGCCGCCAACGCTACCGGCGGGCTCCACGTGCCGGGTACGCGGACGCGGGGCGGGGAGTTCCCGGTGGGCGATGGGCGCGGCAACGTGTCACGGTGACCCCACCCGGGTCGTGCCGGACGCTGACGGGATGGTACGAACCAGACGTACCGCGTCACCGGGGCTCGAGGGGGACCACCCGTGAACTCGTCCATGCACGCCGTCAGCGCCGTCCGGCGCCGCGCCACCACGCTGCTCGCGACCCTGGTCGCGCTGTTGACGGCTGCCGCCGTCGTGGTGCCCGCGCCGGCGTCGGCGGGCCCGCCACCGGGACGGCTGGACGAGGTCACGGTGGCGCCCGGCATCGTGCGCCAGCACTACCGCTACCAGGGCGACCGCGGCGGCGTCGACGTGCAGGTCCTGCGCTTCCGCACGGACGACGCGCGCGTCGAGATGCGCCCGGAGCTCGGCAAGGGCGCCGTGCCGGGCATGGAGGCCACCCACGAGGCCACCACCCGGCTGTCCCCCCAGGGGGCGATCGCCGGGATCAACGCGTCGTTCTTCTCGTGGTCCGGCACCCCCATCGGCGACCCCATCGGCCTGTTCGTCCGTGACGGCGAGTACGTCTCCGAGTCGCAGAAGGGCACGATCTGGCGCGGCGCGTTCGGCTTCACCCGGTCGGGCGACATCGTCTTCGACCGCCCGGGCTACAACGGCCGCATGGTGCTGCCGGCGGACGCGTCCCGCAGCAAGCCCGAGCAGGTCCTGCCCATCACCGGGGTGAACCGCTGGCCGAAGCGCCAGACGGCCGACGACCCGGAACGTCGCGAGGTCACCGTCTTCACGCCGGCCTACGGCATGCCGACCACGGGCAACGCGGCCGGCATCGTCGAGGTCACGTTCCAGGACTACCGGCTCGACCCGACCCACACCCGCACGGGCATCGTCGCGAGCGTGCGCAACACCGGCAACGCTCCGATCCCGCCCAACGGCATCGTCGTGGCGGCGAGCGAGGCCTTCGGTCGCGAGATCTGGTCGCGCGGCTACGAGCCGGGCGACCAGCTCCAGCTGTCGTTCGCCACCACACCGGGTTGGGAGGACCTGTGGCAGGCTGTCCAGGGTGGCCCCATGCTCCTCGACGACGGCACACGGACGTCGGCGTCGCAGTGGGAGCGCGAGGGCTTCAACCCCGGGCGGCATTCCGACGCCCGGCACCCCCGGACCGCGGTCGCCCGCACCAGCGGCAACGAGCTCCTGCTCGTCACCATGGACGGACGCAGCACCTCCAGCGCGGGCCTGTCGATGCGGGACGCGCAGACGCTGCTCCTCCACCTGGGCGCGACCGATGCCGTGATGATGGACGGCGGCGGCTCGACCCAGATGGCGGTCGACAACACGGTCGTCAACCGTCCCAGCGACAGCGCGGGCTTCCGTCGCGTCGCGACGAACATCGTCCTGTACTCGAACGAGCTCCGCGAGCCGGACGTCCGGCGCGTCGGCGGCGGGGACACCTACCAGCGTGCGGCCGACATCGCCCGCACGGGCTGGCCGAGCGGTTCCTCGACGGTGCTGCTCGCCTCCGGCTGGGCCTTCCCCGACGCGCTCGCCGGCGGCCCGCTCGCCGCCGAGCGCGACCAGCCGATCCTCCTCACGCGACCGGACAGGCTCCCCAGCGCGACGCTGCAGGCGATGCGGGACCTCGGGACGAAGGACGTCGTGATCCTCGGCGGTCCGGCCGCCGTCAGCGAGGACGTCGAAGCGCAGCTGTCCCGGGCCGGCATCCGCCCGCGACGGGTGTTCGGCGCCGACCGGGTCGCCACCGCCGCCCGCATCGCCCGCATCCTCGGCGCCCCGACGGGCCGGGCGTTCCTCGTCTCGGCGGACGCGTGGCCGGACTCGGCCAGCGCCACGGTCCCGGCGGCACTCACCGACTCGCCGATGCTCCTCACGTGGAAGGACGAGCTGCACCCCCAGGCGCTGTCGGCGCTGCGGGACATGCGGGTCCGTGACGTCGTGGTCGCCGGCGGTCCGGCCGTCGTGAGCGAGGCCGTCCTGTCCGAGCTGCGCAACGCGGGCTTCCGCGTCGAGCGGGTCGCCGGCGCCACCCGCTTCGAGACGTCGGCGGCGCTCGCCACCTGGTCCCAGGAACGCGGCGGGATCGACCCGCGCACGGCGATGCTGGCCCGCGCGGACGTGTTCCAGGACGCCATCGTGGCCGGCCCCCTCGGGGCGAAGGAGCGCAAGGCCGTGCTGCTCGTCGACCGGCTCGGCCTCGAGCGGTCGCCGGCGACGAACGGGTGGCTCCACGCCCACGACCTGGCGAGCCTCACCGTCATCGGGGACCGGACGACCATGTCGAGCTGGCTCGGCTACCAGTCCCAGCTGCTGCTGGAACGCTGACCCCCGCGGAGCGGCCGTTCCTCCCCGTCAGCCCTCGACGTCGTCCCCGACCGTGCGCTCGTCCGGCACGTTGGGGAGGATGTTCGCGGTGTAGGACCGTGCAGCGGACAGCAGGTCCATGTCCCGGCCCTCGATGGTCGACATGAAGTACCAGTGCTCGAGCACCTCGTGGAAGAGCTGTGCCGGATCGCGCTTGGCCCGGAGCTCGGCGGGCACCTCGGCGACCGTTGGCTCGAAGGACGACTCGAGCCAGCGCGCCGCGACCACGTGCGTCGGGTAGCTGCGGCCCTCCTGCGCCTCCACCGAGGCCCGGAACGACTCCATGTCGTTCAGCAGCCGGGCCGCCTGGTGGTCCTGGACGTCGAGTCCGGTCAGCTCGCGCAGGCGACGGCGGTGGCGGCCCGGCTCGACCACCTTGGTCGACAGCTTCAGCCGCAGCCGGTCGCCCTCGCCCTCGAGCTCGACCTCCTCGACGTCGAAGCCGAGGTCGTTGATGCGACGCAGCCGGTCGGCGATGCGGTAGCGCTCGTCGGGGCCGAACTCCTCCTCGCGGGTGAGCTCGGCCCACAGCCCGTCGTAGCGCGCGCGTAGCTCGTCGCCGAGCTCGGCCGGGTCGAGGTCAGGCCGGACGAGACCGGCCGCCTGGAGGTCCAGCAGCTCGCCGGCGCAGCGCTCGACGGCGCCCTCGACGTCCGACCAGCGCTGCCCGTCGGTGAGCGTGTCGTGGAGCTCCCCCGTCTCGGCGTCGACGAGGTAGGCCGACAGCCGTCCCGCGTCCCGGCGGAAGAGCGTGTTCGACAGCGAACAGTCGCCCCACCGGAAGCCCACGAGGTGGATCCGGACCAGCAGGTCCACGAGGGCGTCCAGCATCGGCTCGCGGAGCGAGCTCGCGTCCTCGCGCTGGAACAGCAGCCGGTACGGCAGCGAGAACTCCAGGTGCTTGGTGATGAGCGCGGCGTCGATCTGCTCCCCGTCGCGCCTGGCCCGTTGCGTGACGACGCCCACGACGTCGACGACCGGGACGGCCTCGTCGGCGAGGTAGCGGAGGAAGCGGTACTCGCGCTGGGCGTACCGGCGCGGCAGCTCCTTCACCACGTAGATGTCGTCGCCGTAGGCGACGGTGCGCACGACGTGTCGGTGGATGCCGCGGGGGACGTCGACCAGCCGTGGGACGTCCCACTCCTCGAGCGGGACGTCCCACGGGAGGTCGAGGAAGTCCGGGTGGCCGGTCCGTGCGACCAGCTGGAAGCGCACCGCCCCTCCGTCTAGCCCTTGACCGAGCCCGCGGTGAGGCCGCGGACGAAGTACCGCTGGAGGCTGAAGAAGACGATCAGGGGCACGGTCATCGTGATGAACGCCCCGGCCGTGAGCAGGTGCCAGGCCTGGCCCTGGCTCCCCAGGAGGCTCGCGAGGTTGAGCGTGACGACCTGGACGTCCGGGGACCCGCCGAGGAAGACGAGCGCGACCAGCAGGTCGTTCCAGACCCACAGGAACTGGAAGATGGCGTAGGCCGCCAGGGCGGGGACCGACAGCGGGATGATGAGCCGCCAGAACGTCTGGAAGTGGCCGGCGCCGTCCACCTTGGCGGACTCGATCACCTCGCGCGGCAACGAGCCCATGTAGTTGCGGAACAGGTAGACGGCCAGGGGCATGCCGAACGCCGTGTGCGCCAGCCACACGGCGAGGAAGGTGCCGGTGATGCCGAGACTGGAGTACATCCGCAGCATGGGCACCAGCGCGACCTGCAGCGGCACCACCAGCAACGCGACGAACACGACGAACATGACCTCCCGGCCGCGGAACTCCATCCACGCGAAGGCGTAGGCGGCGAACGCGGCGGCCAGGATCGGGATGACCGTGGCGGGGATGGAGACGGCGAGGCTGTTGACGAACGCGGCACCCATCCCACCGTCGAGCACCGTCGCGTAGTTCTCGAGGGTCCAGTCGAGCGGCGTCGTGATCTGCGACCACCACCCGCTGGTCCGCACCGCCGCCTCGGGCCGGAACGACGACACCAGCAGGCCGATGGTGGGGATGGTCCACACGAGGACGATGACGGCGAGAGCGATCCGCACGATCCAGCCGCCCGCCCCGGGCCTCGGCCCGCCGCCGGACGTGGCGTCGGTATCCGACCACTCCTCGGTGTCGGGAGCAGGAGCGGCGTTGGCGCTCATCGGGCGGACTCCTGTTCGCGGAAGCGGCGGATGTTGCTGATCATGAACGGGATCGTGACGACGATCAGGAACACCACGAGCACGGACGCACGGCCCAGCTGGCGGTTGTTGATCATCTCCGTGATGAAGCGGTGGGCCACGACGTCGGTGCCGTTGCGACCGCCGGTCATCACGAGCACGATGTCGAAGACCTTCAGCACGAGGATCAGGATGGTCGTGCCCACCACCACGATCGTCGACCGGATCTGCGGGACGACGACCCGCCAGAAGATCTGGACCTCGGTCGCGCCGTCGATGCGCGCGGCTTCGATGGTGTCGTCGGGGACGTTCTTGATGGCGGCGGACAGCAGCACCATGGCGAACCCGGCCTGCAGCCAGATCATGATGACCATCAGCAGGAAGTCGTTGTACTGCTGCTGGTCCAGCCACGCGACGGGCTCGTTGCCGAGCTGGGTCCAGATGGCGTTCAGGATGCCGATCTGGGGCTGTCCCTGGGCCCGCCAGGCGTAGATGAACCCCCAGATGGTCGATGCGCCCACGAAGCTGATCGCCATCGGGAGGAAGATCAGCGACTTGGCGGTGTTCTCCCACTTCGGCCGGAGCTTGTCCGCCAGCACCGCCACGGCCAGGCCGACGGCCACCGACACCGCGGGGACCACGAGGATCCACAGGACGTTGTTCCAGATCGTCTCGCGCGTGCCGGGGTCGGTCACGAGGTACTCGTAGTTCTTCGACCCCACGAAGGACGTGGAGCGGGCGTCCATGAAGCTGCGACGGATGGTGTCCAGCGCGGGGAACAACAGGTACAGCCCGACGATGAGGATCGCCGGACCGATGAAGACCCACGGCCGCGCCGTGTCGCGCATGCGCTGGGGCAGCGTGTGCTCGACGAGGTAGTTCAGCCCGTAGAACAGCGCGACCGTGCCGCCGACACCGACGACGATCGCGAACAGCGCGGTCAAGAGCTTCATGCTCGGCTCCTCACGGGTCGAAGGGTCGGGGGCGGGCGGGTGTCCGCCCGCCCCCGATCCGTGCGGTCAGCCCTCCGGCCAGGCCGCATCGATGTTCGACAGCGTCGTCTCGAGGTCCTGACCGCTGATCCAGGCGGAGATCTCGGCGAAGAACGCCTCTCCACCGACCGCACTGGGCATCAGGTCCGAGCCGTCGAAGCGCGCCACCTCGGCGTTGGCGAGGAGCTCACCCTGCCGCGCGAGGCTGTCGTTCGGGTAGAGGCTCGTGTCGAAGTCGGAGCGCACCGACAGCGACCCGGAGCCGTCGTGGCTGTGCCACGCCTCCTGGCCCTCGCTGGAGACGAGGAACTCGACCAGCTCACCGGCGGTGGCGTTGTCGGTCAGCACGGCCGCGACGTCACCGGAGAACACGGCGCCACCCTGGTCCTCGACCGGCGGCATGATCGTCACGCTGTACTCCGTGCCGAACTCGCCGTCGAACTCACCCTCGATGAAGCCCGCCTGGCGGTGCAGGAGGCATGCCGGAGGGTCCTGGAACATCGGTGCGGCCGCCTCGGCGAACGGCGTGTTCGTGATGCCGGTCGGACCACCGAGGACGTACTCCTCGTTGAGGAAGATCTCACCGACCAGCTCGAACGCCTCGGTGACCTCGGGGGAGCTGAAGTCGAGCTCACCCTGGACCCACTGGTCGTAGACGTCGGGACCGTGCAGGCGCAGCATCGCGTCCTCGATCCAGTTGGTCGCGACCCAGCCGGTCGCGCCACCGGACTCGATGCCGATGCACCAGGGCGTGGTGCCCGAGTCAGCGATGGTCTGCGTGAGGTCCATCATCCCGGACCACGAATCGGGCTCCTCGTAGCCGGCCTCCTCGAACACGTCGGCGCGGTACCACAGCAGGCTGCTCACGGCGGCCTTGACCACGACGCCGTACGAGGTGTCGTCGAAGGTGCCGGTCTCGACCATGCCCGGGACCAGTCCGTCGAGCCCGTCGATACCGACGTCCTCCAGCGATGTCAGCTGCCCTTCGCCGGCGAGCCCCTCGAGGGCGCCCGGCTGCGGGTGCAGGACCACGTCCGGCGGATCGCCGCCGTCGACGCGGATGCCGAGGGTGGTCGCGATGTCGTCGGTGAACTCGGCCGTCACCGTGTTCCCCGTGCTCTCCTCGAAGGCGTCGAGGGCGGCCTGCAACGCCGCCTGCTCCTCGGTGCCGGCGATGGCGTGCAGGAGGGAGACCTCACCGGTGCCCTCGGCGCCCTCGCCGCCCCCCTCGTCGTCGCCGCCGCACGCCGTCAGTGCCAGCGCCCCCACAGCGACGATCGCGACGAACCTGCGCGTCCGCTTCCCATCTGTTCTCACGAACTGCTCCTTGTCCCGTTGTTGCATCTGTCGTCCGTCTGGCGTCACCGCAGCGCGGTGCCGTTGTCAGCATCGAAGAAGTGCAGGTACTCGGTCCGGAACCCGACGTCGATGGTCGAGCCCACCTTCGGCGGGTCGCCCGGGTCGAAGCGGGCCGTGAACCGCTGCCCGCCCTTCTTGGCGTCGCGTTCCATCGCCGCGAAGGCCTCGTCGTCGTCGATGGCCTCGCGCATGTCCTCGGAGATGATGGGGGCGGCGTTCGTCTGGAAGTGCACGAGCATCTCGGCACCGAGCATCTCGACGAGGGCGACCTCGTGGCCGCGCATGACCTGACCTTCCGGGAGCTCGGCACCCTGCTCGAAGTGCTCAGGGCGAAGTCCCACGGCGACCCGGCGGCCGTCGTAGTCCCGCACCCTGGGGTAGCGCTCGATCGCCCCGGGGTGGATCCGCAGGGTGCTGTCGCCGAGGGTCACGGTCCAGTCGTCGCCGGCGCGCTCGATCTGCGCCGCGGCGATGTTCATCGCCGGCGAGCCGATGAAGCCGGCGACGAAGAGGTTGTCGGGGTTGTCGTAGAGGACCTGGGGCTTGTCGACCTGCTGGAGCTGGCCGCGCTTCAGCACCGCGACGCGGTCCCCCATCGTCATGGCCTCGACCTGGTCGTGGGTGACGTAGAGCGTGGTCACCCCGAGGCGGTCCTGGATGCCGGCGATCTCGGCGCGCATCTGCACGCGCAGCTTGGCGTCGAGGTTCGACAGCGGTTCGTCCATCAGGAAGGCCTGGGGGCTCCGGACGATGGCGCGGCCCATCGCGACGCGCTGGCGCTGCCCGCCGGAGAGCGCCTTGGGCTTGCGGTCGAGGTACTCGGTGAGGTCGAGGATGTCGGCGGCGTCCTTGACCCGCTTGTCGATCTCGCTCTTGTCCACCTTCGCCAGCTTCAGTGCGAAGCCCATGTTGTCGGCGACCGTCATGTGGGGGTAGAGCGCGTAGGACTGGAACACCATCGCGATGTCGCGCTCCTTCGGGGAGAGGTCGTTGACGACCTCGTCACCGATCTTGAGCTTGCCGCGGGAGATGTCCTCGAGGCCCGCGACCATCCGGAGCGCCGTGGACTTCCCGCAGCCGGACGGTCCGACGAGGATGACGAACTCCCCGTCCTCGACCGTGAGGTTCACGTCCTTCACGGCCTCGGTGCCGTCGGGGAAGATCTTCCACACCCCGTCCATCTCGATCTTCGCCACGACGATCTCCCGGTCCGCGTACCCCGATGGGTGGGCCAGTCCCACCTGACCTCGGTCGACCCTAGGTCCGCGGCGCGGTGACCGCACGCGTTTTCTCCGACCGCCGGGCCCGGCCGTCGACGGACCCGAGGTGCTAGACCGTGCCCGACGTGAGGAGCGGTGTGGGCGAGGAACCGGGAGACAGGCCGAGTGCGTGGTGGCACGGCACCGTCGGCTACGAGATCTACATCCGCTCGTTCCAGGACTCCGACGGCGACGGCGTGGGCGACCTCGAGGGCATCCGCCGGCGTCTGCCCTACCTCGCCGAGCTCGGGATCGACCTCGTCTGGATCACGCCGTTCTACCCCTCGCCGCAGGCGGACCACGGCTACGACGTGGCGGACTACGTCGACGTCGATCCGACGTTCGGCGACCTCGCCGACCTCGACCGCGTGGTGTCCGACTGCCACGACCTCGGGATGCGGCTCGTGATCGACCTCGTGCCCAACCACTCGTCGTCCGAGCACCCGTGGTTCCGTGCCGCGCTCGCCGGCGACCCGCACTACCGCGACCACTACGTCTGGGCCGACCCCGCGCCGGACGGCGGTCCGCCCAACAACTGGGTGAGCAACTTCGGCGGACCCGCGTGGACGCTCGACGAGCGGTCCGGGCAGTACTACATGCACCTGTTCCTGCCCGAGCAACCCGACCTCAACTGGGCGAACCCGGCCGTCCACGACGAGTTCGACCGCATCCTGCGGTTCTGGTTCGAACGTGGCGTCGACGGGGTCCGCATCGACGTCGCGCACTCGCTCACCGAGGACCCGCAGCTGCGCGACAACCCCCGGCGGGCGGCCCTCCCGCCGGCCGGCGCCGCCCCGAGCGAGGTGTGGGACGCCTACGAGCACCGCTTCGACCAGGACCAGGCGGACGTGCTCGACGTCTTCCGGCGCTGGAACGCCCTCGCCGCCGAGCACGACGCCTTCCTCGTCGGCGAGGTCTACCTCCTCGAGCCCGACCTGCTCACCCGCTACGTGGCGGACCAGGACGGGCTGCACTCGTCGTTCGCGTTCCCGGCCCTGCGGACGGCGTGGGACGCCGGCGACATCCGCACCACCCTCGGAGCGTGCGTCACCGCCGGCGCGGGCGCGCTGTCCTGGCCGTTGTCGAGCCACGACGACCCCCACGCGGCGAGCCGCTTCGGCGGCGGGGACCGGGGACGCCGGCGACAGCTGGCCTACCTGACGCTGCTGTGCGCCCTGCCGGGCATCCCGTTCCTGTTCCAGGGCGACGAGCTGGGGCTCGAGAACGGCGTCGTGGCCGCCGGTCACGCCGCCGACCCGATGGCCGTCCGGAACCCCGGCGCGGCGGGCCGGGACGGGTCGCGCACCCCGATGGTGTGGGAGCCGGGCCCCGGCTTCGGCTTCACCACCGGGGAGCCGTGGCTGCCGTTCGGCAGCAACCGCCGCGACGAGGACACGGTCGCGGCGCAGCTGCAGCAGCCGGACTCGCACCTCGACCGCACGCGCCGGCTGCTCGCCCTCCGACGCGAGCTCGCCCCCTGCTGGGACGACGGCGCGTCCGTCACGTGGCTGGAGGCGACGGAGGACGTGGTCGCGCTGCAGCGCGGGGACACGCTCGTGGCGCTGAACGCCGGCGAGACGGCCGCGCGCGTCCGGCTGCCCGACGCCGGCCGGTGGCACCCGCGCTACGCCTCCAGCGGCGGGATCCCGGAGGTGGCGGACGGCGCCGTCGTGGTCGCGCCGGACGCCGCGGTCCTGCTGGTCACGGCGTCTCCCTCGGCGTCGTGATGGCCGACAGCCGCTCGTCGGCGGGCTCCTCGTCGGCGTAGGACCAGTCCGCCTGCTTGAGGTGGTAGCGCGGGTGGTAGGTCACCTCGCCCGTGTCCTCGTCGATGTCGTCGATCAGCGGCGTCGGGACGTCGCGGTCCGACGGGCACGGCGTGCCGGCGTGGGCGACGAACTCGTCCACGAACCGCTCGACCGTCGAGCCGACCATGATCTGCTCGCCCACGGGGAGGTAGCAGCGGTTCTGGTCCGTGACGGTGTGGGTCCGCTTCAGGATCTCCTCGAGGTCGGTCTGGGTGCCCTCACCGCGGTCGACCTTCGCGAGCAGGTCGGTGATCTCGCCCGTGCCGAGCTTGCAGGCGTTGCACTGCCCGCAGGACTCGACCGCCAGGAAGTTCGAGAGGGTGAGGAGCACCTTGACGATGCAGTGACGGGAGTCGTAGACCACGAAGCCGCCGCTGCCGAGCCCGGTGCCGGCCTCGCTCATGTCGTCGAAGGTCAGCGGCGTGTCCAGCTGGTCCGGCGTGATGACGGTGTTCGAGGTCCCGCTGTAGACCGCCTTGACGTCCGAGGCGCCGGCGATGTCCACCAGCAGCGTGCGCAGCGGGGTACCGAGCGGGAGCTCGTAGACGCCGGGGTTGGCGACGTCGCCCACGACCGTGAACAGCATCGAGCCCGGGCTGTCGTCGGTCCCCGTCTCCCGGAACCAGTCCGCGCCGTGCGCGAGGATCCTCGCCACGTGCACGTAGCTCTCGACGTTGTTCACGACCGTCGGGTTCGGGGTCGTCGTCGTCGCGAACAGACCGGTCTGGTAGGGCGGCAGGATGCGCGGGAGCGGGAGCTTGCCCTCGATGACCTCGAGCATCGCCTTCTCCTCGCCGAACAGGTACTCGTCCGGGCCCAGGTGGATCTCGATGCGGTCGGCGCCGCGCCAGCCGGCCTCGCGCATCTCGGTGAGCGCCGTCCCGAGGCGTTCGACGGGGCGGGTGAACTTCTCCTTGATGCCGACGAACGCCTGCCGGGCGCCCGTGGCGTACATCGCGATCATCACGCCCTCGAGGAACGCGTACGGGTCGGCCTCGATGAGCGTGCGGTCCTTGTAGGTGCCGGGCTCGCCCTCGGCGGCGTTGGCGACGAGGTAGACCGGTGAGTCCGACTCGGCGGCGGTCTCGAGCACCCCGCGCCACTTGGTCGCCGTGGGGAACCCGGCGCCGCCCCGTCCGCGCAGGCCCGCCGCGGCGACCTCCTCGATGACGTCCTCCGGGGCGCGGTCGAGCGCGTTGGTGAGCCCCGCGCCGCCGTCGCCCGCGAGGTAGGCCTCGAGATCCGGTACGGCCTCGTCGGGGAGCAAACGGTTCACGGCCACGTCGGTCCTCGCTCGTCGTCGCTCTGGACCGTAGCGACGTAGGCTCCGGGGATGACCCCCTTCCGCACGGCCGTCGAGGCAGGTGACCACGCCGCCATCGCGGCGCTCCTCGCCGACGACGTGGTCTTCAACAGCCCCGCCGTCACCGCGTCGTGCTGATCTTCGCCGCCCGCGTGGGCGACCGCGCGCTCCAGGGCCTCGACCACCTCGTCCTCGACGACACCGGTCGCATCACCGAGTTCACGGTGATGATCCGCCCGCTGTCCGGTCTCATCGCGGCCGCGACGGCGACGGGGGCACGGCTGGAGTCCGATCCCGTGCCCGCCTGAGCGCGTCGAACGCGATGCCGGCGGTGACCGCGACGTTGAGCGAGTCGACGGACGCCGCCATCGGGATCCGGACGGCGAGGTCCGCGCCGGCGAGGGCCCCCTCGCTGAGGCCCGGTCCCTCGGCGCCGAGGAGCAGGGCCACGCGGTCGAGCGGCGGTAACGCCCCGAGGTCGGCGGCGTCGGGGTCCGGCGTGAGGGCGAGGATCCGGAACCCCCGCGCACGGAGGTCGGCCAGGCCCGCGTCGACGTCGCCGAGCGGGGCGTACGGCACGTGCAGCACGTGACCCATCGACGTGCGGACCGTCCGGCGGTAGAGCGGGTCCGCGCACCGCGGCCCGAGCAGGACCGCGTCGACGTGGAGGGCGCGGGCGGACCGGAAGATCGCCCCGAGGTTGGCCGGGTCGTTGGTCTCCTCCAGCACCACCACCGTGCCTGCGCCGGCGAGGACCTCGTCGGGCGTCGCCAGCGGCCGCCGGTGGCCGCAGCCCAACGCCCCCTGGTGGTTCGGGAAGCGGACGACCTCGCGGACGAGCTCGCGGTCGGCGACGAACACCGGGCCGTCGACCGCGGCGATCTCGCCGGCGAGGTCGTCGAGCCGGTGCGGCATCAGCAGCAGCGACTTGGTCCGGTAGTCGGACGCGACGAGCTCGCGGACGACGTTCGGTCCTTCGGCGATGAACACCCCGACGTCGTGCTCGTAGCGCTTGCGCAACTGGGGGTCCGACAGGCACGCGTAGTCGCCCAGGCGCGGGTCGCCCGGGTCCGTGACGCGGATCACCTCACCCATCGCCGGCCACCACCCCGGATCCGTGGTCGATGTGTCCCGGCATGCTGGGACGGATCGACCACACAGAGCGCCTCAGCGGGTCAGTCGCGGGGGACGTCGTTGAAGAGGTCACCGAGGAGCTGCTCGAGCTCCTGCTCGTGGACGACGTGCTGGCCGGCGGCCGGCGAGGCCGAGGGCACGCGCGAGACGCGTCGCAGCTTCCGGCCGTCGCCGAGCTCGTCGAGGAGGTTCCAGATGCGCCCGTCGACGAAGCCCCACGGCCCCATGTTCTCCGGCTCCTCCTGGGCCCAGACGACGTCCGTCGCGTTCGGGTACCGCTCGAGGACCCCGGTGATCTGGCGCGCGGGGAACGGGTAGAGCTGCTCCACCCGGACGATCGCCACCGGCGACTCGCGCTCGTCGCGCTCGGTCATGAGGTCGTAGGCGACCTTGCCGGAGCACAGCGCCACGGTCCGGACCGCCTCGGCGTCCTCGACCGTCGGGTCGTCGATGGTCTCGAGGAAGGAGCCCTCGGTGAACTCGGAGATGTCCGAGAAGGCCGACGGCGACCGCAGGAGCGACTTGGGGGTGAAGATCACCAGCGGCTTGCGGAGGTCGCGGTGCATCTGCCGGCGCAGGACGTGGAAGTACTGCGCGGCGGTCGTGGCGTTGACGACCTGGATGTTGTCCTCGGCGCACAGGGTCAGGAAGCGCTCGATGCGGGCCGACGAGTGCTCCGGTCCCTGACCCTCGTAGCCGTGTGGCAGGAGCAGGGTCAGGCCGGACTCGAGGTCCCACTTGTCCTCGGCGGCCACGATGAACTGGTCGATGACGATCTGTGCCCCGTTGACGAAGTCGCCGAACTGGGCCTCCCAGGCGACGAGCGCGTCACGCGCCTTGACGGAGTAGCCGTACTCGAACCCGAGCGCCGCGTACTCGGACAGCAGCGAGTCGTAGATCAGCCACTTGCCCTGCTTGCCCTCGGGATCGAGGTCGGCGAGCGGCAGGTACTCCTCGCCGGTCTCGTAGTCGACGGTGACGGCGTGGCGCTGCGAGAACGTGCCGCGCCGGGAGTCCTGCCCGGACAGGCGGACGTCGATGCCCTCGATCAGCAGCGAGCCGAACGCGAGCGTCTCGCCGAGCGCCCAGTCGATCGAGCCCTTCTCGTAGCGCTCCTTGGCCTTCTTGAAGATGCGGTCGAGCTTCGGGTGCCGCTTGAAGCGCTCCGGCACGTCGAACTGGGCGGAGGCGACCCGGTCGAGGATCTCCTTCTTCACCCCCGTGTCGACGCTCGCCGGGATGGCGGAGGACTCGATCGGCCGGATCGCCTTGGGCGGCTCCGGCGGGGACGCCTGCTTGGTCTCCTCGAAGGCCGACTCGAGCCGGTGCGAGAAGTCCTCGAGGTACTCCTCGGCCTGCTCGATCGAGATGTCGCCGCGCCGCACGAGGCGCTCGGTGTAGAGCTTCCGGACCGAGCGCTGGTCCTCGATGATCTTGTACATCTGCGGCTGCGTGAAGCTCGGGTCGTCGCCCTCGTTGTGGCCGTGGCGGCGGTAGCAGACCAGGTCGATGACGACGTCGGCGTTGAACGTCTGGCGGTACTCGAACGCGAGCCGTGCCACCCGGACGCACGCCTCGGGATCGTCGCCGTTCACGTGGAAGATCGGCGCCTGGACCATCTTGGCGACGTCGGTCGGGTAGACCGACGAGCGCGAGGACTCGGGTGCCGTGGTGAACCCGACCTGGTTGTTGATGACGACGTGGATCGTGCCGCCGGTCCGGTACCCGCGGAGCTGGCTGAGGTTCAGCGTCTCGGCGACCACGCCCTGACCGGCGAAGGCGGCGTCGCCGTGCATCAGCAGCGGCAGGACCGGGAAGAGCCCCTCGTCGCCGCGGTCGTACTCGTCCT
Organism: Actinomycetota bacterium; assembly: GCA_019348135.1. GTDB lineage: Bacteria > Actinomycetota > Nitriliruptoria > Nitriliruptorales > Nitriliruptoraceae > JAHWJY01. Next base: position 20,045 of record JAHWJY010000015.1, read on the forward strand.
GCATGGCCCGTGCCATGCCCTCGACGATGGGGTCGACGGCCTCGAGGTGGGACGGGTTCGGCGGCATGTGGAGGTTCACCACACGGCCGTTGCGGGCCTTGTACTCACCGGTCGTGCCGAGGTGGTACTTGACGTCGCCCGATCCCTGCACGGTGTCGGGGTCGATGTCGCCCTCGAACTCGCGGAAGATGTCCTTGTACTTCTTGCCGACGAAGTTCGACAGGACGTTGAGACGGCCGCGGTGGGCCATGCCGAGGACGATGTCGGACACGACCCCGCCGTCGGCGGCGGCCTCGGCGATGGCGTCGAGCAGGGGGATGAGCGACTCGCCCCCCTCGAGGCCGAAGCGCTTCTGGCCCACGTACTTGGTGTGGAGGAACGACTCGAACGCCTCGGCCGCGTTCAGCCGCTCGAGGATCCACAGCTGGTCGTCGGGGTTGACGTCGACGTCCACGCCCTCGACCCGCTCACGGATCCACTGCTTCTGCTCGGGGTGCTGGATGTGCATGTACTCGACGCCCACGGTGCGGCAGTACGCGTCGCGGAGCACGCCGAGGATGTCGCCGAGGCTCATCCGCGTCGAGCCGTTCAGCCCGTCGGTGAGGAACTCGCGGTCGAGGTCCCAGATCGACAACCCGTAGTAGGTCGGGTCGAGCTCCGGGTGCATCGCCGGGTCCTTCTGGCGAAGCGGGTCGAGGTCGGCGATGAGGTGGCCACGGACGCGGTACATGTTCGCGAGCTGGCCGACCTTCATCTGCTTCTCGAGGAGCGCGATCTCGCTCTCGAGGTCGGAGGTGTCCACGCGCCAGCGCGCCGGCTCGTACGGCAGCCCGACGGACCGGAACACCTCGTCGTAGAAGCCGTCCGCACCGAGCAGCAGCTCGTGGACGCGCTTGAGGTACATCCCGGACTCGGCGCCCTGGATCACCCGGTGGTCGTAGGTGGAGGTCAGCGTGATGAGCTTCGACACCCCGAGCTTGGCGAGGGTGCGACGGTCCGCGGCCTGGTACTCGGCCGGGTAGTCGATCGCACCGACACCGAAGATCGCGGCCTGACCCTGCATGAGGCGCGGGACGGAGTGGACGGTGCCGATGGTGCCCGGGTTGGTGACGGTGATGGTCCCACCGGAGAACATGGCCGGGTCGAGCTTGTTCGTCCGGATCTTGCGGATGATCTCCTCGTAGGCGCGGAGGAAGTCGTCGAAGGACATCGTGTCCGCGTCCTTGATGACCGGGACGAGGAGGGTCCGGCTGCCGTCGTCCTTCTCGACGTCGACGGCGAGGCCCAGCCCGAAGTGGTCCCCCTGCAGCACGCCCGGGTGGCCGTCGACCTCGGCGAAGGTCTTCTTCATCGCCGGGACGGCCTCGACGGCCTTCACCATCGCGTAGGCGATGAGGTGCGTGAACGACACCTTCCCGCCGCGGGTCCGCCGGAGGTAGTTGTTGATGATGCGCCGGTTGACCTCGAGGAGCTTCGCCGGGACGTCGCGGACCGAGGTCGCGGTCGGGACCTCGAGCGAGGCCTCCATGTTCTCGACGATCCTCGCGCCGACGCCGCGGATGCGCTCGGGCGTGGGCGCGTCGCCGTCGGGGGACGGAGCGGCGTCCTCCGCCGGCTCCGGCTCCGCCTTCCCCTTCCCCTTCGCCACGGCCTCGGGCTCGTCGGCCTCGGTGTCGGACGCGGCGCCGCCGTCGCCGGAGGGCTCCGCGGGCTTGTCACCCGGGCGGTAGTCGGCGAAGAAGTCACGCCAGCTCTTCGACAGCGAGGACGGATCCTCGCGGTACTGGTCGTACATCTCCTCGACGAGCCAGGCGTTCAGCTCCGACTGCGATCGGGACGTGGAGGTGGGGTTGGTAGCCATGCGGCGATGGTACTCCCGCGGGAGGACCGGCCCGTCGGGCGACCCGGTCGGGTGTCGAGCAGCGTCTTCAGACGACCTCGCGGCGTTCGAGGGGGGTCAGCCGCGGCCGTGGGCGGGGTCGCGTCCGGTGAGGCCCAGGAGCCGGTCGAGGAGCGGCGCGTCCTCCGGCACCGGGACCTCGGGGCCGAAGATCCCCGCCGCCCGGACCTCGGGGGTGACGTGCGGCGCCGTCGCGTCCCACGCCGCCTGCACCAGCTCGTCATCGAGGTCGAGGGCCTGGTCCGTCGCCACCGCCAGGTCCCAGCTGTGGATCACGAGGTCGGCCACGCGCTGGAGGACGTAGAAGCTGCCCGGGACGTCCCCGAAGGAGAGGTGGACCGTGCGGCCGAGAGCGCCGGGCGCCACGACCGCGGCCTGTGCGGCGGCGGCCACCTCGGCGTGACGGGCGACGGGGTCGTCGCCGAGCTCCGCGTCGACCTCACCCACCTCGGCGACCGTGCGGCCGTCGAGGAGCGGCGGGACCCACGCGTGCTCGTCCACGAGGTGGGCGACGAGGTCGCGGACGTCCCAGTCGGCGCAGGGCGTCGGTGCGGACCACCGGTCGTCAGCGATGCCCCGGACCAGTCGGTCCGAGACGTCGACGCCGCGCTGGTGCAGGGCGATGGGATCCACTGCGGCCTCCTCGGTCCCGCACGCGATGATCTACGGGCCACGCAGTCGAGCGCGTCGGCCGGCACGCCGTCAAGCCCGAGGCAACCCTCGTCGGCCAGCGGGCGTCCCACCCGTAGCCGACGCGAGGACCGCCGCATGCCGACGACCACGCCCCGAGCACGGGCCCGACTGATCGGCGCCGTCCTGGCCGCGGCGCTCCTCGCGACGGGCTGCGCCAGTTCCGACGAAGGCGCCACGAGCCCCGAGCCCGTCGCGGACGGGGTCGACGCCGGCGGCGGTGAGGCGGCCGAGACCGAGGCGGCGGCCGGCGACGACGCGATGCAGGCGCTCGAGGTCGGTGTGCCCCTCGGGCGCAAGGTCGTCTTCCGCGCCCACGTGTCGCTCGAGGCCGACGACACCCAGGCAGCCATCACCGACATCCGCCGCGCTGTCGAGCGCGTGGGCGGCTTCGTCGCGACCGCCGCCGTCCGACGCGGCGAGGACGACCAGCTCCGCGGCACGCTCACGCTGCGCGTCCCGAGCAGCGAGCTCGACACCACACTCGATGCGCTCCGTGCCGTCGGTGATCGCGTGGTCGAGGAGCGCATCGACTCCGACGACGTCACCGAGGAGTTCGCGGACGTCGAGGCGCAGCTGCGCAACCTCCGTGCCCTCGAGACGGAGCTGCTGTCGCTCCTGGCCGAGGTCCGCGACAAGAGCGACAACGCGGAGCAGATCCTGGCCGTGTTCGAGCGGATCCGCCAGGTCCGGGGGGAGATCGAGCAGCTCGAGGGCCGGCGCCAGGTGCTCGACGACCTCGTGTCGCTCGCGACCGTCGAGGTGTCGATCGAGCCGACGTCGTCGGCGACCCCCCTGGCCTCCGACGAGTGGCGACCGGGCGACGTCGTCCGGTCCGCCGTCCGGACCACGGTGGCGGCGCTGCGAACCGTCGTCGACGTCGCCATCTGGCTCACGCTCACCGTCCTGCCGGTCGCCCTCGTCGTCATCGGGGTGCCGCTCGTCATCGGCCTCGCGCTGCGCCGGTCGTGGCGTCGGCGGCAGGACAGCGGGACGAGACCGGTCGACGTCGGAGACGACCGAGCGACGGAGTAGCGTGCCCCACGCCCCGCTCGACCGACAGGCTGTGCGATGCCCGACCTCACGCTCACCGGCGACCCGGACGCCGACCGGCTGCTGTCCGAGGACCCCCTCGCGCTCCTGATCGGGATGCTCCTCGACCAGCAGGTGACGATGGAGTCCGCGTTCGCCGCACCGGCGCGCCTGGCCGAGCGTCTGGGGGGCAGCTTCGACGCCGCGACGATCGCCGGCATGGACCCGGACCGGCTCGAGGAGGTCTTCCGCGAGAAGCCCGCCCTCCACCGGTACCCGGGGTCGATGGCGAAGCGTGTCCACGCGCTGTGCGCGTGGATCGTCGAGCACGCGGGTGGGGACGCGGCCCGGATCTGGGAGGACGCCGCCGACGGGGCCGAGCTCGTGGCGACCCTGAAGGGGCTGCCGGGGTTCGGCGACCAGAAGGCGCGGATCTTCACGGCGCTGCTGGGCAAGCAGTGCGGCGTCACTCCGACCGGGTGGCGCGAGGCCGCCGGCGAGTACGGCCAGCCCGGCTACCGGTCGATCGCCGACGTCACGAGCACCGAGACGCTCGAGCAGGTGCGCGCCTCGAAGCAGGCGCGCAAGGCCGAGGCCAAGCGGGCCGCCGCCGGTTGAGGATCGAGCTCAGCGCCGGCGCATCTCGATGTGGACGTGCGCGCGGTTGCCGCCACCGTTGACGTCGATCTGGGACACGAAGGGGAGCTTGCGCGCCCCGCCGGCGATGACGTCGACGCCACCCTGGACGCGTTGGCCCGGCCGGACCTTCGGGTCCGTGACGTGGATGACGGACACGAGCATGCCGGGGTCGTCGTCGGGCACGAACCGCAGGCGGAAGTCGGGGTACTTGCCGTAGAGCGCGTACGGCTCGACGGCCACCACGCGACCGGTGACCGGCGCACGGACCGGGTCGCCGGCGTCCATCGCGATGTCGACGGCGGACGTGCCCGGCGTCCCGCGTCCGCGACTGGGCAGCTTGCGGCCCCACGCGGCCCGCATCGGGGTGGCGCTGCCGTTCGACGACTGGTGGAAGCCGATGTAGGCCGGTCGCGGCGACGGGGTGTGGACCTCGACGCCGGCGCCGGTGGCCAGCAGCGGTGCGTCGACGCGTAGCCAGGCCGCGTCGAGGATCCGACGGGTGTCCTTCGGGTCGAGCCGGGCACCGACGCGGACATCGACGACCTTGCTGGCCCGGACGACGTCCTCGCGGTCGAGCGTGCTGCCGATGTCGATCCGCGCCTCGCCCAGCGTGCGGGCGACACGGGCACGACCGGCGGCGAGCACGCGTTCGACGTCGTCGTGGTCGACCTCGCGTCCGAGGTCGAGGCCGAGCGTGACGGCGCCGTCGACGATGTCCGAAGGGTCGGGACGGTCGCCGATGCCGATCCCGGCGGTGGCGAACGCCTCGACGGACGCGGCCCAGGCGGCGGCGACGACACGGTCGAGGTCGGAGCCGTCGACGCGGGCGCCGACGTCGACGCCGAAGCGCTCGGCGGCGTCGCGGTAGTCCCGCAGGTCGAGCGCCTCGCCGAAGTCGAAGCCGGCGGCGGTGAACGAGTTCTCGAGGTCCTGTCGCGTCGCGGCGTCCGCCGGCGCCGCGGCGACGAACCCGACAGCGAGGGTCGTCGCCAGCGCGGCCGCGACGACGGCGGCTCGGCGGGGGGCGCGGCTGGGGGCGACGCGGGACGGCATCGGTGGTTCGCTCCGGGTCGGGGGAGGGCTCTCCCGACCAGTCGGCCGGGGGCGGGGCGATGTTGACCGATGCGCCGGAGATGTCGTGCCAGGCCGCGGGCCCCCGCGACCCCCGGAACGGCGTCCTACGGGCTCCTGGCAGGGGCTGGGCGGCGATCCCGCCGGTCCCCGCCGGATGCACGAGATGGCGGCCGGAGTTCACTGTCCGCTCGGACAGGGGCCATCGGGAACTCGTCCCTCCCCGCACCCGTACGTCGTGGTCCTGACGGAACGTGACCGTCCCCCGCGGCGGGTGACGCTGCGTCATCCGCGCCCCGGTCGGGGCCCTCTCAGCTCCCCGCGAGCGTCAGGAACAGTGCCGCGGTCCCGAACACCACGGCGACCATCGCGGCGGGGGCGTAGCCCCACCCGCGGCTCCACGGCCACCACGGCAGCACGAGCACCAGGAGGACGCCGACGAGGAGCAGCGGGGCGTAGGGCACGGCGCGGCTCAGGCCGGTAGCGGCAGGTCCGCCGCGCCCAGCGCCCGGGTGTAGGCGTCGACCTGGGAGAGGTAGTCCGGCCGTTGCTGCAGTCCGTCGAAGCGCGACTCCAGCACCCGCCGGCGACCCACGAGCGCGTCCCGCTGCCCCGAGACGAGCGCGCCCGGTGTCGACAGGCGCACGTCGATGTCGTTCATCTCGTCGAGGATCCGGCGGAGCTCGTTCACGTGTCTGCCTCGAGGGGTGGGGCCGACGGCCCGTCGGGACGACGGGTGACGGCCCGCGGACGGCGGTGCACGCATCGTGACATCCCCGGCTGCCCGGTGCGCCCGACCGTTCGGGTCCTCGACGGGCCCATCGGGCACCGGCCGCCCGTCCCGGGACGACTACGGTTCGCTCCCGTCATCCTCCCCCCGCGTCGATCGGCACGCTCCCATGAAGCTCGCGATCCTGTCGCGCAACTCCTCGCTCTACTCCACGTCACGCCTGCGTGAGGCCGCGGAGGAGCGCGGGCACGAGGTCAAGATCATCGACTACCTGCGGTGCGTGATGGACATCACCTCGCACCGGCCGGCCATCATGTTCGCGGGCAACAAGCTCACCGACATCGACGCCATCATCCCGCGGATCGGGGCGACGCACACGTTCTACGGCACCGCCGTGGTGCGGCAGTTCGAGATGATGGGCGTGTTCCCCACCAACGAGTCACAGGGGATCTCGCGCTCGCGCGACAAGCTGCGCTCGATGCAGCTGCTCGCTCGCGAGGGCGTGGGCCTGCCCGTGACGTCCTTCGCGCACTCCACCAAGGACATCGACGGGGTCATCGACCTCGTGGGCGGCGCGCCGCTGGTCGTGAAGCTGCTCGAGGGCACGCAGGGCCTCGGGGTCGTCCTCGCCGAGACGCGCAAGGCCGCCGAGTCGGTGATCGGCGCCTTCCGCCAGCTCAACGCCAACATCCTCGCCCAGGAGTTCATCAAGGAGGCCGGGGGCTCGGACATCCGCGCCTTCGTGGTCGGTGGTCGCGTCGTCGCCGCGATGGAGCGCAAGGCCGCCCCCGGTGAGTTCCGCTCCAACGTCCACCGCGGAGGCACGGCCTCGAAGATCAAGCTCACCCCGGAGGAACGGGCGACGGCCAAGCGGGCCGCGAAGATCCTCGGGCTGAACGTCGCCGGCGTGGACCTGATGCGCTCCAACCACGGGCCCGTCGTGATCGAGGTCAACTCCTCCCCCGGGCTGGAGGGCATCGAGGGCGCCTCCGGCGTGGACGTCGCGGGCAAGGTGATCGAGTTCATCGAGAAGAACGCCAAGCCCGGTCGTCAGCGCAGCCGCGGCACGAAGGGCTGATCGTGACCCGAGCCGTCCTCGTCACCGAGCCGAACGCACCGGTCGAGCTCGTCGACCTCGTGCTCGACGACCCGGCCCCGGACCAGGTCCGGGTGCGGCTCGCCGCCGCCGGCGTGTGCCACTCGGACCTGTCGGCGCGCGCCGGCACGATGGCGTGGCCACGTCCGATGGTCCTCGGCCACGAGGGCGCCGGCGTCGTCACCGCCGTCGGCAGCGAGGTGACGCGCGTGGCGGTCGGCGACCACGTCATCCTCGCCTGGAACCAGCCCTGCCGGGCGTGCTTCTGGTGCGGCAAGGGCGAGCCCTGGCTGTGCGGCAACGCCACCTCGGACGTGCTCGACCACCCGTACGGCACGGTCGCCGGCGAGCGCGTCTCGCCGTTCCTCGGCGCCGGCGCGTTCGCGGAGGAGACACTGCTGCTCGACCGCGCGGTGGTGCCGATCGCGGAGGACGTCCCGCTCGAGACGGCGGCGCTGATCGGCTGCGCCGTCACGACGGGTGTCGGAGCGGTCCAGAAGGCGGCGGCGGTGGCCGAAGGCGACACCGTCGCCGTCATCGGTTGCGGCGGCGTCGGGCTGTCCGTCGTCCAGGGCGCGCGCATCGCCGGCGCGAGCAGGATCGTGGCGGTCGACCTCAAGCGCGACAAGCTCGAGCTGGCGGAGCGCTTCGGGGCCACCGACCTCGTCGACGCCGGCGGGACCGACCCCGTGAAGGCGATCAAGGCTGCCACGGGCGGACACGGCGCCGACCACGTGTTCGAGGTGCTGGGGCGGTCGCAGACGATCCGGCAGGCCTTCAGCGCCACCCGGCGGGGTGGCACCACGGTCGTCGTCGGGGTCGGGAGCGCGCAGGACAAGGTCGAGTTCAGCGCCATGGAGCTGTTCTGGATGGCACGGACCCTGGTCGGCTGCGTCTACGGCAACGCCGACCCGGACGTCGACTTCGCGCGCATGCTCGAGCTCGTCGGCGACGGCCGGCTCGAGCTCGACGAGCTCGTGACCGACCGCGTCGGCCTCGACGATGTCGGCGCCGCGCTCGACGCCATGGCCGAGGGCCGCGGCATCCGCACCGTCGTCACCTTCTGATCCCTGTACCGACCTGGTCCGGACGTCCGGACCAGGTCGGTACAGGGACGCGTCAGGGGTTGACGCGGAGGTCGTCCTCGACGGCCTGCCAGCTCTTGCGGGCGGCGATCAGGACCGGGTCCCAGACCGGCGAGAACGGCGGCGCGTAGGACAGGTCCACGTTCAGGAGGTCGTCGACGGTCATCTCGTTCCAGAGCGCCGTCGCGAACACGTCGATGCGCTTGGCGGCACCCTCCTCGCCCACGATCTGCGCCCCGAGCAGCCGTCCCGTGCGCTTCTCGGCGACCACCTTCATCGTGAGCTCCTTCGCGCCGGGGTAGTAGCCGGCGCGCGTGGTCGACCGGACCGTCTCGGTCACGACCTCGAAGCCGACGTCGCACGCCTCCTCCGCGCCCAGCCCGGTGCGTGCGACCTCGGTGCCGCAGACCTTCGTGACCGAGGTCCCGACCACCCCGGGGAAGGTCGCGTAGCCACCGCCGAGGTTGATGCCGGCGACGCGGCCCTGCTTGTTCGCGATGGTGCCGAGCGCGATCGCCATCGACCGCCGCGACACCCGGTGGAACACCTCCGCGCAGTCGCCGGCGGCCCACACGCCGTCGGTCGGCGTGTGCATCCGACGGTCCGTGACCATCCCGCCGGCAGCTCCGACCTCGAGCCCCGCGTCCCGGGCCAGGGCCACGTTCGGGGCGTTGCCGATGCCGAGGATCACGACGGTCGCGTGGAGGTCACCGTCCTCGGTGGCGACGCTCTCGACCCGGCCGTCCGCGTCGAGGTCGAAGCCGAGGACGCTCGTCCCCAGGTGGAGCTGGACGCCCAGCGCCTCGACCTCCCGCGCCACCATGGCACCCATGTCGGCGTCGAGCGCCAGCTTCATGGGGTACGTGCCGCGGTCGACGAGGTGCACGTGGATCCCGCGCTGCACCATCGCCTCGGCCATCTCGAGCCCGATGTAGCCGGCGCCGACGACGACCGCCTGGGAGCAGCCGCTCGCGAGGTCGTCGAGGACGCGCTGGCCGTCGTCGAGCGTCTGGACCCCGTGGATGCCGGCCCCGTCGATGCCCGGGAGGTCGGGTCGGTACGGCACGGCGCCGGTCGCGACGAGCAGCTCGTCGTAGGGCTCGTCCCGCTCGCCGCCCGCCTCGAGGTCGCGCACCCGCAGCGTGCGGCCGACGGGATCGATCCCGACGACCTCGTGGCGGAGGTGGACGTCGATGGCGTAGTCGTCGCGGAAGGTCTCGGGCGCACGCGCGATCAGCTCGTCGCGGTCCTCCACCACGCCGCCGATCCAGTACGGGATCCCGCACGCGGAGTAGGACGTGAAGTGTCCGCGCTCGAACGCCACGATCTCGAGGGCGTCCGGCCCGCGACGACGGCGCGCCTGCGACGCCCCGCTCATACCGGCGGCGTCGCCTCCGACGACGACCAGGCGCGTCACGCGACCTCCCCGTCGGAGCCGTCGGTGGCGACGAACGGCAGGCCGGCGCGCTCCCACGCCTGCATCCCGCCGTCGAGGTTCTCGGCCGGGTAGCCCGCCCGGACGAGCGCCTGCGCCACCTGGGAGCTCCGCGCCCCGCTGCGGCAGACGGCGACGACCGTGCGGTCCTCCGCGATCTCGTCGCGCCGGGCGTTCAGCTCACCCATCGGGATGTGGACGGCGCCCTCGATGTGGCCGGCGTCCCACTCGTAGGGCTCGCGGACGTCGAGGAACTGCACGTCGTCGCGTTCCTCGTGGGCGGTGACGGGATCCACGTGCGGTCGCTCCTCGTGCGTGCGTCGGATGACGGTCCGGGGTCCGGGGGGCTCACCCTGCCACACGTGGAGGGTCGGCGGCATCGATGGCGGCCGCCCAGCCGGCCGTGGCGTCCTCGACCGCGACCCGGAGCGTCCAGCCGGCGTCGTCGGGGCCGGCGGAGGCGACGGACGCCGTCGAGAAGGCGTACCAGCGCAGGCCCTCGAGAGCGGACGCGAGCTCGTCCGGGTCGCCTCCGACCGGCTCGCCCGTCGCCTCCCGGGCGACCTCCCAGGCGGACGACCGGCCGGCCGCGAGCCCACGCCGGCGAGCGACGGGTCACCCGTCAGGTCCTCGCCGCGCAGGATGCGTTCCTGGGCGACCGTGGTGGCGACGAACGGCACGTCGAGGTGCGGGGCGAGATCCGCCCAGGTGTGGTGCTGGGCGACGACCTCGGTCAGCGGACCCAGGGCGAAGGGCGCCGCCCCCGGGACGACCACGCTCGCCGCCAGCGCCGGCGGTCCTTCGAGGGCGAGCCGGTAGGCGGCGTACTGCGCCGGCCCCCACAGCTGCCGTCCGGTCGCCTCGGCCGCGCCGAGGCAACGCCGACGCAGCTCCGTGACGACGTCCCAGTCGCCGCGGTCGGCCGCGCGGTCGACCTCGCGCACCAGCCCGTCGAGGTCGCCGCTGGCGACGAGCTCGGACAGGCTCGCGGAGGACACGGGGCTCAGCCGACCTCGAGGAGGTCGACGACGAACACGAGCGTCTCGTTGGGTGCGATCGTGCCGGGGTAGCCCGCCTCGCCGTACCCCATCTCCGGCGGGATCACGAGCTTGCGACGACCCCCGACCTTCATGCCCGCGACGCCCTGATCCCAGCCGGCGATGACCCGGCCCGCCCCGAGCTCGAACGTGAACGGCTGGGACCCGTTCCACGAGGCGTCGAACTCCTCGCCGGTCGACCACGACTTGCCCACGTAGTGGACCGTGACGGTGTCGCCCGCCTCGGCGACCTCGCCGTCGCCCTCCACGAGGTCGACGACCTCGAGCTCCGTCGGGGGTGCCGCGGCGCTGTCGATCTCGAACTCGGGCTTCATCTGGAGGTCCTCGGTCGTGTCGGGTGATGCGGCCGGCTCGGAGACGACCTCGGGGGTGTCGCCGCCGCCGCAGGCGGGCAGGAGGAGCGCCGCGGCGAGCACGACGGTGGCCGCGCGACGGGAGCGGGGCAGGGGCACGGTGCGTCCGGAGGTCGGGGCCCGGAGGCTACCGTGCGGCCATGCTCCTCCCGATCCTCGGCATCGCCGGCGGGCTGGTCGTCCTGACCTTCGCCTCCGACCAGTTCGTGCTCGGCGCGGCCCGCCTCGCCGCCCGGCTGCGGCTCTCCGCCGTCGTGATCGGCGCGGTCGTGATCGGGTTCGGCACGAGCGCCCCGGAGATGATCGTGTCCGGCCTCGCGGCCGCGCAGGGGTCGCTCGACATCGCGGTCGGCAACGTCGTCGGCTCGAACATCGCGAACCTGTCGCTCGTGCTCGGTCTCGCGTCCCTGGTCGTGCCGATCGCCGTGGCGTCGCCGACGATCCGGCGCGAGATCCCGATCTCGCTCGCGGCGACCGTGCTGTTCGCGCTCCTCGTCCAGGGAGGGCTCAGCCGGACCGAGGGAGTCATCGCCGCACTCGCGCTCGCCGTCGCCCTCGGCTGGATGCTGCGCAGCGCCCGCGGCGAGGACGTGGAGCTGTCGGCGGAGGTCGACGAGTTCCTCGCCGACGAGACCACCGTCCACACCGGTCACGAGCTGGCACGGACGATCCTCGGCTTGGCCGCCACGCTCGCCGCGGCCCAGGTCCTCGTCCTCTCCGCGACCCGGATCGCGGCCGACGTCGGCCTGGCGGAGGGGTTCGTCGGCCTCACGATCGTCGCGATCGGGACGTCGCTGCCCGAGCTCGCGACCTCCCTGCAGGCGGCGCGCAAGGGGGAGACCGACCTCATCGTCGGGAACCTGCTCGGGTCCAACATCTTCAACTCGCTCGGGGTGGTCGCCGTCGCCGCGCTCGTGGGGCCGGGACGTCTCGACGATCCGGCGTTGGCGGGGTCGGCGGTCGCGCTGATGCTGGCGGTCTCGGGCGTGGCGGCCGTCGCCATGGTCACGGGCCGACGTGTCGTGCGGTGGGAGGGTCTGGTGCTCCTGGTCGGCTACCTCGCGGTGGTGCCGTTCCTCGCCTGACCGCTAGCGTCGCGCCCGCGCGGAGGCGGGGCGGCGGACGTCGGAGGTCGGAGGTCGAAGATGAGCGCAGGCGACGACCCCGGGCAGCTGCTCGTGCTCCAGCACGCCACCGCGACCGGCCCCGACCAGCTCGTCCCGGTGCTCGAGGCGCGGGCGTCACAGCGGCCGTGGCGGTTGGTCGCGCTCGACCGGGAGCCGGTGCCCGAGCTCAGCGCCGACGTGCGCGGCCTGCTGGTCCTCGGCGGCCCGATGGGGGTGCACGACCGCGACGAGCACCCGTGGATCGACGACGAGCTCGCCCTCCTCCGGTCCGCGCTCGATCGTGACGTGCCGATCCTCGGCATCTGCCTGGGCGCGCAGCTGCTCGCGACGGCCGCCGGTGGCGAGGTGACGCGCCGCGACCGGCCCGAGGTGGGCGTGTTCCCGCTCCAGCGCACCGAGGCCGGGACGGAGGACGACATCTTCGCCGGGTGGCCGGACGGTGGACACGTGGTGCTGTCGCACCAGGACCAGGTCACGACCCTGCCCGCCGACAGCGTGCCGATGCTGGCGGGATCCGGTTCGAGCGCGGGGTCGTCTTCGACGCTGCCCGACGGCGTCCCGGCCTGGCGGCTCGGCGACGGGGGGCACTACGCGGTCCAGTTCCACCCGGAGGTGGGTGGCGACGGCATCGCGGGCTGGGTCGCGCGGGACGAGCTGCGGGCCATGTACGAGCGCGCCGACATCGACCCCGACGCGCTCGTCGCCGACGTCCGCCGGCGGGAGGCGTTCCTCCGCGGGGTCGGCGTGAGCCTCGTCGGGCGCTGGCTCGACGGCGTCGTCGGGGCGGACGACCCCGGCCCGCGCCGGAGCCGCGGCTGACGCGTCGCGGACCGGAGCGTCAGTCGGCCGCAGCCGCCAGACGGCTCAGCACGCCGCCGGTGACGACGCCGGTGCCTCCGATGGCCGAGACGGCGGTCACGCGGTCGGCACGCCGACGCAGCCACTCGTCCACCACGTTGCCCCCGGCCGGGTCGGTGCCGTCGACGAGCACGAGCACCTCCCCGCGGGCGGCGACCGTCCGCCCGGCGGCCAGCGCGTCGGGGTAGTTGCGCCCCGTCGCCACCCACACGCGCCGGTCGGAGGCACCGGCGGCGATCGCCTCCTCGGCCAGGGCGATCGACGTGGCGTACCGGTCGGCGCCGGCGAGCCGTCGGGTCGTGCGACCCATGGACCGGATCGTGTCCTCGACCTCCGTGCCGATGGCGACCGGACCGCCGGCGATGCGGACCTCGCCGATGTCGCTGCGGGCGAGGAACCGGCGGGTGGCGAGCGGCAGCTCGCCCCCCTTCGTCAGCAGGATCGGGACGTCGCCGGCCGCCGCGACGGCGCTGGCGGCGAGCGCGTCCGGCCAGCCTCGGGACGGATCCGCGTGCTCGCCGAGAGCCACGATCGGCGACATGATGCCGTCCCGGTCGGCGGCGATCTCCTCCGCGACCAGACGCGACAGCTCGTAGCGGTCGGCGCCGGCGATCCTGCGGCTCGAGCTCACACCGGCGTGCTCGCGGAGCTGGCCCTCGAGCTCGGGACCGAGCACGCGCGTGTCACCCACGATGACCGCCGTGGTGGCGCCGAGCCGCTCGATCTCGGCGGCGACCGCCGGGTCGAGCAGATCGCGCTCCTGCAACTGCGTGCCCCACGTGAGGAGGACCGGGGCGTCCAGGGTGGCGGCGAGCGGGGCGGCGAGCAGCGCCTCGGGGTAGCCCTCCGCCGGCGCGACGACGACGGTCGACGCGGAGGTGAAGGCGGCACGGGAGAGGGCGACCGACGTGAGGACGCGGTTGTCGCCGGCGACGCGGTCGCCGACGGCGGGTCCGGTCGGCGACGGGGTCGTGGCGGTCCCGCGGCCCCCGGCCGTCCAGTAGCGGCCGGCGTCGAGCGCGGCGGTCAGGAACGGGTGCGGGTCGCTCTTGCGGTCGTCGTCCGCCCCGTACTGGACGTGGCCCTCCCACATCTCGAAGTGCAGGTGGTCGTTGCCACAGCCGGCGTTCCCGGACGAGCCGACGTAGCCGAGCAGATCGGACCGCTCGACCCGGACCACGTCGGAGGTCGAGGAGCCGGTCGGCAGCGGTTCGAGCGTGCCCCGTTCCTCGAGCGCGTCGACGAGCGCCGGCGAGAAGGCGTTGGCCGGCCCGCCGAGCCGGTCGCAGCCCTCGGGGCGGCCGGGCGTGTCGTTGTTGAGGTGGAGGTAGAAGTAGCTGTTGCCGTCGTCGCCGTAGAGGAGCAGACCGAAGGAGCTGCACGGTTCGCTCGCGCAGCGGGTGTCCTCACCCCCGTAGGCACGGCGGACGTAGCCCGACGCCGCCGCGTACACCGGCGTCATCTGGGGCGCCATGATGTCCACCCCGCGGTGCGTGCGGCTGCACCCCGTGCCGCGGCAGTCGCCGTAGTTGTCGTGGAGCGTCACCCCGTCGGTGACCTGCACCGGGTACCAGAGCTCGGCCTCGACGGCGCCCGCCGGCAGGGCCACGACGACCGACAGCGCGAGCGCGATGAGCACGGAGGAGACGACGGAACGCTGCACGGATCGGCTTCCCGGAGACGGCACGAGGGCGAGGGGCTACTCCGATGTAACTCGACGCGCGGGCGCCGGACCTTGAGGCGGGACGGGGCCCGAGGGACGCCCGGCGGCGGACCCCGCGCCGGCGGCCGGCGCTACCGTCGTCGCGGCGTCGCGGACCGACCCGCCGCGCCACGGGAGGTCGACGATGGCGGCAGCGGCGGGAGCCCGCGACCCGTCGTCCACGACGGAGGACGCGGCGTCCGCCGAGGACGACGTGCGGGCCCTCATCGCCCTGGCGGCCCTCGGAGGACCGGACCGGCTCGCGCACAGCGAACGGCTGGCGCTGGGTCGCGCGCTGGAGGCCTCGCCGGCGCTGCGGGCCGAGCTGCGCGCGCTCGCCGCCGTGGCCGCCGCGCTGCCACCCCCCGGCCCCCGACCCGAGCCCAGGTCCCTCACCCCCCTCGGTATCCCGGCGGTGCTCCTGCGCCCCGACGTCGTCGCGGCGCTCGCCGCGCTCGTGCTGTTCCTCGGGTTCGTCCGCGTCGCCACGGCCGGCGCCGCCGGCGCCGCCGGCGAGGTCGTCCCGGTCGAGGCGACGACCGTCGCCGGCTCGGTCGAGGTGCGCGACGAGCCGTGGGGGACCGAGCTGCACGTCACCCTCGACGACACGGAGCCCGGCGCCGGGTACGCCGTCGTCGTCGACCGTGCCGCCGGCGAGCCGATCGTGGTCGGCGGCTTCGCCGGCGCGGTGGGGACCGTCCGCTACGTCGGCACCGCCGGCGTGCCGCGCGACGACGTGCGTCGCGTCCGCGTGCTCGACGACGCCGGCGAGGTCGTCCTCCAGGCCGACCTCGCGTAGACCTCCCTACGAGCCGCCGGCGACCGCCGGCACGATGGAGACGGTGTCGGACGACTCCACCTTCGTGTCGAGCCCCTGCAGGAAGCGGACGTCCTCGTCGCGGACGAAGACGTTCACGAACCGGCGGAGCTCGCCGTTGTCGTCGAGGAGGCGGTCACCGATGCCGGGGTGGAGCTCCTCGAGCTCCGTCACGATGGCGCGGAGGTCACCGGACTCGACGTCGACCTCGCCCTGCCCGTCGGTGAGCTTGCGGAGGGGGGTGGGGATGCGGACGGTCGGCATGTCAGTTCTCCTCGGACTGGTCGGTGAGGCGGGACGAGAAGTCGTCGAACGACGGCGTGACCTCGAAGGTCGGCCCGACGTGGGGCTCGACGGCCTCGAGCGTCTTCATGCCGTGGCCGGAGATGATGGCGACGACCCGCTCGTCGGGGTCGACGTGGCCGGACTCGGCGAAGCGCTTGAGGTTCGCGACCGTGACGCCGCCGGCGGTCTCGGCGAACAGCCCCTCGGTCTCGGCGAGGAGACGGATGCCGGCGACGATCTCGTCGTCGGGGACGTGCCCGACGGCGCCGCCGGACTCCTTCGCGAGCTTCAGCGCGTAGTAGCCGTCGGCCGGGTTCCCGATCGCGAGCGAGCGGGCGATCGTGTCCGGCTTCTGCGGGGAGATGTCGAGGCTGTCGCGCTCCCACGCCGCGGCGATCGGGGAGCAGCCGGTCGCCTGTGCGCCGGAGAACCGCACCGGGGTGTCGTCGACGAGCCCGTAGCGGACGAGCTCCCCGAACCCCTTCCCGATCTTCGAGAACATCGAGCCGGAAGCGAGCGGACCGACGACGTGGTCGGGGAGCTGCCACCCGAGCTGCTCGGCGATCTCGAACCCGAGCGACTTCGACCCTTCGGCGTAGAAGGCTCGGAGGTTCACGTTGACGAACCCCCATCCCTTCGCGTCGGCGACCTCGGCGCAGAGGCGGTTGACGTCGTCGTAGGTGCCCTTCACCGACACCAGGTTGGTGCCGTAGATGGCCGAGCCCACCACCTTGCCGCGCTCGAGGTCGTGTGGGATGAACACGTAGCTCGGCACCCCCCACGCCGCCGTGTGCGCCGCGACGGAGTTCGCGAGGTTGCCGGTCGAGGCGCACGCGAACGTCGTGATGCCGAGCGCGCGACCGGCCGAGAGCGCGATCGTGACGACACGGTCCTTGAAGGAGCCGCTGGGGTTGCGGGTGTCGTCCTTGAGCCACAGGTCCT
>JAHWJY010000003.1 GCA_019348135.1 Actinomycetota bacterium
CGGCGTCGGCGGACAGCAGCCGGGTCTCGAGGTCGGTGACGTTGGCGCCGACGTCGGCGAGCGCGCGGGAGACTCCGGCGAGGATCCCCGGCCGGTCCCCGCCGTAGACGGACAGCACGTGCGAGGGGGCGGCGGAGGCGTGGCCCTCGCCGGCCGGCGTCACCGAGATCGTGAGCCCGAGGTCGGCGGTCGCGGTCCGGAGCGCGGTGGCGAGCTCGTCCGCCGGGTCGTCGGTCTCGACGAGCAGCATGATCGCGAAGTGGCCGCCGAGGATCGTCATGGCCGAGTCCTCGACGTTGCCACCCCGGTCGCGCAGCACGTCGGCGACGGCGGCGACGATGCCGGGGCGGTCGGTGCCGAACGCGGTGACCGCGAGCTCGGGCATGCGGGACTCCTCGGGGACGGCGGCCGGTCGAGGCTAGCGTCGGCGTATGGGCCCGCTCCTCCGCCTCGTCCGCAACGCCGCCACGGCACTGGCGCTCACGGCCGGTGCGCTGTCGGCGTGCAGCGGCGGTGCCCCGACGCCGTCGCCCGCGGTCGTGCACGCCACCGAGGCCCCCACCTTCGGAACCAGCGCCGACACGTGGCCCGCCGCCACCGTGCGACTCGAGGACGGGGACGGCACCGACCACGTGGTCGCGGTCCGCGTCGCCGAGGAGCCCGACCACCGCCGGCAGGGCCTCATGGGCGTCGAGGAGATCCGGCCCGGGACCGGGATGTTGTTCCTCTGGGACGGCAGCGAGCGCGACGGCGGCTTCTGGATGAAGGACACGCTCGTGCCGCTGGACATCGCCTACATCCGCGCGGGCGAGATCGTCGACATCCAGCGCATGGAGCCCTGCGTCGGCTACGGGTCCGTGTCCGAGTGCCCGAGCTACCCGCCCGCCGCCCCGTACGACACGGCCCTCGAGGTCCCGGCCGACTGGTTCGGGGACCAGGGCATCGCCGTGGGGGCGACCGCGTCGGTCGCTGACTGAGGTCGGTCGGGTACGGGGTGATGCGCCGATCGCCGGCGTCCGCTTCGCCGTGCGCGCCCACCGCTCGTCGCAGCCGGATGTCGCCCTCTCGGACTAGTTCGCCGTAACCACGCGGGTTCCGCCTCGGTTGTCCGCCCGCACGGTGGACGCCATCTAGCACGGCACCGCCGGGATGCGAGGGAAGTGCCCCATCCGGGAGGAGTCGGCCATCTGGCCGTCGAAAGCACCCTCGACGTCCTGGGGAACGTCCATCCGCGGAAGCGGACCCTCCGTAAGCGACACCCCGACCGAGGTGGACCGATGAAGACGAAGCCCATCCAGCGCTCGCTGAGCCTCCTCTCCGCGATCGCACTCCTGCTGACCGTGCTCGCGGTCCCCGCCTCCGCCGCGGCCCGGGCCCAGGCGGACGTGCTCACGGACGACCTGGTGGCAAGCGGCCAGCGGCCGTTCGAGGTGGAGGTGACGAACCAGCCGCCGGACCTCTCGGGTCTCGAGGTCCCCTCCTCACTGGACGCCGTCGTCTTCTACCTCCCGAGCGGGATCATCGATCCCGTCATCGGTGCGACCGAGGGATGGAACTCGTTCGTCGACTCCGAGATGGGGCTCGTCTACTTCACCGCCGAGGAGGGCAACGCGATCCCCTTCGGCGAGTCGCAGGTCTTCTCGATGACGGTCGACGTCGCGCCCGTCGCGGACGACATCACCGAGACGATCGCCGTCCAGGTCTCCTCCAACGGCGGTGGGACCTCCAAGCCCGCCGCTGGTGACCTCGACACGGTCCTCCGGATCCTCGGCGTCAGCCAGGTGTCCGTCGTGAAGCCGTCGACGGCGACCAACGCCGACGCCACCCAGGTCACGGCCGGTCAGGACAACGCGCTCGTGCAGGCGGTCCTCGAGAACCAGGGGACCGAGCCGCGCACGGTCACCGTCACGGCATCGAAGAAGAGCGGCAGCTCGAGCATCACGTCCGCCGCCCAGTCGGTCACGCTCCTCGCCGGCGGCACAGAGACCGTCCGGATCCCGGCCACCTTCGGCTCCGCCGGTGATCTCGTGGTCGAGGTCGCGGCCTCGTCCGAGAACTCCCAGGCGGCCCCGGCCTCCTCGCCGACGCTCGCCGTGCAGGAGGCGGTCTCGGCGACCTACACCGACGACAGCCTCAGTCCCACCACGGTCGTCCCCGGCAACCCCGTGCAGTTCACCGCTTCGCTGTCGAAGACCGGCGTGCCGGCGCTCAGCGTCGACCAGGCGCTCTCGACGCTGACCTTCGAGACCTTCTCCGCCGGGCTCGCCTCGCCGGCGACGCTCGACGGCGGGGACCAGTCCGTCGGCGTGACCTACAACTCCACGACGGTCCCGACGTCGATCCCCGACGGTGACTACACCCCCGCGATCCGGCTCGTCGGAACCGACGGCAACGGCGCGACGGTGGACGTGCCGGTCGCCGTCTCCGACACCATCAAGCTCGATCGCGCCCTCCCGGTCGTCATCCCGACCATCAGCGGCGCGAGCAGCCGGCTCGCCGACGCGGATCCCGCCGTCACGAACGGCACGGACCTCACCTTCGGTGGCAAGGTCTACAACGACAGCGACCAGTCGTCGCAGTGCGGGACGTGCCTGATCACCGGTGCCAGCGTCGTCGAGTACGGCGCCAACGGCACCGAGGTGGGCAGGCAGCCGGTCGACGTCAAGAACAGCGGCGGGAACCTCGAGGGCGAGGCGACGCTCACCTACGCCGCCGCGACGCGGACGATCCGACTCGAGGTCTCGGTCGCGAAGCTGACCGGTCTCGCGGGGACGGGCACCTCCGACGTCGTCGCGGTCGACACCATCGCCCCGTTCGCCACCGGCGCTGCCACGGGCCGTGACGCCAACGGCGACTTCATCGCGGTCGACCTCAACGAGCTGATCGGTGCTCCCGCCATGACGGCGGCCGACTGGTCGGTCGACGACAACCAGGTCGTCACGACCCAGGCCCAGCCGAACCCGATCACGGGCGCCACCACCGTCACGCTGCGGCTGGCCCGCAAGCTGACGCACGACAACGTCCAGCCGGCGGTCCGGTACGAGCCGGCGGACGGCGCACGCGCCTACGACCGCGTCGACCTCAAGCTCGCCAACCAGGCGCTGAACGCGGCCGACGGTGTCATCCCGGAGATCCCCACGATCGCCACCGTGGCCGGCAAGGCCAAGCAGGACGGCGCCTTCTACACCAACGACTCGACCCCGGACATCGAGGTCTCGAACCTGGTGCAGGGCGACCTGGTCCAGCTCTTCATCGACCGGAACGGCGACGGTCAGGTGGACAGCGGCGACACCAAGATCGGCGAAGGCTCCTCCTTCGAGGGCGAGGACGTGGTCATCACCGCGTCCAGCCTCGGCACCGCCGACGCGGACCTCGGGCTCCTGGCTCAGGTGAAGGACGGCAGCGGCAACACGAGCCCTGCCCGTCTGGAGACGCTGGTCCTCGACTTCACGGCTCCCACCGCCCTCCGGGCGCTCGTCTCCGGGAACACGGTGGAGGTGGAGTTCAACGAGCCGCTGGCCGTCGGTCGCAACCACACCTTCGACTGGAACGTCCTCGTCACCCGCAGCGGGACGCAGCGCACGCGCCCCGTCAACGAGGTGGCCGGCAGCGGCGACTCCCGCCAGCTGACGGTGGACGAGCAGTACTACACCAGCGGCGTGGACAGCATCGACGGGGCGATCTACCGGCTGCGTTCGGAGACCGATCGCTACCTCGACCGTGCGGGCAACGCGCTGGCGGACTTCTCGGTCGCCACGAGCTGAGCTGTCCGGAAGGTCCGGAACCATCCCGTAGGGCCCGCCGTTGACGGCGGGCCCTACGCTTTCCGCAGTGGCACTCGTTGGAGGGGGATGACGTGGACCGTTCTCTGCACCGCGCGACGGTCGTCCGTCGGCTCCTGATCGCCGTGTTCGTGGCCGCCCTCGTGCCCTTGGTGGCCCCGGCCGCAGCCGCGGGACCCGTCTCCCCGGAGCTGCACCCGCCGGCGGGACAGTCGGCCGTCAAGCCCGACGACCGGGTCCGCTTCGCCGGTTCCGCCCCTGCCGGCTCGACGAAGACGTCCGCGTCCATCGAGGCGGTCGACGGCGCGGGCGTCGTGATGAAGCGGGTGGACATCACGAGCCGCCTGAGCGTGGCGTCGGACGGCACCATCTCCGGCGATGTGCCGCTCGGATGCACCTTCATCCCCGGATGCGCCGACGGTGACGCCGAGCGCCGCGCGAGGACTGCGGGCTTCCAGCTCGTCGTCACCGTCGATGACGCCGGCACCTCACGGTCGGGGACCTCCGCCGTCGTGCCCTTCGACGAGACCCCGCCGGCCATCGACCGGTACGAGCTCATCGCCGTGGACGTCATCCGGGTCGTCTTCACCGAACCGGTCGTCGACCCCGAGGGCGACGACCCGTTCGAGTGGGAGGTCGACGGCCTGCGGATCGTGTCGTCCGTCACGGGGACCGGTGCGACCAGGGACCTGCGCCTCAACGACGACCAGGGCCGCGACGCGACCCCCGAGGTCGACTACCGCCCCCGGAGCTCGCTGATCGGCCAGGCTCCCAACCAGCCGTACGTCGACCGCGCCGGCAACTTCCTCCTCGCCGCAGGGCGAGAGCAGCTGGCGCGGGACCGGGTCGGTCCGGTGCCGCCGGTGATCGACCAGGTCAACGACACCGTCATCCAACGATCGGAGCAGGAGGTCGTGGGGCCGGCATCACCCGTCACCGTGCACGGCTCCCGCGTGACCTCCGGTCACCTCGTGAGGCTGTTCACGGGCTCCACGGAGATCGGCTCGGCGACCGCCGGGGCGCAGGGTGTCACCATCACCGCCGACCGCGCTCTCGCCGAGGGCACGCACGTCCTCACGCTCCGCTCGTACGACCAGGCGCAGTGCGACCCCGGGACGAGCGACGGGACCGTCTGTCCCAACGCGTCGGACCCCTCGGCGCCCGTTCACTACGTCGTCGACGTCACCCCGCCCGCCGCGCTGTCCGCCGTGGGGGACGGACGGTTCGTGACCGTGCGGTTCTCGGAGCCCGTCACCGGAGCGGACCGCGCCCAGGACTGGCGGGTCGGCTCGGGCGGTCCCGTGGAGAGCGTGAGCGGATCCGGGGACACGCGCGTGATCCGGACGGCGTCGACGGCCGGCGGGGACATCAGCTGGACGCCTCCGGCGTCGGAGCCGTACACCGACGGCTCGGGCAACCGGATGGGGTCCTTCCGCCTGCCGATCCTGCGCCCCGGCGACCTCGGCGTCTCCGGGACGTCGGCCGTCGAGGGTGCGTCACTCGACTTCACCGTCACCGTGGCGCGCCCGGAAGGCGACGACACCGAGTACTCCGTCGCCTACGCGACCGAGGACGGCACCGCCGTCGCCGGTCGGGACTACACGTCCCGCAGCGGGCGCCTGACCTTCTCCGGGAGCGAGACCTCGAAGACGGTGTCCGTCCCGACGTCGAGCGACGACGTGGCGGAGGAGCCCGAGACGGTGACCCTGCGCCTGTCCAACCCCGGCGGCGGCGCGACGCTCCCGAGTCCGGCGACCGCCACGGCGACGATCCTGGAGCCGGGCGCGGTCGGCGGTCTGTCGGTCTTCGACACCCGCGCCCACGAGGGGTCGACGGCTCGGGCCGTCGTCCAGCTGGCCTCGGCGACCGCGGACGACGTCACCGTCCGGTGGGCGACCCGGGACGGCACGGCGACGGCCCCGGCGGACTACCGGGCCAGCTCCGGGACGGTCCGGATCCCCGCCGGCTCGCGGGAGGCGACGATCGTCGTCCCGCTCACCGCGGACGAGGCCGACGAGTCGACCGAGACGTTCTCGATCGAGTTGTCCGAGGCCGCGAACGCGGCGATCCAGCGCGCGACCGCGACCGTGTCGATCCTCGACGGGGCCGGCGTGGCTCCGGGCATCGGGCGTATCTCCGGTCCGTCGCGGGTCGAGACCTCGGCCGCCATCTCGAAGGCGTTCTACGCCACGGCCGACACCGTCGTCGTCGCGACCGCCAACGCCTACCCGGACGCGCTCGCCGGCGCGCCGCTGGCCGAGAAGCACGCGGCGCCGATCCTGCTCACGACCCCGGAGCGGCTGCACCCGGCCATCAGGGACGAGGTGAAGCGTCTCGGCGCCACGACCGCGCTCGTGCTCGGCGGCCCCGCCGCGCTCTCGGGCCAGGTCGACCGTGACCTGCGGGCCGCCGGCGTGACCACCGTCCGGCGACTGTCCGGTCAGAACCGCTTCGACACGGCGCGTGTCATCGCCGCCGAGGTGGGCGGCAGCGCCGTCTACGTCGTCGAGGGCGCCAACGCCGACCCGAAGCGCGGCTGGCCCGACGCCGTCGCCGTGTCCGCACTCGCCGCGGCGCAGCAGCGACCCATCCTGCTCGTCGAGCGCACCCGACTGCCGAGCGAGACGGCCGCGGCGCTGAACCGGCTCTCGCCCGACCGTGCCACGATCGTCGGTGGACCGGCGGCGGTGAACGACGACGTCCGACGCGCGGTCGACCAGCGCGCCGGCGACGTCGACCGCGTCGCCGGCCGGACCCGCTACGAGACCTCCCGCGCCGTGGCGAGCCGTGCCGTGGTCGCCGGGTTCGACCCGGGCAACACGTTCTTCGCCACCGGTGACGACTGGCCCGACTCGCTGTCGGCCTCGCCGGCGGTGGCGCGGACCGGCGGGATCCTGCTGCTCGTCGACAGCGACCGGCTCGACGACTCGCCACCGGCGAGGGAGTGGCTCGTCACCCACCGGGACGGGCTCCGCAGCATCACGCTCGTCGGCGGACCCAAGGCGATCTCCTCCAACGTGTCGAAGCAGATCCAGAGCCAGAGCGGGCTGAAGCCGCGGTGAGCCGGTGCCCCTCGGCGTGCACCGGCGGCTAGCGTCCCCGCCGCAGGCGGTGGCGAGGAGCAACGGGTGTCGGGTAGCACGTCGCGCGACGTCGCAACGGCCGCCTTCCTGGGCCTCGGGGCGATGGGCGCGCCCATGGCCGCGCACCTCGCGGCCGCCCGGCCGACCCTCGTGTGGAACCGCACGTCGTCCGTCGCCGAGGCGCACGCCGCGTCGCACGGCTCGCGGGACGTCCCCCTCGACGCGATCGCCGAGGCCGAGGTGATCGTCTCGTGCCTGTCGCGGACCGTCGACGTGGTCGACGTCGCCCGCCAGGTCGCCGGGGACCTGCGCCCCGGCACCGTCTGGGTCGACTGCACCTCGGGGGAGCCGGAGCCGAGCCGGGTCCTCGCGACGCGTCTCGGCGAGCACGGCGTCGCCTACCTCGACGCGCCGGTGAGCGGCGGCACCGCGGGCGCCGAGGCCGGGACCCTCACCGTCATGGCCGGGGGCGACGCGGACGTCCTCGAGCGCGTCCGGCCCGTGCTCGCCGCGTTCGCCGGGCGGATCGTCCACGTGGGACCGGTGGGCGCCGGGCACGCCGTGAAGGCCGTCAACAACACCCTGCTCGCCGCCAACCTGTGGGCCGCCGGCGAGGGCCTGGTGGCGCTCGTCCGCGCCGGGGTCCCGGCCACCACCGCGCTCGAGGTCATCAACGCCAGCTCCGGCCGGTCCTTCCCCACCGAGGTGCTGATCCCCGAGCGGGTCGTGACGCGGGAGTTCCCCGTGACCTTCACCCTGGGGCTGCTCGCGAAGGACGTCGGGATCGCCCGGGGCGTGCTGGACGCCGCCGGTTCGCCGGCGCCCGTGCTGCGCCAGGTCGCCGAGCTCCTGACCGTCGCGCTCCGCGAGCTGGGCCCCGACGTCGACCACGTGGCCGCCCTCCAGCTGGTGGAGCGTTGGGCCGGATCGGAGATCCGGTGATGGACCTGGAGCGCGTGCTCGAGCTCGCCGGCTGGGCCAGCACCTTCGCGTTCGTGGCGCTCGCGGTCATCGCCCTCCGGGTCTACCGGCGCCACGGCGACGCGGCCTCGAAGTGGCTGGTGGTGAGCTTCAGCGTGCTCACCGGCGGCCTGCTCGTGTCCCGCTCGGGCCTGTCCGACGCGGTCCCCGCGCTGCAGGTCGTCGTCGTGCTCGCGATCCTGGCCTTCCCCTACCTGCTGCTGCAGTTCACCGCCGCCTTCGTCCCGCTGCGGCCGGTCCTGCGCGTCGCACCCGCCGTCGTCTTCGCCGTGCTCGCCGTGTGGACGTTCGCCGTGGTCCCACTGCCCGAGGACGGTCGGTCGGCGGGTGACATCGCCTGGCTCGTGAGCTTCCTGGCCTTCTTCGGTCTGACGAGCCTCACGGTCGCGACGCGTCTGTGGCGCGCCGCGGAGGGTGAACCCACCATCGCGCGACGCCGCATGCGCACCCTGGCCATCGCCGCCGTGCTCCTCTCGCTCGGACTCCTCCTGGCCGGCGTCGCCGCCGGGCGGCCGGGCTTCGGCCTGGTGGTGCAGCTCACCGCGCTCGTCTCGACGGTCCTGTTCGGCATCGCGTTCCTGCCGCCAGCGCTCCTGCGGGCGTCCTGGCGCGCGACCGAGGAGGACCAGCTCTACCGCGCGGCCCTCCGGCTCATGGCGACCACCTCCGACGCGGAGGTCGCGGAGGTCCTCCTCCCGCAGGTCACCCGGGTGGTCGGCGGCCACGGGGCGACCCTCGAGTCGGTCGACGGGACGCTGCTCGGGGAGTTCGGCGACGGCACGGGGACCGAGCCGATGGACGTCACCCTGACGCGGACGCGTCTGCGCGTGTGGGTGTCGCCCTACACGCCGTTCTTCGGCGAGGACGAAGCCAAGCTGCTGCTCCGCCTGGGGCTCCTGGCCGACCTGGCGCTCGACCGGGCGGCGCTCCTCGCGCGGGAGCAGGAGGCACGCAGCGAGACCGAGTCCGTCAACGCGGAGCTCGAGGCCTTCGTCTACTCGGCGTCCCACGACCTCAAGACCCCGCTCGTGACGATCCTCGGCTTCCTCGACGTCCTCGGTGACGAGCGGGCCTCGCTCTCGGCCGAGGACACGACCTTCTACCTCGGCCGCATGCGCGCGAACGCGCGGTACATGCAGGAGCTCATCGGCGACCTCCTCGAGCTGTCCCGCATCGGACGGGTCGAGACGACCGTCGAGCCGGTCGACCTGGCGGAGGTCCTCACCGAGATCGAGGAGGGGCTGGGGGCGGTGCACCCGGACGTGCGGCTGGTCGTGCAGGACGAGCTCCCGACCGTCCTCGCCAACCGCACGCGTACGCGTCAGCTGTTCGCCAACCTCGTCGAGAACGCGGCCCGGTACGGCGGACGCCCGGACGTCACGGTCCGGGTCGGTGCCAACGCGAGCGACGCCGGCTGCGAGCTGCGCGTCGTCGATGACGGCGTCGGCGTGCCGGAGGAGCACCGCGAGCGGGTGTTCGGGGTGTTCGAGCGGTTGTCGACGGACGAGCGGGGGACGGGGATCGGGCTCGCCATCTGCCGCAAGATCGTGGCGGAGCTCGGGGGCGACATCCGGTTCGTGGACGGCGGCGACGGCGGCGCCGACGTGCGCATCACCCTGCCGGAGGAGCTCCTCGTGGACCGTCCCGGCGTCCGGACCGGGGGCGGCGGGGACTAGGCTGGCCCGCGCCGGCGGACGCACGACGCCGCGGTCAGGAGGCGACGGTGGAGAACTGGCAGCTGATCCTCGGGGGGTTCTTCGTCCTGCTCCCGATCGTGCTGATGCTCGACTACTGGGGCGACGAGCGCCTGACCTTCCGCGGCCGTCCCCTCCCGCGCGAGTGGCGCCGGCAGGTGCCGGAGCACGAGCCCGTCGACGTCCCCCACGAGGACTCGCACTCGCACTGACGGCAGCTGCCGCCCGTCCGTCCCCGGGGCGAAGCGTCCGCCTGCGTGCCAACGACGGGGACCTGAGTCGTAGAGACTCATATCATCTGCGTCGCTGCATCGTCGTCAGCTTGCGCGCGTGCGGGACCTCGGTACCTTGGGAGGGAGATCCGACCCCGGCACCAGGAGCAGAGCACGATGTCGAAGGCAGTGGGCATCGACCTCGGGACGACCAACTCGGTCGTCTCCGTCCTCGAGGGCGGCGAGGCGACCGTCATCGCGAACGCCGAGGGCGCGCGCACGACCCCCTCGGTCGTCGCGTTCTCCAAGTCCGGCGAGGTGCTCGTCGGCGAGGTCGCGAAGCGGCAGGCGGTCACCAACGCCGACCGGACCATCCGCTCCGTGAAGCGCCACATCGGCACGGACTGGAAGACGCCGGACATCGACGGCAAGGCGTTCACGCCCCAGGAGATCTCCGCGCGCATCCTGATGAAGCTCAAGCGCGACGCCGAGGCGTACCTCGGCGAGGACGTCACCCAGGCCGTCATCACCGTCCCCGCCTACTTCGACGACGCCCAGCGGCAGGCCACCAAGGAAGCCGGCGAGATCGCCGGCCTCGAGGTGCTGCGGCTCGTCGCCGAGCCCACCGCCGCGGCGCTCGCCTACGGCCTCGACAAGGAGGGCGAGCAGAGCATCCTCGTCTTCGACCTCGGCGGCGGGACGTTCGACGTCTCCGTGCTCGAGATCGACGAGGGCGTCTTCGACGTCAAGGCGACCCACGGCGACAGCCAGCTCGGTGGTGACGACTGGGACCAGGCGCTGATCGACTGGATGGTCAAGACGTTCAAGGACAACCACGGCGTCGACCTGGCCAACGACAAGATGGCCATCCAGCGCCTCAAGGAGGCCGCCGAGAAGGCCAAGATCGACCTCTCGCAGGCGACCGAGACCACGATCAACCTGCCGTTCCTGACCGCGACCGACGCCGGGCCGCTCCACTTCGAGGAGACCCTGTCGCGCGCCCGCTTCAACGAGCTCACGAGCCACCTGCTCGACCGGCTCCGCGGCCCGTTCAACGACGCGGTGCGCGACTCCGGCGTCAAGGTCGGCGACCTCGACCACGTCATCCTCGTCGGCGGCTCGACCCGCATCCCCGCCGTCCAGGAGCTCGTCAAGGAGCTCACCGGCGGCAAGGAGCCCAACAAGGGCGTCAACCCCGACGAGGTCGTCGCGATCGGCGCCGCCCTGCAGGCCGGCGTGCTGAAGGGCGACGTCAAGGACGTCCTGCTCCTCGACGTCACCCCCCTGTCGCTCGGGATCGAGACGAAGGGCGGCGTGACCCACAAGCTCATCGAGCGCAACACCACGATCCCGACCAAGCGCTCCGAGGTCTTCACCACCGCCGACGACAACCAGCCGTCGGTCGAGATCCACGTCCTCCAGGGCGAGCGCGAGATGTCGGGCGACAACAAGACCCTCGGCAAGTTCATGCTCACCGACATCCCGCCGGCGCCCCGCGGTCTGCCTCAGATCGAGGTCACCTTCGACATCGACGCCAACGGCATCGTGCACGTGTCCGCCAAGGACCTCGGCACCGGCAAGGAGCAGTCGATGACGATCACCGGCGGCTCGGCGCTGCCGAAGGACGACATCGAGCAGATGATCAAGGACGCCGAGGCGCACGCCGCCGAGGACGCCAAGCGGCGCGAGCAGGCCGAGATCCGCAACCAGGCCGACAACCTCGTCTACCAGACCGACAAGACCCTGAAGGAGCACGGCGAGAAGCTCGACGAGGCCACGCGCGCCGAGATCGAGCAGGCGCTCACCGACCTCCGCGAGGCCCTCAAGGGCGACGACACCGACGCCATCAAGGGCGCGGTCGAGGCCCTGGGGCAGAAGTCGCAGGCGCTGGCGCAGGCGATCTACTCGGCGACCGAGGCCGAAGGTGCCGCCGCCGGTGCCGAGGGCGAGGCGACCGGATCCGACGACGACGTGGTCGACGCCGAGGTCGTGGACGAAGGCGATGACCAGGAGGCTGCAGGTTGACACCGCGGGGGATGCAGGCCATCCCTGCGCGGCTCCGAACCCACAGTCGCCGCTACGGGACGACCTGCATCCCCCGCTACCGATAGGCCTCCTCCTCCTCCTCGAGGGGGAGGGAGGGTGAAGAGAAGGAAGACCGGAACACGTACCTGGAAGGGGGTACTGCTGATGAACGAGATGGCCATGAAGACGAACCGGTGGGATCCCGTGCGGGACGTCTCCGGGTTGCAGGACGAGGTGGAGCGGATGTTCCGCCAGGCGTTCGGGACCCGCGGCGACGGACCTGCGTCGGCCGGGGCGTGGAGCCCCGCGCTGGACGTCGAGGAGACCGAGGACACCTTCGTCCTCCACGTCGAGCTGCCCGGCGTCAAGGCCGACGACGTCGACGTCTCGCTCGAGGCCGACGTGCTCACCATCTCGGGAGAGCGGTCCTTCTACGACGAGAGGGGCAGCGACGGCTTCCGACGCATCGAACGCCGATTCGGCCGCTTCCACCGGGCCGTCCGGCTGCCCGACCGCGTCGCGGTCGACGGGGTCGAGGCCGCCTACCGCGATGGACTCCTGACCATCACGGTCCCGAAGGCCGAGGAGGCGAAGCCGCGTCGCATCCCCGTGCGGGCTTCGTGAGCTGTTCCACCCGCCGGCGGGAGGGGTCGGGATGTCCCTGCGGGGACTCCGAACCCACAGTCGCCCCTACGGGACACCCCTCCCCCTCCCGCCGGCTGCCTCTCCCCTCCGCGGGGAGCGGGACGCGGTAGGTAGACCCGACAGAGAGAGTGTGATGACTTCGGATAGTCCAGATCCCGTCCCCGAGGAGATGGTGGGGGCCGTGGAGGACGAGACCTCGGCCGACCCGACCGTCGACGTCCCGGACGAGGCGCTGGTGGGGGAGCCGGTGTCCACGGAGGGCGCGACCGACGTCGAGGACGAGGGTGAGGAACCTGCGGAGGAGCCGGACTGGGCCGTTCTGGCGGAGGAGGATCCGCGGTCGCCGGGGGAGCTGCTCGCGGAGCTGACCGAGGCCGAGGCGCGACGCGACGAGTACCTCGAGGACGTCCGACGGGCCCGGGCCGAGTTCGAGAACTACCGCAAGCGGGTGATGCGCGAGGGCACGGCCCAGCGCGAGCAGGGTCGCGCCGACGTGGTCGCGCGGCTGCTCGACGTGCTCGACGATTTCGACCGCACGCTGCAGGCCGCCGGGCCCGGCGCCGAGGAGAGCTTCGTCAAGGGCGTCTCGCTCGTCCACGACAAGCTCGTCGCGACGCTCCGCGACCTCGGGCTGCAGCGGATCGACGAGGTCGGGGTCCCCTTCGACCCCAACCGCCACGAGGCCGTCCAGCAGGTCGAGGCCGAGGAGACGACCGAAGAGCCCCGCGTCGCCCAGCTGTTCCGGCCCGGCTACGAGCTCGGGGGACGCGTCCTCCGGGCCGCGATGGTCGTCGTCGAACAGTGAGTCCGACCCGGCAGAGGAGGTGACCCATGGCCCCGCAGCGTGAGTGGCTCGACAAGGACTACTACGCGGTGCTCGGGGTGCCCCAGGACGCCTCGGCCGACGACATCAAGAAGGCCTACCGCAAGCTCGCCCGGGCGAACCACCCCGACAGCACCCCCGACGACCCCGCCGCCGAGCAGCGGTTCAAGGAGGTCGGCGAGGCCTACGCCGTGCTCGGCGACGAGGACAAGCGCAGGGAGTACGACGAGATCCGCAAGCTCGCCGCCACCGGTGGCGGCTTCGGCGCTGGCGGCTTCGGAGGTGGCGGGTTCGGGGGTGGCGGCTTCGAGGACGGGGACCTCGGCGATGTCCTGCGGACCATCTTCGGCCAGGCCGGCGGCGGACGCGCCGGCGGCCCGTTCGGCGGCGGGTTCGGCACGCCGCGCGGACGTCCGCGGAAGGGTCGCGACCTCACGGCCGACGTCCACCTGTCGTTCGGCGACGCCCTGGCCGGGGTGAAGACGAAGCTGCGGGTCTCCGGGGACGGCCCGTGCGAGACATGCAACGGCGTCGGTGCTGCACCCGGGACGACCCCGCACACCTGCACGACCTGCGGAGGATCCGGCCAGGTCACCGTCGACCAGGGCATGTTCTCCATCGCGAACGCCTGCCCCGCCTGCGGTGGGCGGGGTCGCGTCATCGAGACGCCGTGCCCGACGTGCGGCGGTGCCGGCCGCGTCACCAGGCCACGCGACCTGACCGTGAAGATCCCGGCCGGGGTCAAGGACGGGGCGACCATCCGCGTCGCCGGCCGCGGCGGGCCCGGCGCCAACGGCGGCCCCGCCGGCGACGTGCTCGTGAAGGTCCACGTCGAGCCCGACCGCGTCTTCGGCCGTCGAGGGGACGACGTCACGGTCGACGTGCCGGTGA
This sequence comes from Actinomycetota bacterium, assembly GCA_019348135.1. Taxonomy (GTDB): domain Bacteria; phylum Actinomycetota; class Nitriliruptoria; order Nitriliruptorales; family Nitriliruptoraceae; genus JAHWJY01. The sequence continues at coordinate 14,137 of JAHWJY010000003.1, forward strand.
CCTTCGCCGAGGCGGCGCTCGGCACCAAGCTGCGCGTGCCCACGCCCGACGGCGGGACCACGACCATCCGCATCCCGGCGGGGACGGCCAGCGGCCGCACCTTCCGCGTCCGCGGCAAGGGCGCGCCGCGGGGCAACGGCCGGACGGGCGACCTCCTCGTGAACATCCGGGTCCGCGTCCCGCAGAAGCTCTCCCGCGAGCAGAAGCAGCTCATCGAGCAGCTCGGGGAGCTCGACGACACGAGCGAGCGGGACGCCACGCTCTTCGACCGCGTCAGCTGAAGGAGGGAGCGATGGCGGGCCAGACCTACGAGGCGACGTTCGTCGAGGACTACGACGCGCCCGTGTACGTGATCTCGATCGCGGCGGAGCTCGCCGACATGCACCCCCAGACGCTGCGTGCCTACGAGCGCAAGGGCCTCATCGACCCGTCCCGGACCGAGGGCAACACCCGCCGCTACTCGCGCCGGGACGTCGACAAGCTCAAGTTCATCCAGCGGCTCACCCAGGAGGAGGGGCTCAACATCGCCGGCGTCCGAGCCGTGCTCGAGATGGGGCAGAAGCTCGACAACGCCCGCAAGCGCATCGGCGAGCTCGAGGACATGGTCCGCCACCTCGCCAGCCGTCTCGAGACCGACGTCGAGGCGGCCCACAAGAGCCACCGGTTCGAGATCATCCCCGCCCCCGGCCGGCAGATGGAGGTGCACGAGCGGCTCCGGCGCCGGCCCCCCAAGCAGAACGCGAGCTGAGACCTGCACCGCCGAAGCACCTTACGGAGGACCGAGATGGACCTCGACCGCCTGACCTCGAAGAGCACCGAGGCGCTGCAGAGCGCCGCCGGCATCGCCAAGGACCGCCACCACCCCGAGGTGGCCCCGGCGCACCTCCTCGTGGCACTCGTGGCCCAGCCCGAGAGCGTCGTGCTGCGCCTCGTGCAGCACATGGACGTGACCCCGACCACGCTCCGGAACGCCGCCAGCGAGCTGCTCGCCCGGCTCCCCGCCGCGTACGGCGCGTCCGGTGACGTGCGCCTGTCGCCGGCGCTGTCGACCGTGCTGGACGCGGCCGGGAAGGCCGCCGCGGACCTCGGCGACGACTACGTCTCGACCGAGCACCTCCTGCTCGCGCTCGCCGAGTCCTCGACCCCGGTCGGCGAGCTCCTCCGGGGGCACGGCGTCGACCGCGACGGGGTCCTCACCGCCCTCCGGGAGGTGCGTGGCGCCCAGCGGGTCACGAGCAGGGATCCGGAGGCGACCTACGAGGCCCTGGAGAAGTACGCCCGCGACCTCACCGGCCTCGCCCACGACGGCAAGCTCGACCCCGTCATCGGCCGTGACGAGGAGATCCGGCGCATCATCCAGGTGCTGGTCCGGCGCACCAAGAACAACCCCGTCCTCATCGGCGAGCCGGGCGTCGGCAAGACCGCCATCGTCGAGGGCCTCGCCCGCCGGATCGTCGAGGGCGACGTCCCGGACCTGCTGAAGGACAAGAAGCTCGTCGAGCTCGACCTGTCGGCGATGGTCGCCGGCGCCAAGTACCGCGGCGAGTTCGAGGAACGGCTCAAGGCGGTGCTGAAGGAGATCGAGGCGAGCGCGGGTGAGATCATCACCTTCATCGACGAGCTCCACACGATGGTCGGCGCCGGCGGGGCCGAGGGCGCGATGGACGCGGCGAACATGCTCAAGCCCATGCTGGCGCGAGGGCAGCTGCGCATGATCGGCGCCACCACCCTCGCCGAGTACCGCAGCATCGAGAAGGACGCCGCGCTCGAGCGTCGCTTCCAGCCGGTCCACGTCGGTGAGCCGTCGACCGCCGACACCATCGGCATCCTCCGGGGCCTGAAGGAGCGCTACGAGGTCCACCACGGGGTGCGCATCACCGACGACGCGATCATCGCCGCCGCGACGCTGTCCGACCGCTACATCACCGACCGGTTCCTGCCCGACAAGGCCATCGACCTGCTCGACGAGGCGGCCGCCCGGCTGCGCATCGCCATCGACTCGATGCCACCGGAGATCGACGAGGTCGACCGCCGCATCAAGCAGCTCGAGATCGAGCGCATGTCCCTCGCGAAGGAGGAGTCCGACACGGGCCGGGCACGGCTCGACGACCTCGACCGCGAGCTCGCCGAGCTGCGCGAGCGCATGGCCGGCATGCAGGCCCAGTGGCAGCACGAGAAGGGCCTGATCGCGGCGGCCCAGGCGGCGAAGGAGGAGCTGGAGGCGGCCCGCGACCAGGCCGCGATCGCCGAGCGCGACGGCGAGCTCGAGCGTGCCGCCGAGCTCCGCTACGGCCGGGCCGTCGAGCTGCAGAAGGAGCTCGACGCCGCCGAGGCCCGGCTCGAGGAGCTCCGTGCGGAGGGGGAGATGCTGCTCGAACAGGAGGTGAGCGGGACCGAGATCGCCGAGGTCGTCGCGAAGTGGACCGGCATCCCGGTCACCCGGCTCGTGCAGTCCGAGGCGATGAAGCTCATCGAGCTCGAGACCCACCTCCACGAGCGCGTGATCGGCCAGGACGAGGCGGTGGAGGCGGTCGCGAACGCGGTCCGCCGCTCGAGATCGGGCATCTCCGACCCCGACCGGCCCGTCGGCTCGTTCCTGTTCCTCGGTCCGACCGGCGTCGGCAAGACCGAGCTCGCGCGCACGCTGGCCGCGTTCCTGTTCGACGACGAGCGGGCGCTCCTGCGCCTCGACATGGGCGAGTACCAGGAGAAGCACACGGTCGCGCGTCTGATCGGCGCCCCTCCGGGCTACGTCGGCTACGACGAGGGCGGCCAGCTCACCGAGCAGGTGCGGCGCCGGCCCTACTCGGTGATCCTGCTCGACGAGGTCGAGAAGGCCCACCCGGACGTGTTCAACGTCCTGCTGCAGGTCCTCGACGACGGCCGCCTCACGGACGGGCAGGGCCGGACGGTCGACTTCCGCAACACGGTCGTCATCATGACGTCGAACCTCGGGTCACAGCACATCCTCGACGTCACCCTCAGCGAGGAGGAGATCCACGACCGCGTCATGGCCGACGTCCGGAGCTACTTCCGCCCGGAGTTCGTCAACCGCCTCGACGAGATCGTCATCTTCTCGCGGCTGACCCGCGAGGAGCTCACCGCGATCGTCGACATCCAGCTCGAGCGCCTGCGGTCCCGCCTGGCCGACCGCGACCTCACGCTCGAGGTGTCGGACGCGGCGCTGGCGTGGCTCGCCGACCGCGGGTTCGACCCCGTGTACGGCGCGCGGCCGCTCAAGCGCGTGATCCGCAAGGAGCTCGAGGACCAGCTGGCACGGGCGATGCTCGCCGGCGACATCCCCGACGGCGCCACCATCGGGATCGACGTCGCCGGCGACGCCCTGACCGTCACCCCGCGCTGACGCGGAGGTCGAGGCTCAGGCGGTGGCGGCGCCAGCGGCCGGGTCCGCGGGCGCGCCGACGTGCCGGTTCTCGCGCACGCCGACCGCGGCACCGACCACCACGCCCACGAGGCCGACCGTGACCGCGCCGACGTAGCCGGGCTTGTTCGTCATGAGGGCGACGATCGCGAGGTCGGCCCCGGCCATGGCCCACAGGGTGAGCGTCAGCTTCGGGTCGGCGAGGGAGCGGCCGATCTCCGGCGTCATCGGCCCGTCGGGCGTCCCGTCGAGGGTCTCCATGAGGCGGGCGACCCCGGGGTCGACGATGGAGCCGGCGAGGGCGCCCGTCGCGGCGAACAGGACGAGGGACACCACGGGCCAGCCCTTGCCCCACCAGTCGCCGGCGAAGGCGAGGTAGAGCGCCGGCACGAGCACGAGGACGGCGATCGGCATCATCGCCTTGTTGGAGCCCGCGAGGAAGCGCGCGTGTGCGCGCGCCTCGGCGACCGTGGAGCTGCGCTTGACGAACTCGCCGGCGACGTGGAGCCAGACGGTTCCGCCGACGAGGGCGATGGCGAAGACGATGTGCAGGAAGAGCGCGGTGCCGTAGAGCGTCATGGAGGAGACCCCTGTGCCGTGCGGCCCACCCCTGGGCCGACCCCGCGGGAACTGTTCCACAGCACGGGGCGCGTGTCTCGCGTTCCAGTGCTGTCCGCGCACGCGGGTGAGCGGCGACCGAGCGGCGTCCGGCCGGCCTCCGGTGACGATGTCGGGACGCGTCTGCCCTACCGTCCGGGGTGACACCTCGGACACGGAGGGCACGTGGCAGAGCTCGATGCGGTCGTCGTCGGCGCGGGCCCGAACGGGCTCGCCGCCGCCATCGCGATCGCCAGGGAGGGCTACGCGGTCACGGTGCTCGAGGCCGAGGACGAGATCGGCGGCGGGACGCGCACCGAGGAGCTCACGGTCCCCGGGGTCCTGCACGACGTCTGCTCGGCCATCCACCCGCTCGGCGTCGGCTCGCCGTTCCTGTCGCAGCTCCCGCTCGCCGAGCACGGACTGCGCTGGGCGCACCCGGACGTCGGGGTCGCCCACCCGCTCGACGACGGCACCGCGGGGGTGGTGCTGCAGTCCCTCGACGAGACCGTCCGCCGGCTCGGTGCCGACGGCGACGCCTGGCGCCGGACCTTCGCCTGGGGGGTCGAGCGCTTCGGTCCTCTGATGGACGACCTCCTGCGGCCGCTGACGCGCGTCCCCCGGCACCCGGTCGCGCTCGCCCCGGTGGGTCTGCAGGCGCTCCTGCCGGCCACCGTGGTGGCCCGCAGGTTCCGGACCGAGGCCGGCAAGGCGTTGTTCGGCGGCCTGGCCGCGCACGCGTTCCTCCCGCTCGAGGCGCCGCTCACCGCGTCCTTCGGGATGATGCTGACGATCGCGGGACACGCGGCCGGCTGGCCCGTCGCCGTCGGGGGCTCGCGCTCGATCACCGACGCCATGGCGAGCTACCTGCGGTCCCTCGGCGGCGAGATCCACACGGGCGTGCGCGTCCGGCGGCTGTCCGACCTGCCGCGGACGAGGGTCGCCCTCCTCGACCTCACGCCCCGCCAGATCCTCGCGATCGCCGGCGACGAGCTCCCCGGCCGCGTCCGCGGCGCCTACGAGCGCTGGCGCTACGGCCCCGCGGCGTTCAAGGTCGACTACGCCGTCGAGGGTGCGGTGCCCTGGACCGCCGAGGGGCCCCGCCGCGCCGGCACCGTCCACCTCGGCGGGACCTTCGACGAGGTCGCCGCCGCCGAACGCGAGGTCGCCGCGGGACGCGCTCCGCAGCGCCCGTTCGTCCTCGTCGGCCAGCAGCACCTCGCGGACCCGAGCCGTTCCGTCGGCGACGTCCACCCGCTCTGGGCCTACGCGCACGTCCCCAACGGCTACGACGGCGACCTCACCGACGCCATCGACGCGCAGATCGAGCGGTTCGCGCCGGGGTTCCGGGACCGGGTCATCGCCCGCCACGTGTGGACCCCGGCCGCCCTCGAGGCCCACAACAGCAACTACGTCGGCGGAGACATCGCCGGCGGCTCGCACGGCGGGATGCAGCTGCTGGGACGACCGCGCCTCGCGACCGACCCGTACTGGACCGGCGTCCCCGGCCTCTACCTCTGCTCGTCGTCGACGCCGCCCGGTGCCGGCGTCCACGGCATGTGCGGCGCCAACGCGGCGCGGTCGGCCCTGAAGGCGCTGCGGCGCTGACGGGTCAGCGGGAGAGCTTGCGGAAGTCCCAGCTCGCGAGGTCACCCGCGGGCGTGAGCTCGATCCAGGTGTGGCTCGCCATCAGCGGCATGGGCTCGTCGCTGCCGAGGTACTTCCGGCCGAACGCCTCGCGCGCCGGCAGGGTCTCGTCGGGATCGACGAAGCGGACCGTGACCGGGCAGGACAGCCCGCGCAGCTCGTCGTAGGTCTCCCCGGCGTCGACGGTGAGGGCGCTCTTGGCTCCGGCGCGCAGCAGCCGCGTCCGCTTGGAGCGCTCGAGGTTGTTGACGTGGAAGCGGCCGTCCTGCCACACGAACCACAGCGGCACGACGTGCGGCCAGCCGTCCTCGTCGACGGTCGCGAGCCGCAGCACCCGCTCGCTGGCGAGGAACGCGTCGATCTCCTCGTCGGTCATGTGCAGCTTCGAGCGTGCGACGACCACCTCGCCTCCAGGTCCGATCGCCGGCGAGGCTACGGTGCCGGCATGGCCGAGCACACCTCCGACGACGACCGCGACCCGTTCCGTGAGCCGGACGTCTCGCCCCGCTACCGGCGCCCACTGGCGATCGCGGCCTTCGTCCTCGGCGCGACGGCCGTGGTGCTGCTGCCCCTCGTCACGGGCGTGCTCGGGATGGTCTGCGGTCTTTCCGCACACGTGAAGGGTGACCGCCTCGGCTTCCCGTCGACCGCCGTCGCGGCGGTCGGGATGATCGCCGGGATGGGCCTCGAGTTCCTGGTCGGCCGGTAGGGGAGCGCGGCCCGTCGGCGCTGACCGTCCCACTACGCTCCCAGGTCGACGCCCGCCCCGCCCGCCCCAAGAGAGGGACTCCCATGGCACTCGGCTACGACGGCACGCTGTTCATCCTGGCTTTCGACCACCGCGGCAGCTTCAAGCGGAAGTTCGGGGTGGGCGACGACGCGACGCCAGAGCAGATGGAGACCCTCCGCGACGCCAAGCGGCTGGTCTGGGAGGGCTTCCAGCAGGCGCTCGAGATGGGAGCGCCCAAGGACCAGGCCGGGATCCTCGTCGACGAGGAGATGGGCGCCGACATCGCCCGCGAGGCGAAGGACCTGGGCGTGCAGTTCGCGATGCCGGTCGAGAAGTCCGGCCAGCCCATCTTCGACTTCGAGTTCGGCGAGGAGTTCGGCGAGCACATCACGGACTTCGACCCGACGTTCTCGAAGGTGCTCGTGCGCTGGAACCCGAACGACCCGCAGGAGGAGAAGGACGCGCAGGGGCCGCGCCTGAAGCGGCTGGGCGATTGGCTGCGCGACAACGGCCGGCTCTACCTCTTCGAGCTGTTGGTGCCGGCGACCGACGAGGACCTGGCGCGGGTGGACGGTGACAAGGACCGCTACGACACCGAGCTGCGACCCAACCTGACCATCGGGGCCATCAAGGAGATCCAGGACTTCGGCGTCGAGCCGGACATCTGGAAGATCGAGGGCCTCGACGACGCCGGCGACTGCGAGCGGCTGTCGGAGACCATCCGCACCGGCGAGGGCCGGGACGGCGTCTGTGCCGTCGTGCTCGGCCGCGGCGCCGACGACGCGAAGGTCGACCACTGGCTGCAGACCGGGGCACCCGTCGACGGCTACCGGGGCTTCGCCATCGGTCGGTCGATCTGGTCCGACGAGGTCGACGCGTTCGTGGACGGCTCCCGGGGGCGCGAGGAGGCGGCGCGGAACATCGGGGAGAACTTCCTGCGCTTCGTCAACGTCTACCGGGACGCCCAGCGCTGACCGCCCTCGTCGCCCGGTCGGCCACGGGCGGCGCGGACCTCACCGGTCTCGTCGGGTGGGTCGCCGACGTCGTCGCGACGCTCGGCGCCATGGGTGTCGGCCTGCTCGTCGCCCTCGAGAACCTCTTCCCGCCGGTCCCGAGCGAGATCGTGCTGCCGTTCGCGGGCTTCGTCAGCGCGCGCGGCGGCGCGGCGCTCTGGCTGATGATCGTGGCCGCCACGGTCGGATCGGTCGCCGGTGCGCTCCTGCTCTACGGGATCGGCCGGCGTCTCGGCGAGCCTCGGGCGCGGCGGTCGCTGTGCCGGCTCCCGCTCGTCGAGGCCGACGAGGTCGACCGGGGCATCGCCTGGTTCCGGCGCCACGGCCAGGCCGCCGTCCTCACCGGTCGGTTCGTGCCGTTCGTGCGCAGCGTCGTGTCCCTCCCGGCCGGAGCCTCGAGGATGCCGCTGGGGCGGTTCGTGCTGCTGACGGCGCTCGGCTCCGGGATCTGGAACACGCTCTGGATCGTGGGGGGGTACGCGTTGGGGCGGCAGTGGCGGGACGTCGGGCGGTACTCGGACCTGCTGAACGGGGGGCTGGCGGTCGTCGCGGTGCTGCTCCTGCTGCGGTTCGTGTGGCGCCGACGCGACCGCATCGGCGCGTAGGCTGGCGCACCCGGCCCCGGCACCGCCGTGCGCCCACCCCCTCGAGCCCCCGCCAGGCGGGGAGGAGTGAACGATCATGGCCGTCATCAAGACCATCGACCTGGTCGGCGTGTCCACGGAGTCGTGGCGCGACGCGGCCCAGAAGGCCCTCGAGGAGGCCAGCAAGACCCTCCGGGGCGTCGAGGGGTTCAACGTGCTCGACACGTCGGCGGTCGTGGAGGACGGTCAGATCAGCGAGTACCACACCCACATCCGCATCAAGTTCCGCATCGCCCGCTGAACGCCGCCGGGGTCCCCGCGCCAGGTCGGCGCCGGGGACCGTCGGGGCGGTCGCTCAGAGGTAGCGCAGGAAGCTCGACGGAGCGGCCGCGGGCGGCTCGAACCGGAACACGTCCAGCCCGCGGACGCCGAAGTCCCCGACGTAGATGTGGTCGCCGTGGACGGTGGCACCCCAGGAGTTCGCGCCGGGGGCGATGAACTGCCCCGCGCGCACGGGGTTCGCGGGGTCGGACAGGTCGAGGACCTGCAGACCCGCGTTGTACGAGCCGATGAAGACGTAGTGGCCCCGGGTGCTGAACACGTGCACCGAGCAGACCGCGGCGGGCGTGCCGGGGCCGTTGAACCAGTCCGCCATCCAGGTCGCCTTGGTGAGGTCCTCCGAGAGCCGGACGGTGCTGATCCCACCGGCCTCGCAGCCGTTGTGCAGGTCCTCGTCGGAGACGAACATCACGCTCGGGTCGGCCTCGAGCAGCTGGACCTCGTGGTAGTAGCGGATCGGGTGGCCGTCGTCCGCGTCCGCATCCGTACCCTTCACCCAGCGGTTGAGGACTACCGGCGCGGTCGGGTCCGTGATGTCGATGATGAAGATGCTGCCCGTGTTGCCGTTGTCGTTGGTGTAGCTGCCGCCCTCGGCGAGCACGACGATGTCGCGCTCCCCACGGGTCGGGTCCAGGTCCCCGTCGCCGTCCTGGTCGACCCACTGGTCGGGCTGGAGCAGGATCTCGTGGTCCGGGTAGATGGTGAGGTCGTGGGTGTGCGTGAAGTCGGCGCCGACATCACGTCCGAGCCGCTCGCGCACCGGCGATTGCTCCCACATGGTCACGGGGTTCCGGTTGAGCAGGCGCGTCGGCGCCTCCCCCGCGAGCAGCGGCTCGAGGTCGAAGATCCGGAAGCCGAAGTCGCCCCTGCCCCCCGACGGCAGCCACAGCCGTTCGCGGTCGAAGATGTCGCTGTTGTGCGCCTCGCCGTCCTCCGGGCCGGTGGAGCGGTGCAGCAGCTCCAGGTTCTCGGGGTCCGTCGCGTCGATGAACTCGGTCTGCTGGGTGCCGCGAGCACGCGAGGTGCCCCCGAGGGCCACGATGTGCCGGCCGTCCATCACGGTGGCGTCCGGCACGGCGTCGGCGCGCGCGCCGAGGTCGCCCGTGTCCTGCGGGCCGGGCCGCCAGTCACCCAGGACCTGCGGGTCCGCGGGGTTGGCGATGTCGAAGATCCGCATCCCGGTGCCGTAGGCCCCGACGTACAGCCGGTCGCCCTCGACGGAGGCGTGGCCGCCCGTCGAGCCCGGGACGTTCGTCACGTGGGTGACGTTCTCGGCGACCACGTCGGCGATCAGGGTGTTGCCGCCGACGTTGACGCCGGCGACCGCCGGCAGCGTCGGCACGAGGCTCCCGACGAGCGTCGTCGCAGCCAGCATGGTGAGCTTCTTCAACGGGAACCTCCGAGAGGGCGATGTCCCGAGGGATTCGACGTGCGTCCTCCCGTCTCCTCCAGGGCGGCGCCCAGCGCTCAGAGGAGCCGGCGGCCGGCCGCCCAGGCGGTGAGCTCGTGCCGGCTCGACAGCTGCAGCTTCCGCAGCACGGCGGACACGTGCGTCTCGACCGTCTTGATGGAGATGTGCAGCCGCTTGGCGACCTCCTTGTAGGTGTAGCCACGCGCGATGTGCCGCATCACCTCCTTCTCGCGGGTCGTGAGCTGGTCGAGCTCCGGGTCGGCGTCGTCGACGCCCGGCGGGAGGTCGCCGGCGAAGGCGTCGAGCACGAAGCCGGCGAGGCGGGGCGAGAACACGGCGTCGCCCTCGGCGATGCGCTGGATCGCGTCGACGAGCTCGTCGGGCGCGATGGTCTTGGTGACGTAGCCCCGGGCGCCGGCGCGGATGACGGCGATGACGTCCTCGGCGGCGTCGGACACCGACAGCGCCAGGAAGCGGGTGTCGGGGTGGGTCTCGTGCACGCCCTCGATCACCGCGCGGCCGCCGCCGCCGGGCATGTGCACGTCGAGCAGGACGACATCGGGCTTGGTGAGTCGGATGCCCTGGATGGCCTCGTCGACGTCGCCGGCGTCGCCGACGATGTCCACGCGCGTGCCGATCTCGGCCTTCACGCCGGAGCGGAACATGCGGTGGTCGTCGACGAGGAAGATGCGAGTTCCCCTTCGGGGCTGCTCGACCAACACGCGCTGGGTCACGGGGTCGTCTCCGATCGGGAGGCGGGATGCCGTGGCAGGGTGACCGCGACCTCGGTCCCTCCGCCGGGCTCGGTCCACAGCTCGACCGTGCCACCGCGTCGTTCGACGCGACCGCGGATCGAGTCGGCGATGCCGCGCCGGTCGGCCGGCACGGCGGCCGGATCGAAGCCCCGACCGCGGTCACGCACGAACGCCGTCACGACCTCCGGCGTCGACTCCAGGTACACGGACACGACGTCGACGCCCGCGTGCTTCGCGGCGTTCACGGCCGCCTCCCGCACGGCGCCGATGACCGCGACCGTGTCGTCGTCGAGCACCCCGTCGCCGACGAGCACGACGTCGAGGTCCACCTCGTGGTCGACCTCGACCTCCTCGGTCATGGCGTCGAGGGCGGCGCGGACGGTGCGGGTGTCCGGACCCGCACCGCGCCCGTACAGCCACGCGCGGAGCTCGCGCTCCTGCCGGCGGGCGAGCGCGACCATGCGCCGCGGCTCCTCGCTCGAGCGCTGGATCAGCGCGAGGGTCTGCAGCACCGAGTCGTGGAGGTGGGCGGCCACGTCGGCGCGTTCCTCGGAGCGGATGCGCTCGCGACGCTCCTCGGAGAGCTGGGCCACCAGGCGCGCGAGCCACGGCCCGAAGACCAGCGCGATGCCGGCCACCGTGACGGTGACGGCGAGGACGACCGGTCGGAAGGACACGAGCGCGTCGTTGGCCGCGAGGAAGCCGGCCATGCCGGCGCCGATCAGGGTCGCGCCCACGAGGATCCGCGGGATCGAGATGCGTCCGCCGAACACCGACCCGACGGGGTCGCCGGGGATGTGCGAGGCCATCCGGGACCACCGCGCACGGTCCTCCGCGTCCCCACGGGTCCAGATCACGGCCGACCCGAGCCCGCCGATCACCACCGGCCAGACGAGCCCGTCGCCGAGCCAGAACCCGGCCTCGCGCAGGAGCAGCAGCACCCCGAGCGTCACGAGCCCGAGCGCCACGCCCTGCTGCAGGTCGGGCGCACGTGGCACGTCGTGGGCGTCGGCCCCGGGGTCCTCGTCGCTCGAGAGCGCCCAACCGAGCAGGTACAGCAGCACGCCGGCCCCCCCGGCGAAGGCGAACAGGATGAACGCGATGCGGACGAGCACGGGGTCGACGCCGATGCGGTGGGCGAGCCCGGCGGCGATGCCGGCGACGACGCGGTCCTCGCCGGCGCGCGAGAACCCCAGGGCGCCCTCGGCCGCCCGTCGCCGTGGCGGCGGGGGAACGGTGGACGTCGCGGGGTCGGGAGGGCTCACGTCGACGATGGTCGCACACGCTGCCGGGGCGGACGAGTGGTGGCATCCCGGACATCCGTGCCGTCCCTCAGGGTCCGCCCAGGGTCGTCCCCGATGGTCCCGGGGGCGTGGCGTCCGGAGGATGGGACCACGACCTCGCCGGGGACCCCCCGAGCCGACCGGAGCACCGCCGTGACCGAGACCCCGACCGATACCCCCCCGCCGCCGCCCCCTCCGCCCACGTCCGGTCCGGACCGTCCCCGGCCGCTGCTGGTCCGCCGGCGCCGCGGGCGCATGCTGGCGGGCGTCGCGAGTGGCCTGGCCCGTCACCTCCGCGTCGACGTGACCCTGGTCCGGATCGGGTTCGTGATCCTCGCCTTCACGGGCGGTGCCGGCATCCTCGGCTACCTCGCGGGCTGGGTGCTGCTGCCGGAGGAGGACGACGACGGCAGCGAGCCGGTCAGCTGGACGGTCCCGCGGGGCGCGTCGTTCTGGGTCGGCGTCGGCCTGCTGGTGGTGGCCACGATCGTGCTCGTGGAGCACACGACCCCGTTCGGCTCGTCCGTGGGCACCCCCCTCGTGCTGATCGCGGTCGGGGTCGCGCTGTGGAAGGTCAGCCAGGACCGCGCGGACCGTCCGCCCCCACCCGTCCCCGACGGGACGTCCGGGGTCCCCGGGACGGGCAACGACACGCCCCCCGGATCGCCGGGCGCCGCTTCCGCGCCGACCGAGCGGATGGACGCGGTCCCCGGGCCGGCCTGGACCCCGCCCCCCGTGCCGCCTCGCGCGTCCCGCGCGGCCGCGGACTGGACCCCGCCGGCGTCGCGGCGACCGCGCTCCATCCTGGGTCGGCTCACCCTGGGCGTCCTGCTCCTCGCGGTCGGCGGCGGCGTGCTGCTCGAGCAGCTCGACCTGATCCGGTTCACGGCGCTCGACGCCGCGGCGACGGCCCTGTTCGTCGTCGGGCTCGGCCTCGTCGTCGGCACCTGGTTCGGCCGCGCCCGTGGCCTCATCCTCCTCGGAGTCCTGCTCGTGCCCTTCGTCCTGGCGACCGGCGTCCTGCATGCCGCCGGCATCGACGTGGGGGGCGGGGCCGGCGAGCACTTCCACACGGTGTCCGCGACGGACGAACTCCTGCCCGAGTACAGCCTCGGTGCCGGCCTCCTCCAGCTCGACCTGTCGGGGATGGACGTGCCGGACGTCGGTGCCAGCACCGACGTCCGCCTGGGTGCCGGCGAGATCGTGCTCCTCGTTCCCGAGGACACCAACGTCGTGGTCGACGCGAGCGTCCAGCTCGGCGCCGTGGAGCTGCCCAGGATGGATCGTGGGGGAGCCGGGATCACCGAGCACCTCGAGCTGCGGGGGTCACCGGACACCGGGGGGACGCTCCACATCGACGCCCGACTCGGGGTCGGTCAACTCACCGTCCGCATGGTCCCGACCCCGGAGGATCCCGCATGACCCGCCACCGCACCGACCTCCTCTCGCTCCTGTTCGGCCTCGCCTTCATCGCGTTGGCGGTGGCGGCGCGCAACGGCGCCCTCCGGTTCACCAGCCCGCCGGACGTCCGGTGGATCTGGCCGGCGCTCCTGATCGGAGGCGGCCTGAGCCTGCTGGCCGGGCTGACCCGCTACGACGCGACGGCGCCGGACGCGACCGCCGACGGTGGCGACCCTGCCGGCGACGGACCAGGCGCTGCCGGCGGGGAGTCACCTCCCGCGGACGGGTAGCTCCGGCCAAGGAGCTCATCCCGCGGTCGGCGTGACGGGGCTGCCCGCGTCCGTTGAGACCACCGATCCCTTCCCGACGACGTCCGTCGTCGTCGGCGAGGACCCCTTCAGCGACTGGGGCGGCGGCGGCAACGACGCCGTCGTCGGTCACGCGCTCGGGCAGGACCTGGTGGAAGCCTCGATCAGGATGCCCGATGCCGACACGGTGGAGTTCCAGATCGAGGTGACCTTCCTCCCGAGCGCCGGCGACGTGGCCGGCTGGCCGGAGGCGAGCCGCTACGTCTGGGACATACTCGTCGACGGGGAGTTCGTCGAGCTCGACGGCAGGTTCACCAACTACACCCGCGGTGCCGACCACCGATCCGTTGGGCTGTGAGGACGCCTCGAGCTGACCGTCGACCGGACGGGTCACCGTCCTTCCGACCTCGGGTCGGTCCGGCGGCCGGGCATCCGGTCGCCGGTGGTGGCCCCGCTCGCCGGCATCACCCATCTCGACGCGACGGCCGACGAGCCGGCCGAGGACCCGGGTGGGAGTCGCCTCACGCGGACGGGTAGCCTCCCCGCACGGAGCTCGTCCCGCGGCCGTCCGTGGCCGCGCGGACCGGCCCCGGACCCTCGCCCCCGAGCGTCCGCCGGTGGGAAGAGCGTCGGAGACGACCTCGTTCCCGAACCCGAAGGGACGACCGTGCCCGCGACCATCATCGTCGGTGCCCAGTGGGGCGACGAGGGCAAGGGGAAGGCGACCGACCTCCTCGCCGACACCACGGACCTCGTGGTGCGCTACCAGGGCGGCAACAACGCCGGGCACACGGTCATCGTGGGCGACGACGTCTTCAAGCTCCACCTCATCCCGTCGGGGATCCTCTACCCGCACGTGACGCCGGTGATCGCCGACGGGGTCGTGATCGACCCCAAGGTGCTGATCGAGGAGCTCGAGGGGCTCGAGGCCCGCGGACTCGACCCGTTCGCGCGCATCAAGGTGTCCGGCAACGCCCACCTGATCATGCCGTACCACCGCGAGCTCGACATGCTGATCGAGCGTCGCCTCGGCAAGGCCAAGCTCGGCACCACCAAGCGCGGCATCGGGCCGGCGTACGCCGACAAGGCCGCCCGGGTGGGGCTGCGCTTCCAGGACCTCTTCGACGAGAAGATCCTGCGCCAGAAGCTCGAGGCGGTGCTCGTCCACAAGAACGAGCAGCTGTCGAAGATCTACAACCGGCTGCCCATGAGCCCCGACGAGATCGCCGAGGAGTACCTCCGCTACGCCGACCGGCTGCGGCCGCTGCACGCGGACACCACCGACCTCATCCACACCTCGCTCGAGGCCGGCAAGCACATCATCCTCGAGGGGGCGCAGGGGACCCTGCTCGACCTCGACCATGGCACCTACCCGTTCGTGACGTCCTCGAACCCCGTCGCCGGCGGGGCGCTGACGGGTGCGGGCGTCGGCCCGCGACACATCGACCGGGTCATCGGCATCACGAAGGCCTACGTCACGCGCGTCGGTGCCGGTCCGTTCCCCACGGAGCTGTTCGACGAGGTCGGCGAGCGGATGACCGACGTCGGTGGCGAGTACGGCACGACGACGGGGCGCCGCCGGCGCGTCGGCTGGTTCGATGCCGTCCTGGCCCGGTACGCCAACCGCGTCAACGGGCTGACCGACATCTTCCTCACCAAGCTCGACGTCCTGAGCGAGTTCGAGGCGCTGCAGGTCGCGACGGCGTACCGCTACGAGGGCGAGGAGTACCGCCACTTCCCGCCGCACCAGTCGATCTTCCACCACGCCGAGCCCGTCTACGAGGAGGTGCCCGGCTGGGGTCGGGACATCAGCGACGTCGAGCACTACGACGACCTCCCGCAGGCCGCGCGCGACTACGTCGACTTCCTCGAGGAGCAGTCCGGGGTCCCCGTGACCTGGGTCTCGGTCGGGCCGAAGCGGTCCCAGACGCTCGTCCGGCGCGACGTACCGCTCGTGCCGACCGCCTGAGGAGGGAACGCACGTGGGTCGCAACGTCCTGGTCGTCGGCGGTGGCGGACGCGAGCACGCGCTCGCGTGGCGCCTCGCGGCGTCGAGCTCGGTGGACGCCGTCGAGAGCACGCCCGGCAACCCCGGCACCGCGGCCATCGGGCGCACGCACGACATCGACGTCGAGGACCCCGCCGCCGTGGCCGAGCTGGCCGAGCGGCGCGGCGCCGACCTCGTCGTCATCGGGCCCGAGGCGCCGCTCGTCGCCGGCGTGGCCGACGAGCTCCTCCGCCGCGACATCCCCGTCTTCGGCCCCACCGCCGACGGGGCGCGCATCGAGGGCTCGAAGGCGTTCGCCAAGGAGGTGATGGCGGCGGCCGGCGTGCCGACGGCCGGCTACGTGGCCACCGCCGACCGCGAGGAGGCGCAGACCGCGCTCGAGCGGTCCGCCCCGCCGTACGTCGTCAAGGCCGACGGCCTCGCGGCGGGCAAGGGGGTCAGCATCTGCGACACCCTCCCCGAGGCCAGGGAGGCCGTCGACGACCTGCTCGTACGCCGGCGCTTCGGCGACGCCGGCGACCGGGTCGTGATCGAGGAGTTCCTCCACGGGCCCGAGGTCAGCGTCTTCGGCGTCTGCGACGGCGAGGACGTGGTGCTGCTGTCGCCGGCGCAGGACTTCAAGCGCGCCGAGGACGGCGACGCCGGCCCCAACACCGGCGGCATGGGCGCGTTCACGCCGGTGCCGGGGTTCGGCCTCCCGGACGCCGGCGAGCTGTCAGGGCTGGTGTTCCGCCCCGTCCTGCGCGAGCTCGCCGCCCGCGGAACCCCCTACCGCGGCGTCCTCTACGCCGGGCTCGTCCTGACCGATGGCGGGCCGAAGCTGCTCGAGTTCAACGCCCGCTTCGGCGACCCGGAGACGCAGATCGTGCTGCGTCGGCTGGGATCGGACCTCGGCGACCTCCTGGCGGCGGCCGCGACCGGACGGGTCCGGGACGTGCGGGTCCGGTGGCACGACGACGCGTTCGTCGGGATCGTGCTCGCGAGCGGGGGCTACCCCGGCGCCTACCGCACCGGCCTGCCGATCACGGGCGTCGACGAGGCCGACGCCCGCGAGGGCGTGAAGGTGTTCCACGCCGGCACCGCCCGTGCCGGCGACGGCACGCTCGTCACGAGCGGCGGTCGTGTGCTCAACGTGACCGGACGTGGCGCGACGATCGCCGACGCCCGCGAGGTCGCCTACGAGGCGGCGGACCGCATCCGCTGGGACGGCCTGCACCGTCGTGAGGACATCGCTCTCACGGCCTCGCGCGCCTGACGGCGCGTCAGGTCGACAGGTCCTTCTCGACCTTGTCGAGGTCCTTGGAGAACTGCTTGCCGATGCGCTTGCCGACCATCCTGCTGCCGAGCGGGAAGAAGCTCCCCGGGTCGGTCTCGAGGCTCGCGTCGACCCGGGTCCCGCCGTCCTCGTCGGAGAGGGCGAAGTCGAAGCCGAGGTGGAACGGCTCGTCGCCCGAGAACGCGTAGCGGCGGCCCGGGTCCCAGGCGGTCACCGTCGACCGGGACTCGAAGTCCATGCCGAGGAAGCCGGCCTTCGTGACGAGCACGCGGCCCTCGCCGGGTTCGCCCTCCGCCCGCACCTGCTTGGCGGCGCTCACGAGCTCCGGGCCGTTGGCGGGGTCGGTGATGTAGTCGAACACCTCGTCCGGTGACATGCCGGTGATGTGGCGGGTCTCCTCGAAGCGCTGCACGGTGGCTCCCTCTCGTCGATCGTCCCGTGCGTGCTCTCAGTCGTCCTGCTGGCCCAGGTCCGTGTCGGCGATCGCGACGGCGGTGGTCGCGCCGGAGACGCCGGCGGAGACGTGGACCTTCGAGCTCGGGGCGAGGACGGTCTCGCCGCGCAGCGCGCGGCGGAACTCGAGCAGGAGGCTCGTCAGCTGGCCGGCCATGTCGGAGCCGAGCTCGGTCTTCTCGACGTAGGCGAACGCGCCGGCGGCGATCGAGGGGGCGGCCTCCTGGCGTGCCTGGAGGGCGGAGAGCACCACGACCATGGAGCGGGGCGAGGCCGAGACGATCTTGGGCAGCGCCTCACGTCCGTCGACCTCGGGCATCATGAGGTCGAGCAGCACGACGTCCGGGGCGTGCTCGGCCGCGAGGTCGATGGCGTCGCGACCGTTGGCGGCCTCGGCCACGACCCGGAAGGACCCCGAGCGCTGCAGCCCGATCCGGATGAGCGTGCGGAGGTCCTCCTCGTCGTCGACGAGCAGGACGGTGGCGGGCTCGTTCGTCCCGTCGGGGAGGCCCCCCTGGTCCGCTGTCACCCCTGCACACCTCGCGTCGTCGGCGTCCCCGGGGCCGTGATGCGGCCGACGACGGGGACGTATCGTGGCCCTACTGTACGCAAGGTCGGCCCGTGGCGCGTTCCGACGGAGGGAGCTCGCCCGCCTCGCATCCCCGTGAGCGTCCGGATGTGCGCGGAGGATGCGGCCGGGGCCGCAGAGCGGACACTTCGGGCGCTCCCCGCACCGACCGCCAGCACCTCCGAAGGAGACGACCGTGGACCTCCCGGGCCTCGCCCACGTCCGTTCCGGCAAGGTGCGCGACCTCTACGAGGTGGACGACGACCACCTGCTCCTCGTGGCGTCCGACCGCGTCTCGACCTACGACGTGGTCCACCCGACCCCCATCCCGGACAAGGGCCGGGTGCTCACGGGCATCTCGGCGTTCTGGTTCGCGCGACTGGCCGACGTCGTCGACAACCACCTGGTCACCACCGACGTCGAGGCGTTCCCGGCGGCCGCCCAGCCGCACCGGGACCACCTGCGGGGGAGGACGATGCTGGTCCGGCGCGTGGACGTGGTCCCCTTCGAGTGCGTCGTGCGTGGCTACCTGGCCGGATCCGGCTGGCGCGAGTACCAGGAGACGGGGGAGGTCTGCGGGGTCGCGCTCCCGGCGGGGCTGCACGAGGCCTCCGAGCTGCCAGCGCCGATCTTCACGCCGGCGACCAAAGCCGCGGACGGCGAGCACGACGAGAACGTGCCGTTCGCCGTCGTGGAGGCCGCGGTCGGGGCACGCCTCGCCGCCACCCTGCGTGACCTCTCGGTCGCCCTCTACGAGCGGGGCCGCGCGCACGCCCGCGAGCAGGGGATCATCCTCGCGGACACCAAGTTCGAGTTCGGTGTGCGGGACGGGCGGGTCGTGCTCGCCGACGAGGTGATGACCCCGGACTCGTCCCGCTACTGGCCCGCGGACACCTGGCGGCCCGGGACCAACCCGCCCAGCTTCGACAAGCAGTTCGTGCGCGACTACGCGACGTCGACCGGCTGGGACAAGACCCCCCCGGCGCCGGAGCTGCCGGCGGACGTGGTCATGGCCACGCGCGGCAAGTACGCCGAGGTCTACGAGCGCATCACCGGGCGGTCGTTCGCCGCGTTGCTCGAGGGCGAGCTCGCCTGAACGGCCGGTCGTCCGTCGGGCCGTCTGTGGCGGCTGTTCCCCGCGCCGCGCCCACGTTCGTCGGTAGGGCCCGCCTGCGCGGGTGCTGGTCGCCGGGTTCGTTGGAACCTGAACGGAACCGACGAGAGGGAGACCCATGGCGAGCATCGGCATCGTCTACTACTCGATGTACGGCCACACGACCGACCTGGCCCGGACGCTGAAGGACGGGATCGAGAAGGACGGTGGCGAGGCCCACCTGCGGCTCGTCCCCGAGCTGCTGCCGCGATCCGTGATCGACGAGCAGGGCGTCGCGACCGTCGACGAGCTCGAGGACGTCACCGAGGCGACCGTCGACGAGCTCCCCGACTTCGACGGGATCCTGTTCGGGTCGCCGACGCGGTTCGGCAACCGGACGGCGCAGCTGTCGAACTTCCTCGACCAGACCGGGCCGCTGTGGCAGGCCGGCGCGCTCCACGGCAAGACGGCCGGGTTCTTCACCGGGGCCGCGACGATCCACGGTGGGCACGAGACCACCATCCTCACGATGTCGACCTACGCCATGCACCTCGGGATGCTGATCGTCCCCGCCGGCTACGCGCTGGGCGAGACCATGGGCGAGACCCGCACCGGCGGGTCGCCCTACGGCCCGACGCACTTCTCCCCCATGGGCGGCGGCAAGGACGGTCTGTCCGACGACGAGTCGCAGATCGCCCTCGACTACGCGCGCTGGTTCCACCAGGTCACCGACAAGGTCGCTGCCTGACCCAGCCCGCGCCCCCCCTCCGCCCGTGGCAGACTCCCCGCCGGCAGGAGGACGCGGTGGGAGACGGGTTCGGACCGGTCGGGCGGCAGCTCCGGCAGGGCGTCGGCGGGGAGCTCCGCGCGGAAGCGGAGGAGACCGAACGCCTCGCGGCGCTCGCTGCCCGCCGGCGACGATCCCTCGCCGACGTGGCCGCCGACCTGCTCGCGCGTGGCGACACCGTGGCCGTCGACGTGCCCGGCCGGCGCTTCACCGGTCGGGTGGTGCACGCGGCCGCGGACGTGATGCGGGTGCGCACCGTCAGCGGCGCCGTGGACGTCCCGCTGCGCGGGCCGGTCACGCTGAGCGTGGTCGAGCGCGCCCGCGCGGGTGGCGTCGACCACCCCGGGGGTCCGTCCTCGTTCCGCTCGCGGCTGCTCGAGCTCGAGCTCGAGGGCGCGGCCGTGGAGCTCGGCGACGCGGCCACGGGCGACACGGTCGTCGGCCGGCTGACCGCGGTCGCCGTCGACCACGCCGTCGTGGTCGGGCCCGGCGGCACCGAGCGCTACGTGTCGCTCGCGGGGATCGCGTACGTCCGCGTCCCGTAGGTCACGTCAGCGTCATCGAGCGGCCCTCGGCCAGCGCCTCGACGATGCGGGCCGCGCCCACGATCTGGGCGCCGTCGATGACGTCGTCGCCCGTGATGCCGCGCTTCGTCGTGCAGGCCGAGCACAGCCACAGCTCCCCGCCGGCGTCGAGCAGCTGGCGGATGAGGTCGACGAGCGGCGGCATGCCCTCCTCCTCGATGGTCTCGGCGTAGCCCGGCGTGCCGATGCGCACGGCCTCGGTGGTGCAGACCACCGTGGCGCGCTTGCCGCTGATCGCGGCCACGCTGGCGGCGATGAAGGGCACCGTGGCCCGTTCGGGCTCCGCTGCGCCGGCGGTGCAGGGGAACAGGAAGCGTTCGTCGGGCACGTGCGGCTCCGTGGTCGGGAGGAGGCACGGTAGAGGGAACCGGGTCCGGCGGGCGGTCGTAGGCTCGACGCCCGGCCCCGACCCCCCGGGAGGCACCCGTGCCCGTCGCCCACGCCCGTCCCCTCGTCGTGCGCGGCCGCCTGGCGCAGCCGGACGGCCCCACCGCACCGGACGGGACGGTGATGGTCGAGGCCGGACGCGTGACGTACGCCGGCCCGTCCGGGTCGGCCCCACCCGCACCCGACGGCGCGTACGAGCTCCCGGTGGAGGGCACGATCGTGCCGGGTCTGGTCGACGCCCACGTGCACCTCACCTGCGACGGCGGGCCCGACCTCCAGGCCGAGGTGGAGGGTCTGGGGCCAGCGGCGCTGACGGTGAAGGCGCTCGCGAACGCGTGGCGCAGCCTCGCGCGGGGGGTGGTCGCGGTCCGGGACCTGGGCGCCCCCTGCGGCGAGGCCGTCGCCGTGGCGGAGGCCGTGGCCGAGGGTCGGCTGCACGGACCGGAGGTCGCGGCGGCCGGCCGCGCCCTCACGGCGCCCGGCGGCCACATCCCCTACCTCGGGCGCGTCGAACGGGGCGTCGAGGCCATGGGGCGCGCCGCCGAGGAGGAGCTGCGGGACGGCGCGGCCGGGATCAAGCTCGTGGCGACGGGCGGCATCCTCACGCGGGGGGTGCCGATCGGCAACCTCGCCTTCGAAGAGGACGAGCTCGCCGCCGCCGCGGAGGTGGCGCGCGCCGCCGGCGCGTGGGTGGCCGCGCACGTGATCGGCCTCGAGGGGACGAAGCGGGCGGTCCGGGCCGGGGCCACGACCCTCGAGCACGCCACCTTCGTCGACGACGAGGCGGTGGAGCTGATCCGCGACCGCGGGGTCGTGACCGTGGCGACCCTGAGCGCGCTCCACGCCATCCTGCGGCACGGGCGCGCCGGCGGCGTGCCGGAGGAGTCGGTCCTCAAGGCCGAGTCGGTCCTCGAGATCCACACCGAGTCGATGCGGCGCGTCGCCGCCGCGGGTCTTTCGCTGGCGACCGGTACGGACGCGGGCACGCCGTTCAACCCGCACGGCGGCGTCGCGGCCGAGGCCCGCCTGCTCGTGCAGGAGGTGGGTCTGTCCCCGTCGGAGGCCTTCGCCGCGGCGACCACCGTGGCCGCCCGCTGCCTGGGACGCAGCGACCTCGGCCGGATCGTCGCCGGCGGCCCGGGCCACCTCCTCGTCGTCGAGGGCGACCCCGGGGACGACGTGACCGCGCTCGACCGCGTGCGGTCGGTCGTGTGGGGTGGCTTCCCGGTCGGGCCCCACCTCGCGAACCTCCTGCCGTTGTCGTAGCCTCCCAGGCCGCGCCGGCCCGGGAGCTGTCCATCCCCGCCGGCCCGACGCGCGGCCGACCGTCCCGGTCCGTGCCCCACGAGAGGGATCGTCCATGCAGACGTCCACCTGGTCGCGCCGTGCCGCGGCGGCACTCGCGGTCGCGCTGCTCGCGGCTGGCTGCTCCACGGGCGGGGAGACGCCCGGCGACGATGCCGGGACCGGGACCGACGCCTCCGTCGCTCCTCCCGACGAGCCCGGGGGGGACCCGACCCCGGAGGGCGACCCGACCGGCGAGGCCGACGGCCGGCTGGCGCTCGGGTACGTGCTCCCCGAGTCCGGACCGCTGGCGTTCCTGGGGCCACCGCAGATCGCCGGCATCGACCTGGCCATCGAGGACATCAACGCGGCCGGAGGCGTGCTCGGCGAGGACGTCACGCTGTCGGCCGGGGACGAGGCGGGCGACCCGGTCGTCGCCTCGCAGACCGCCCAGCGGCTCGTCGACGAGGGCGTCGACGCCATCGTCGGCGCGGCGTCGTCGGGCATGTCGCTGGCGCTGATCGACGGGGTCACCAACGCCGGCGTCGCGCAGTGCTCGGCCTCGAACACCTCCCCGACGTTCACGGACTACAGCGACAACGGCCTCTACTTCCGCACGGCCCCGTCCGACGCCCTGCACGGACCGGTCCTGGCGCGCACCATCGTCGACGACGGACACCGCGACGTCGCGATCCTCGCCCGCGCCGACGACTACGGGCAGGGTCTGATGACGGCCACCCGGGACGCACTCGAGCAGCAGGGTGCCAGCGTGGTGGCGGCGATCGTCTACGACCCGGAGGCCGCGAGCTTCACGTCCGAGGCGACCCAGGTCGTCAACGCCGGCGCGGATGCGGTGGCGCTGATCTCGTTCGCCGAGGGCGCCGAGATCATCACGGCGCTGATCGAGGCCGGCGCCGGTCCCGACGACATCGGGGTCTACGGCGCGGACGGCCTCCGGTCCAACGAGCTCGCGGACCTGGTCGATCCCACCGACCCGTCCGTCCTGGAGGGCATGCGCGGGACCGCCCCGGCCGGGGACGTCTCCGAGGACCTGGTGCAGCGCCTGCGCGGGTCCTCGGAGCTGGAGGACACGAGCTACGCCGCGCACGCGTACGACTGCACGGTCATGCTGGCGCTGGCCGCCGTGGCCGCCGGCTCCGACGCCGGTCGGGACCTCGCGGCGCAGATGGTCGCCATCTCCCGCGACGGCACCAAGTGCACGTCCTTCCGCGAGTGCAAGGGGCTGCTCGAGCGCGACGAGGACGTGGACTACGACGGCGCCTCGGGGTCGGTCGACCTCCTGCCCCAGGGGGAGCCGGAGACGGGGACCTACGAGGTGTGGACGATCGACGGAGAAGGCGACGTCCGCACGGACCGGACCGTCGAGGTCGGGTCGGACTGACCCCGCGCCCGGCTCACGTCGCCGCCGGCTCGCCCACGAGCAGCCGCAGCACGTTCGGGTGCGCCAGGTCGGCGGCACCCGCCCCGACCCCGATGCGGGCGACGTCGAGCTCGGGCGCCGTCTGCACCGCCTCGGTGAGCTCGGCGATCAGCGCGGCGCCGGTCGCCGTGACGAGCTCGGACGCGACGTCCGTGGCGACGAGCCGGTGGTCGCGGAGGAGCGCGACGACGGTCGGGCTCGGGACCTCGACCGCGCCCAGCGGCCGATCCACCCGACCGCTCCCCGTCGCGATGGGGCCGACGGTGATCCGCCGCAGCCCCAGGTCCGCCACGCCGGCGCAGGTGCCCACGACGTCCCCCAACCGGTCGAGGGTGCCGACCGTCGGGAACCGCACGCCGTCGACCGGCACGCCGGCGACGGACGCCTCGGCCTCGGCCAGCCGGCGGAACACGGCGTGGGCGCGGTCACGGACGGCGTCGGGCAACCCCGCATCCTCGAGCAGCCTGCGGATGGCCGGCCAGGTCTCCGGCGTCGTCGTCCCGTGCGGAGGACGGACCCGGACGGACAGCGCCGGCGTCCCCGCACGACGGACCCGACCCCACGTCAGGCGGACGTCGCCCATGCCGAGCCGGTCGACCGCGTCCTGGATGCGCTCCAGCGACGCGCCGGCGTCGACGACGGCCCCGAGCCACATGTCGCCCGCAGCGCCGCTCGCGCACTCGAGGTGTGCCGTCGTCACCAGTCGCTCCGGACCCGGTCGGGGGGTCGCAGACTACGGCGGAGCGGCCGGAGGACGGCACGCGAGCCGGTAGGCTCGGTGCCCGCCGGCGGGGTGGGAACGGGACGGACGTCGCGTCCGCCGCCAGTCCGGCCCCGGCGGGTCATCCGCAGCGATCAGGGGACGCCGTGATCCTTCCCGAAGCGACCATGGGCGTGCTCGTCCTCGCGACGGCGGCCGTGGTCGTCCTCCTCCTCGGCGTCGTCGTGGTGCTGGCCGTGCGGCTGGCCCGCCTGCGGTCCGCGTACGCCTCGGCGCTCGATCCGGCGCGGCGGGAGGACCTCTTCCAGGCGGTCCAGCGCCAGGCCGAGGACCTCGACGGGCTCCGCCGCGACGTCGGCATCGTGCACGACAACACCGAGCAGCTGCGGTCCCTCCTCCGCGAGGCCGTCAGTCGGGTCGGGATCGTTCGCTACGACGCCTTCGCGGACATGGGGGGCGCGCTGTCCTTCTCCGCCGCGCTGCTCGACGAGGACGGCCACGGCGTCGTCCTCAGCGCGATCAACGGACGGTCCGAGACCCGCGCGTACGCCAAGCCGCTCGTGGCCGGTGCCAGCCAGTACAACCTGTCGCAGGAGGAGCTCGCCGCGATCGAGGCCGCGATGGCCGGCAGCAAGGGACAGCAGGGCGGGGCGGCTCCGGCCGGTCGCCGGGGGCGACGACGGGACGCGTCGTGACGGTCGCGTTCCTCGGCCCGGAGGGCACGTTCACCGAGACCGCGGCACGGCTCATCACCGGCGGCGAGGGCGACCTGCGGGCGCTGGGTGACATCACCGAGGTCTTCCGTGCGGTCGAGGAGGGCGAGGTCCAGCGCGGCGTCGTCCCGATCGAGAACACCCTCGAGGGATCGGTGACGGCGACCCTCGACGCCCTCGCCTTCGACACCGAGCTCCTGATCGAGGCGGAGCTCGAGATCCCGATCGCGCTCGTGGTCGCGGTCGCGTCCGGCGCCGGCCTCGACGCCGTCGAGGCGGTCCACAGCCATCCCGTCGCGCTCGCGTCCTGCCGGCGGTGGCTCGCCTCCAACCTCGCCGGCGTGGAGCGCGTGCCGGCGACCTCCACCGCGCGCGCCGCCCAGCTCGTGGCCGAGGACGGGGGGACGTCGCTCGCCGCCATCGTCAACCCCCTCGCCGCGGAGCGGTACGGGCTCGACGTGGTGGCCCGCAACGTGGCCGACGTCCAGGGCAACTCCACGCGCTTCATCGTGGTCGGACGGGCCTTGCCCGAACCGACCGGTTGGGACAAGACCTCGGTCGTGGTCTTCATCGAGGAGAACCGGCCCGGCGCGCTGCTGAAGCTGCTCGAGATCTTCGCCGAGCGCGACCTCAACCTCACGAAGATCGAGTCCCGCCCGACCAAGGCCGAGCTCGGCGAGTACTGCTTCTTCCTCGACGTCGAGGGCCACCTCGCCGGCGAACGCGTCGGGGACGCGCTGTCCGCGGTCCACCGGACCCACCGGGCGGTCAAGGTCCTGGGCTCCTACCGCCGCTCCGGGGCGCGCCGGACCGACGAGGCCGAGCGCATCGCGGCCGACGACGACTCGTACCGGGCCGCGGCGGCCTGGCTGACGGACTGGCGTGCGCGCATCGGCCGCTGAGGCCGGCCCGGGCAGGACCACCGTCCCCGGACGTCGAAGGACGCCCCGACACCGAGGCGGGACGACGACGATGACGAGGCGGGCGGCGGGACGGGCACGACGGACCTGGGGGTCGGCGTTCGCGACGGCCGTGCTCGCCGTCGGCCTGGTGGGCTTCGCCCCGGCCGAGGTGCGCCGTGACGCCCCGGCGGTCGGCGAGACCGACCTGTTCAACCTCGAGCACGTCTACAACTTCAACATCGAAGCGTCCGAGTGGGACCTCGAGGCCGCCGACCACGACGTCGACGAGCAGGGCACGGACCTCGAGTTCTTCACGACCGAGGTCGACGGGGTCGCGCGCGACTACGCGGTGGTCGGCGGCTACAGCCGCGGCGCCTACATCTTCGACATCACCGACCCGGCCGCCACCGAGCTGGCCCAGTTCGTCCCCTGCGCCCAGCCGCGCAACGACGTCGCCGTGGGCCAGTACGAGGTCGACGGTGACCAGCGGACGTTCATCGGCCTGTCGCTGCAGCGCGGGACCGTCTGCGCGGAGGCCGGCCCGGTCGTCAACGACGGTCCGTCGGGCGGCTTCGCGTTCTTCGACGTGACCGACCCCACCCAGCCGGCCGTCGGGCTCGGCGCGGTCCAGGTCGGCTTCGGCGGCGTGCACAACCTGGTCTTCCACCCCACGGAGCCGCTGGCCTACATCTGGAACGGTGCGCTCCCCGGTGCGGTGAGCTCGATCCCGATCGTCGACTTCAGCGACCTGTCGGCGATCACCGTGTCCGAGGGGCCGACGACGCTGGGCGGACCGCACGACGGCGAGCTCTCCCCCGACGGGACGCGGCTGTACGTGGCGAGCGAGAACAACTACGAGATCTTCGACAACACCGACCCGCGGAACCCGGTCCGCATCGGCGCGTTCACGCCCAACATCGGCACCTACGCCCACGGGTACTTCCCGACGCCCGACGGCCGGCTGGCGATCACGAACAACGAGTCGCTGGCGCTCGGCGGGTTCTTCCGGGCCAACAGCGGGGTGTGCCCCGGCGAGGGGCTGGCCTTCTACGACACCTCCGATCCCGGGGCCGTGGTGGCGCCGCTCGGCTACTTCGCGCCGCCCGTCCAGGGCCAGACCGACGCCCGGGCGTGCACGTCCCACTTCGGCCGCATCGCCGACAACAACCAGGTCATGACGATCGGCTGGTACATCCTCGGGACCCGGGTCATCGACTTCTCGGACCCCTCGGCCCCGCGCGAGATCGGCGCGGCCACCATCGCCGACGAGGAGGACGACCCGACCGAGGGTGGGAGCGAGGCGTGGTCCTCGAAGACCTACGAGGGGCCGTACGTCTACGTCGGCGACCTCCGGCGTGGGTTCGACGTGTTCCGCTGGAGCGGACCGACCTGTGGCCCCGACCACGCGGCGCCCGGCGCCTGGCCCTGGGCCGACGGCTGGACCCCGGACTGCGTCCCGGACGGCCGCGCGACCCTCGTCGAGCCGACCACCGCCATGGCCCCCGACCCCCGCGAGCTCGAGGTGCGCGCACCGGTCGGGGCGGGGTCCGGCTACAGCTGCGCGATCTGACCGCGGGCCGACCTACGGGCGTCGCACACGCGCGATGCTGCGGCGGTCGAAGAGCGACGACAGGTAGAGCCAGCCGCCGTGCTCGCGCACGCCGGTGACGAGCGGGTAGACGGAGCCGTCGCCGGCGAGGACGTCCGTCACGTCGCCGTGCTCGTCCAGGCCGACCACCAGCGAGACGGGGTTGGCGGAGGGACGCAGCTGCTCGGGCAGCGCTGCCGCGATCCGCCGCAGGACCGGGGCGCGCGGGAGGATCAGGTCCAGGGCGGCGACGCGCAACGAGGGCACGGCGCACCAGATCGTGCCGTCCGGGGCGGTCGACAGGTTGTCCGGCATCCCGGGGAGCGGCGTGCTGAAGGGCTCGGTCGCCCCCGCCGACGGACCGGTCAGCACCACCCGGTGGAGGGCGTAGCGGCCCGTCTCCGCGACGACGGCGAACGTCTCGTCCGCGGACAGCGTCACCCCGTTCGCGAAGACGAGCCCCGCGTGCAGCCGGTCGACCTCTCCCGAGGACGGGTCCAGGCGCCACAGCGAGCCCGTGGCCGACTGCTCCATGAGGTCGAGCTCGTGGTCGGCGAGCGTGAACCGGCGCGTCGACTCCGTGAACAGGATGGTCCCGTCGTTGCGGACCGCGGCGTTGTTGGTGAGGACCAGCGGCCGCCCCTCGACCTCGGTGAGCAGCACCTCGCGGCGGCCGTCGTCGGGATCCACGAGCACCAGACCGTGGTCCGCGTGGCAGCACAGGATGCGCCCGTCGGGCATGACCTCGACGCCGAGCACCTGCCCGCCGCCGAGCTCCGCGACGACGGCGGGCTCGCCACCCCCGGCCGGGAAGCGCACCAGCCGGCCGTCGCTGAGGCCGGTGAGCACGCGGCCCTCCGCGTCGACCGCCACGTCCTCCGGTCCCTTCGCCGGGACCTCCCAGCGCTCGACGGCGTCGAGGCTGGCGGTGGGCGCCCACTCGCCCGCGAGGCCGGGATCCTGCGGCGGGGTCCAACGTTCGGGTCGGATCTTCGGCATCAGCTCTCCTCGTGGCGTCGGAAGCGCGGTGCGGGACGGGTTAGCCTCGCGGCCATGATCGACGTGAAGCTGCTCCGAGAGGATCCCGAGGGGGTCGCCGTCGCGCTCGGCCGCCGAGGCTACGCCCGCGAGGACGTGGACCGCATGGTCGCGCTCGACCGCCGCCGCCGCGAGCTCATCGCCGAGGTGGACACGGCGCGCAACGAGCAGAAGACCGCGTCGAAGCTGATCGGCCAGGCATCCCCCGACGAGCGCCAGGCCCTGATCGACGCGGCGGCGGCGGTGAAGGAGCGCGTGGCGGCGCTCGAGGGGCAGCTCGCCGCGGCCGAGGAGGCGTTCGGAACCGCTCTCGCGTCGGTGCCGAACCTGCCCCACCCGGATGCCCCGGACGGTCACGAGGGGGACGGCGTCGTGCTCCGCACGGTGGGTACGCGTCCCACCTTCGACTTCGACGTCCGCGACCACGTCGACCTGCTCGAGGCGGCCGACGCGGTCGACCTCGCGCGTGGCGCCCGCGTCTCCGGCGCCCGGTTCGCCTACCTCAAGGGACCCGGCGCCCTGCTCGAGTTCGCGCTCGTGCGCTACGCGATGGACATCGCCCAGGCGCACGGGCACGTGCCGGTGATCCCGCCGGTGCTGGTCCGCGAGCCCGCGATGTACGGGACGGGGTTCCTGCCGACCGACGAGCAGCAGATCTTCAAGACCGCGGACGACGACCTGTACCTGACCGGCACGGCCGAGGTCCCGCTGGCCGCGCTGCACATGGAGGAGATCCTCGACCCCGACGAGCTGCCCATCCGCTACGTCGGCTTCTCGACCTGCTTCCGCCGCGAGGCGGGCACCTACGGCAAGGACACCCGCGGCATCTTCCGGGTGCACCAGTTCGACAAGGTGGAGCTGTTCAGCTTCGTCGCGCCGGACGCCAGCAGCGACGAGCACGAGCGGCTGCTCGCCATCGAGGAGGAGGTGCTGGCCGGCCTCGGGCTGCACTACCAGGTGGTCGACATCCCGGTCGGCGACCTGGGCGCGTCCGCGGCGCGCAAGTTCGACATCGAGGCGTGGCTGCCGGGCCAGGAGGCGTACCGCGAGCTCACCTCGACGTCGAACACCACCGATTACCAGGCCCGTCGTCTCCGCGCCCGCATGCGGGCCGAGGGCGACAACGTCCTGCTCCACACGCTGAACGGCACCGCGCTGGCGGTCGGGCGCACGATCATCGCGGTCGTCGAGACCCACCAGCGCGAGGACGGGACCGTCGCCGTGCCGGAGCGGCTCCAGCCGTACCTCGGCACCGACGTCCTCCTGCGCCGCTAGCCCGTCCTGCGACGCCCCCGGCCGCGTGGCCACCGCCGGTGGCCGACACCCCCTCCGGACGGACGCGGGGGGGCCGACGGGGCGCGCCTCACCCTGCGTACCGTCGAGTGCGTCGCTCCCGCCCCGGACGCGACCCCCGACGCGCACGAGGTCGCCGGTGCCCGAACCACGCCCCTCCTTCCGCCCGCTCGCACCGTGGCAGGCGCTGCTGGCCCTGCCGCTCGTGATCGCCCTGGCGGCGACGACGCTCGGGGTGCTGACGCTGCCGGCGCTCGCGACGGCGGACGGCGCCATCGGCACCGTCCGGGACGAGCTGCTCGACCTGCCCCCGTTGCCGGACGTCGTGGCGCCTGCCGAGCGCTCACGCATGTACGACAGCGGCGGCAACTTCATGGGCTACCTGGTCGGGGCCGAGAACCGCGACATCGTGCCCCTCGACCGCATACCCGAGCGGGTGCGGCAGGCGGTGATCGCCACCGAGGACGACACGTTCTACGAGCACAACGGGGTCAACCGGGCCGCGATCATGCGGGCGATGATGACCAACGTCCAGTCGGGCGACATCGAGCAGGGTGCCTCGACCATCACCCAGCAGTACGTCAAGAACGCGATGCTGTCGAACGCGCAGACCCTGGAGCGCAAGCTGCAGGAGGCCATCTACGCCACCCGGCTCGAGCGGGAGCTCAGCAAGGACGAGATCCTCGAGCGCTACCTGAACCTCGCCTACTTCGGGTCCGGGGCCTACGGGGTGGCCGCGGCCGCCGAGCGGTACTTCGGCGTGGGGATCGAGGACGTCACGCTCGGCCAGGCGGCGATGCTGGCGGGCATGATCCGTCTGCCCGAGGTGAACAACCCGATCCGCTCGCCGGAGGCGGCGCTCGCCCGCCGGGACGTCGTGCTGCGGCAGATGCGGATCGCGGGCTTCATCACCCCCGAGGAGGAGCAGCAGGCCAGCACCGAGCGGTGGGACCCTGAGCGCGTGACCGAGCCGCCGGCCCCGCCGCACCCGTTCTTCGTCGAGTACGTGAAGAAGCTGCTGCTCGACCACCCCGCGCTGGGTGAGACGCGCCAGGAGCGGATCGACGCCGTCTTCGGCGGTGGGCTGCGGATCCACACGACGCTGGACCAGCGCATGCAGACGCTCGCGAACCAGGCCATCGCGGACCACCTGCAGGATCCCGTCGAACACCCGCTCGGGGGCCTGCTGTCCCTCGAGGCCGACAGCGGCCAGATCCGCACCATGGCGCTCGGCCCGAAGGAGTTCGGCAGCTGCGAGGAGCACCCGGACGACTGTCACGTGACCAAGGTCAACCCCCTGGTCCCGGGCATGGGTGGCTCGGGACGCCAGGTCGGGTCCTCCATCAAGCCGATCGTCGACACGGCGGCGCTCGACGCCGGCTTGCGCACGAGCTTCTACACGAGCGTCCGGGACGGCAAGGAGATCCCCGGCTGCATCGACTACAAGGACGGCGAGAAGGGGCTGTACCGACCCGTCAACTACAGCCCGACCGGCGGCAGCATGGACATGCCGGAGGCGCTGCGGCGGTCGAACAACGTCTACCACGCGACCGTCGTCGGCGAGATCGGGCCCCAGACCGTCGGCGCGATGGCCAACCGGATGGGCATCGGGAGCGTGCCCGCCGACTACCCGCACTGCTCGATCGGCCTCGGAGCCATCGACGCGTTCCCCATCGAGATGGCGTCCGCGTTCGCGACGCTCGCCAACGGCGGCGTCGCGTGCGTGCCGTACGCGATCACGGAGGTCACGGACGCGGACGGCAACGTGCTGATCGCGCGGGAGCCCAGCTGCGAGCGGGTGGTGGACCAGGAGATCGCGGACAAGCTGGTGACGATGATGCAGGCGGTCGTCGAGAGCGGGACCGCCACCGCTGCCCAGATCGGGCGTCCCGTGGCCGGCAAGACCGGTACCACCAACGACTTCAAGGACGCCTGGTTCGTCGGGTTCACGCCGCAGCTCGTGACGGCGGCCTGGGTCGGCTTCGAGATCCCCCGCGAGATGTACGGCGTGCTCGGGCACCGACGCGTCACCGGTGGCTCGATCCCGGCGCAGCTGTGGCACGACTACATGCTCCCGACGATGGAGCCGTTCGAGGTCGAGGCGCTCCCGCGGGTCCCGCTCGACCGCTACACCCCGCCGAAGCCGAAGCCGAAGCCGCAACCGGCCGACGAGCCTCCGGACGAGCCTGCCGACCAGCCCGCCGACCCGCCGGCCGACGAGCCGCCGCCCGACGCCGGTGACGGCAACGGCGGCAACGGCGGCGGCAACGGTGACGGTGGCGGCGACTGACGAGGTGCGGGCGGGCTGCGCCGGGAGCCGGAGGGCTACCCTCCGGGACCGGCGCCCCTCGCGGCGTCCCGGAGGGTTGGCAGAGCGGACGAATGCACTCGCCTTGAAAGCGAGCGACCCGCAAGGGTCCGGGGGTTCGAATCCCTCACCCTCCGCCACCGCCAGCGGGAGCTCGAGGGTGGGAACGACACCGCGGATCCTCGTCGTCGAGGACGACCGGACGCTGCGTGACGCCATCGCGTCCGCGCTCCGGCACGAGGGCTACACGGTCCGCTCCACGGGCCGGTCCGGCAAGGCCGTCGAGCTCGCAACGTCCTTCCGGCCCGACCTCGCGGTCCTCGACGTCCGCTTCCCCGACGGGCCCGACGGGTTCGACCTCGCGCGGGCGCTGCGGGGCGGCTCCGACGCACCGATCGTGTTCGTGACCGCGGCGGAGACGCTCCAGGATCGCCTGACCGGCTTCGACGTGGGCGGCGACGACTACCTCGTGAAACCGTTCGCGATGCCCGAGCTGCTGGCGCGGGTGCGCGTCCTGCTGCGGCGGTCGGGCCGGGTCGCCTCCCAGACGCTGCAGCTCGGCGACCTCGTCATCGACGAGAGCGCGCGCACCGTGCTCCGCGGGGAGGCCGAGATCGAGCTGACCCCCACGGAGTTCGACCTGCTGGCCGCCTTCGCCCGGCGACCGGGCGTGGTGCTGTCGAAGGACCGGCTGCTCGCGCTCGTGTGGGACTTCGCCTCCTACGACGGCAACCTCGTCGAGGTCTACGTCAGCACCTTGCGACGCAAGCTCGAGGAGGCGGGACCGCGGGTGCTGCACACCGTCCGGGGCGCCGGCTACGTGCTCCGCGCGTGAACCTCCTCGCGCCCCTCCGCCCCACCTCGCTCCGGCGGCGGGTCACCCTGAGCGGCGTCGCGATCGTCACCACGCTCGTCCTCGCGTTCGACGTCGTCGTGTACCTGAGCCTGCGGGACCTGATGCTGTCGAACCTCGAGGACGTGCTCGACGCCCGCGAGCAGCTCGCACGCGAGCTCCTCGCCGAGGTCGGTCCGCTGCCCCCCGAGGAGGTGTCCCGACGTCTCGACGAGGTCGGGCTCCGCTCGGTCATCCGGACGGTCCCGGGAGCGGTCTTCTCGAGCGAGGGCGCACCCGCGTTCGACCGCCTCCCCGCCGAGGTCGAGGACGACGGCCCCTACGCGTGGCGGGAGTTCCGCCTGCAGGACGGCAGCCAGCTGTTCATCCTGACGTCCCGCGGCGGTACCGACGCCACCCTGAACCGTCTGCTGTTCCTGGAGATCGTCGGGACCGTCACGCTCGTCGCGCTCGCCTACGCGCTCCTCGACCGTGCCTCCGCGGTCGTGCTGCGGCCGGTGCGGGACGTGGCGGGAACGGCGCGACGGATCGCCGACGGACGCATCCAGGAGCGGCTCCCCCTGCGCGACGACGACCTCGAGCTCGCCGACATGGTCTCGGCCTTCAACGGCATGCTCGACGAGCTGGAGGACGCGCTCGCGCACTCCCAGGCGGCCGAGGCGACGAGCCGGCGCTTCCTCGCGGACGCCGCCCACCAGCTGCGCAACCCCGTGGCCGGCATCCGCGCCACGGTCGCGTCGCTGCTGCGGTCCGACGACCCCGGCGAGCGCGACCGCCTGACCGACGCCCTGGCCCGCGAGGTCGCCAGGGTCTCGCGGCTGCTGTCCTCGTTGCTGCGCGTGGCCCGACTCGACAGCCTCGAGGCGCCGACGTTCCGGCCGACCCCCCTCGACGACATCGCCGCCGCGGTGGTGGAGCACCACCGGACGCTGGCGCCGCTGCACCGGTTCGACGTCCGGGCGGAGGGCGACTGCACGGCCGAGGTGGACGCCACGGCCGTGCACGAAGCGCTCTCCAACCTCGTCGACAACGCGGCGCGCCACGCCGAGGGTCACGTCCGCGTCGAGGTCGCCGGGCAGGACGGGCACGTCGAGGTCGCGGTGGCGGACGACGGGCCCGGGGTCCCGGCGGCCGACGTGGGACCGATCTTCGACCGGTTCGTGACCCGGGACACCGCCGGCGGGTCCGGCCTCGGCCTGCCGATCGCGCGCGGCATCGCCGAGGCGCACGACGGCGACCTGTCGTACCGGGACGGTCGGTTCGTCCTGCGGCTGCCGCGGGTGCACCGGGCCTGAGAGTTCGCTGAGAGCCGGACCGAACGGCCACCCGACGATCCATGTGGGAGGGGCCCGGGAACGGCTGCCAGACGCCCCTTCCGACGCTCGCCCTGGCCGTCCGGCGGGGCTCGCCGGCGGTTGCACGCCCTCCCGGAGCCCGACACGGTCACGTCACCCGACCGAGGAGATCGAACATGAAGATCCGCTCCGCGTTCCCCGTCCTGATCGTCGCCGGTGGCCTCGCCTTCGGCATGGCGGCCTGTGAGGCCGAGGACGGCGGCGGCACGTCCCCGGGCCTCGAGGCACCGGCCGAGGACGGCGCCGGCACGGACCCGCTGGCGCCGGCGACGACCGAGGACGCGGGCCTCGGGGAGGGCTGACCGCCCTTTCCCCCCGTTCGCCCCTCCGGCACGGCACACTCGGGACCGTCCGTGGCAACGGACGGTCCCGAGGTGGCGGGTCGGAGGGGTGTCGTGCGTTCGGAGGCGTGGCACCCGCCGGACCCCACGCGCCTCGCGCGGATGGGCGGCATCGCCACGGTGCTGGTGCTGCCCGTGCTGGTGCTCGACGCCGCCTGGCACGACGTCGCGTTGACGGCCGGGCTCGTCGGCGCGCTCGCCGTCATCGCTCTGTCGGCGGCGCTGATCGTCACGGTGGTGGCGCTCCAGCGTCGGCGCTCGGTGAGCGACGGCATCGCGACGTCCACCTTCTACGTGTGGAACGCGCTGGCGATGACGGCCCTGACGGCCTTCGTGGTCGCGGTCGGGGGCGATCCCCGGCGGTACGGCATCCTGTACGGCCTCGTGATGGGGCTGGGCGCGGCGCTGTTCCCCGCCCGGGGGCAGCTGATCCTGCAGCCCGTCGCCATCGGGAGCTACGCCGTCGTGCTCCTCGCCTCCGATCTCGCGCCGTCCGAGGTCGGGGTCCAGCTCGCCCTCGTGGCGACGGTGTCGTGGATGCTGATCGAGGGCGCCATCCGGGCGCGGTCCTCCTGGCTGGCCGAGCAGGAGGCGCGCACGGCCGCCGACCGTCAGGCGGGTCTGGCCAGCGCCCTGACGCGCCTGACGACCCTCGATCCCGACGAGCTGATGGACCGCATCGCGGACGCGGTGGTCGGGCTCGGCTTCGAGCTCGCCACCATCGCGGTCCTGCGTGACGGCTACCTCGTCCCGGCCCGCCACCGCGGGTTCGCACCCGGCGCCGAGCCCTACGGCATCCCGGCCGACCGGGGACTGGCCGGGCGCGCCATGAGCGAGCGGCGGACGATCACCGTGGGCGACTACCTCGACTTCGAGGGCCGGCTCCCGGGCCGCGACGGCGTCCGTGCGACCGTCGCGGTGCCGTTGACGCACGGCGACGATGTCGTGGGGGCGCTCATCGGGTCGCGGTCGGCGCCCGGGGGGCCCGACCCCCGCGAGGTCGAGGCGCTCGAGGTCCTCGCGACGCACGCCGGCCACGCGCTCGTCAACGCCCGTCGCTTCGAGTCCGAGCAGCGCGCCGTGGCGCGCCTGACGGAGCTCGAGGTGATGAAGTCCGACTTCGTCTCGAACGTCTCGCACGAGCTGCGGACCCCCCTGACGGTGATCCACGGCGTCGGCGAGACCCTCGCGGCGCACGGGGAGGCGCTCGGCGACGACCGCCGCCGCGACCTGCTCGCCCGCCTCAACGCCAACAGCGCGCGGCTGTCCGCCATGATCTCCACGCTGCTCGACTTCTCGCGGT
Source organism: Actinomycetota bacterium (assembly GCA_019348135.1). GTDB lineage: Bacteria > Actinomycetota > Nitriliruptoria > Nitriliruptorales > Nitriliruptoraceae > JAHWJY01. The sequence goes on from JAHWJY010000003.1 coordinate 49,883, forward strand.
TCGAGTCGGGCAACGCCGAGATCTCGCCGGCGCCGGTGCCGCTCCGGCACGTGCTCGAGGGGCTGATCGCCCGACTGGCCCCACTCCTCGAGCACCACGAGGTCACCACGGACGTGGCGGACGAGGCCGTGATCGTCGATCCCCGGTTGTTCGAGCACGTGGTCGAGAACCTGCTCAGCAACGCGCTGCGGCACACGCCGCCGGGGACGCGCGTGTGCCTCCGAGCGGTCCCCGAGGGTGGTGTCGCCCGCATCTCCGTGCGCGACGAGGGGCCGGGCATCGCGACCGAGGACCTCGCCCGGATCACGGAGCGCTTCTACCGCGGCGGGCCGGCGGGCACGCGCCCCGCGGGCGGCGTGGGGCTCGGGCTCGCGCTGTGCGAGCAGATCCTCGCGGCCCACGGCACGTCCCTGACGGTGCGCTCCGAGGAGGGCGTCGGCACCGAGTTCAGCTTCGTGCTGCCGCTCGCCGTCCCGGCCCCCGTCCGGGGCGCGGGATCAGGTGTGGTCTGACCCGTCCGGGGGCGACGCGGCGGGCCGCACCGTGGGCCACATCTTCTCGATCTCCGCGTTCAGCTCCGCGCCCAGGAGCACCGCGAAGGCGCTGACGTAGAGCCACAGCATCAGCACCAGGGGCCCGGCGATCGGCTCGTAGATCGACCGCGCCGAGATGGTGCGGTTGGCGTAGGCACGCAGGGCCATCGACCCCAGGAACCACAGGATCATCGCGAGCGCGGCGCCCGGGAGGTCGCGGTGCCACGGGGTCCACCACGGGGCGACGAAGTGGTACAGCGAGGCGATGAGGAACCACGCCAGGATCCCGGCGACGGGCCAGTAGAGGATCCGGTAGAGGTCGGCGAAGCCGAGGTCGACCCCCACCGTCGCGACGATCGTCCCCCCGAAGTCCGGTCCCGCCACGATGATCGGCAGCAGCACCAGCCCCAGGAGCATCCCGACCAGGGTGAGACCGAGCCCCCACAGGCGCTGCTGCCAGGCGGGCCGGGTTGCCTCGAGGTCGTACGCGACCGTGATCGCGGTGGCGACGACGCGCAGTGCCCGTGACGCCACCAGCACGGTGATGACGAAGCCGATCGTGGCGATCCCACCCCCGCCTTCACTGAAGATCCGGCGCACCGTGGGCTCGACGGTGGACTCGACCGTCTGACGGTTCAGCACCTCGCCGGCGAGCGCGACCGTGCGCTCCGTCACCCGGGTGGGGAGGTCGACCTCGAGCACCGGATCGAGCGCGCCGAGCGTGCCGAAGATGGCGAGGAGCAGCGGCGGGAGGGTGAGGAGGACGAAGAACGCCACCTCCGCCGCGAGGCCCGGCAGGCGGTCGTCGCCGGCATCCACCACCGTGCGCACGGTGAGCTCGACCCCGGGGCGCAGTCGCGCCGGGGCCCGGTCGATGATCCGTTCGGCGACGCGGTGCACGGGCGCGAGGCTACGCGCCGCGGCCTGCCACCGTTCGCGCCCCTGGGGCCCCGCTGCTACCCTCCGCGCCCGCGCGCCGTTCGCGGTTCGCGGCGCCTGGAGGCATCGCCTAGCCTGGTCTATGGCGCGGGATTGCTAATCCCGTTGGGGGTATACACCCCCTCGAGGGTTCGAATCCCTCTGCCTCCGCTCGTACCACTCGCGCGGGTAGCTCAGTCCGGATAGAGCACCTGACTACGGATCAGGCGGCCGGGGGTTCGAATCCCTCCCCGCGCGCGACCCACGGAACCCCGGTAGACGCCTCCAGCAGGCGATCGTCCGGGGTTCCGTCGTTCCGACACAGGATGATCCGTCCGGAACGGGACGGGGATGCTGTGGACCGACGCCCGTCATGTCAGGCTGAGCCGTTGGCTGCATCGCCGGAGGCTGATGCCACGTGCCGGATGGCTCACGGGTCGACACGCCACGCCCGCGAGCACGGCCCGGGCGCAACGACCCCGAGCTCGTGTCCGGCAGGTTCGGGCGCTCTTGACAGCGGCGAGGTGTCATGACAGCGTGGCGAAGTCATCATATGACATATGACTCGGAGGGCGAGTGGGGATCGTCATCGGCTGCGACATCGGCACCCAGAGCGTCAAGGGGGTGGCGATGGACGAAGATGGCCGGATCGTGGGCGAGGCCTCCGTCGCGTACGGAACGCGCTTCCCGCAGGAAGCCCACGCTGAACAGGATCTGGACACCTGGCGGCTGGCGACGGTCGACGTGCTCGCGGACCTGGGTCGACAGGTCGGCGCTCGACGGCCTGAGGTGTCACATGTCGCGATCGACGCGCAGGTCGACGGCATCGTCGGCGTCTCGGCTGACCTGTCCCCCAGGACGCCCGCCCTCATCTGGCTCGACCGGCGTGCGGTCTCGGAGCGGGCGAGGCTGGAGGAGGCGGTCGGTTCCAGGCGCATCGCCGAGCTGACCGGTCTCAACCCGGACAGCTCGCACGGCGCTCCCAAGATCATGTGGCTGCGCTCCCGCCACGGTGCGGACGTCCGCTGGTGGCTGTCACCCTGTTCCGCGGTCGTTGCGGGACTCACCGGCGAAGTGGTGCAGGACCACGCCAACGCCTCGTCGACCATGCTCTACGACGTCCGACGGCGCGAGTGGGCGGCGGAGATGCTGGCCGCCGCGGACATCGAGCCAGCCAGCCTCGCAGAGATCCGCGAGGCCACGGACACCGCGGGCGTGCTGCGCAGCGACATCGCCGCGGCGACGGGCTTGCCAGCGGGATGCGCGGTCCTGGTGGGGACCGGTGACGATCACGCGGCGGCGGTCTCCGCAGGGGGCACACGGCCGGGGGTCGTGGTCGATATCACGGGGACGGCGGAACCGGTCGGCGTGTCGTGCGCCAGCCCCGTGTTCGATCCGGAGCGGCTCGTGGAGACACACGCCCACGCCGTGGCGGGAGCGTGGTTCTTCCAGCACCCGGGGATCGTCTCCGGTGGCTCCGTCCTCTGGATCGCCGAGGTCTTGGCCGTCGACCAGTCGGCGGTCTTCACCCTGGCGGCGGACGCTCCGCCCGCGTCGCGTGGCTTGCTCTTCCTGCCGGCTCTGTGCGGCTCGATGTCGCCGCGCTGGAACGAGTGCGCCCGTGGTGCGCTCACGGGCGCTTCCATGAACCACAAACGGCCCGAGATCGCTCGAGCGGTCCTCGAGGGCTGCACGTTCGCTCTCCGGGACATCCTGGACCGCATCCAGGCGCTGACCGGCAACGTCCACGAGTTGCGTGCGACGGGTGGCGGCGCTCGTAGCGACCTGTGGTTGCAGATGAAGTCGGATATCACCGGACGGGTCGTACGACGGGTCGCCGGCGCGGGACCTGCCGCCGGAGCGGCATGTCTCGCAGCAGTCGCCGCTGGCTGGTTCTCCGACATCCCCGAGGCTTCCGACGAGTTGGTCGTGCTCGAGACGCGGTCGTTCGATCCGGATCCCGCAGCGGCAGCGGTCTACGAGGATGCCTACGGCCGCTACCGCGACATGTTCGACGCCCTCGAGCCGACCTTCGCGTCGGGCGGGAGTGAGCGACGATGACGGCCCCCTCGACCCTGGACGAGGGCCTCGCCGACCGGCTGCGCGACCGACTGGAAGCCGGCCCCGGCGGTCGGTCTCTGCACCCCATCGGCATCGGTCGGATCCTGATCGGGCCCGGTGCCCTCGATCGTCTCGCGGACGAGGTCGCCGCCGTGTCATCCGGGCCGATCGTCCTCCTCGAGGACGCCACACCGATGCTGCGGCTCGGCACCGATCTGAAGGCGGCCGTCGAGAAGCATCTGGGCGGGTTCGCAGACGTCCGCCGGGAGGTACTGACCGGCCGGGACGGACAACTGCACGCCGACGACGGAACCCTCGCGGTCGCCCGGGCCGCCGTCGAAGGAGCCGGGTGCGTCGTGTCCGTGGGTTCGGGCACGCTGACCGATATCGCCAAGGACGCGTGCAACCACCGCGGGGGCACGCCGTTGGTGGCGGTGCAGACGGCCGTCTCCGTCAACGGCTTCTCGGACGACATGGCGGTGATCCTCCGGGATGGCGTGAAACGGACGGTTCCGTCCTCATGGGTGACGACGCTGCTGATCGACACCGAGATCATCCGCGACGCGCCGGAGGCCATGAACCAGGCTGGCGTCGGTGAGCTCCTGGCGATGTTCACCGCGCCAGCCGACTGGCACCTCGCGGCTCTCGTCGGACTGGACGGTTCGTACTCCGCCGGTGTGGTGGACCTCTTCCGGCGCGAGGGCGACCGGCTCCTCACCATCGCGGGTGGGGTGGGGCGTCGCGACGGCGATGCCCTCGACGAACTCGCCCGTCTCATGACCGCCTCCGGGATCGCACTCGGGGTCGCAGGACGTACCGCGCCCCTCTCGGGTATGGAGCACACGGTCAGTCACATGCTGGACATGTCGGCCGGGCACACGGGCACTCCCGTGGGCCTCCATGGTGCCCAGGTCGGTGTGGCCGCCGTGGTCGCGGCAGCACTGTGGGAACGGATGATCGCCACACTCTCGGCGCAGTCGCTACGGCACGTCGTCGTCGTCCCGTCCGTCGAGGACCTCGAGCGCAGGGTCAAGGGCGCCTTCTCGGACGTGGACCCCTCGGGGACGATGGGTGCGGAGTGCTGGTCGGATTACGCGAAGAAGCTGGATGCGTGGGCCGGCGCCCAGCCGAGCGTCGGTGAGCTCTCGGAGCAGTGGGACGATGCGGTGTCCGCTGTGCGCCGCGTGCTGGTCTCGCCGGAGGAGATGGTCACCGCGCTGCACGCCGCCGGAGCACCTGTCCGCTTCCGTGACCTCGACCCCCCGGTCGACCCCGACCGGGCACGGTGGGCGGTGGCGAACTGTCACCTCATGAGGGACCGCTTCACGATCGCCGACCTGGCGTTCTTCACCGGCAACTGGAACGACGGCGACGTCGACGAGGTCCTTGACCGTGTCGCCGACCTGGGCGGTGGCCTGTGAGGATCCTGGACCGCTACGACGGCTTCGTGTTCGACCTCGATGGCACCATCTACCTCGGTGACGTTCTCCTCCCGGGCGCACGTGCGGTCGTCGACGAGATCCGTCGTCTGGGCAAGGGGCTGCTGTACCTCACGAACAAGCCGCTCGACCCGTCGTGGGCCTACGCCGAGCGGCTGACGGAGCTCGGTCTCCCCACGGCGGCCGACGACGTCGTGTCCTCGCTCGACTCTCTCGTCCTCTACATGGATCTGCACCACCCGGCCGCGACCGTCCTCTGCGTGAGCGAGCCGCTCGTCGCTGCTCGTCTGCGAGACGCCGGCCACCAGGTGACCGCGGACGCCGCCCAGGCCGACGTCGTCGTGGTCTCGTTCGATCGCACCTTCGACTACACGAAGCTGCATGCCGCCTACGTCGCCGTCGCGGGAGGAGCTGTGCTCGTCGCGACGAACCCCGACGCGTACTGCCCGACCCCGGACGGGGGTCTTCCTGACTGCGCTGCCATGCTCGCGGCCATCGAGGCGTGCACGGGCGCGAAAGCCGAGGCCGTCGTCGGGAAGCCGTCGGAACACATGGCCCGCGCACTCGTGCGGCGTCTCGACATGTCTCCCGGCCGTGTCCTGCTGACGGGCGACCGGATCGAGACCGACGTCGCCATGGCCGCCCAGGCCGGTCTGGATTCCGCGTTGGTCTTGACGGGCGCCACCCAGCTGCCCCTCGTCCACCAGCCCTCGAGCCATCCGACCTACGTCTTCGGGTCGCTCCAGCAGCTCCTGGTCGGGACCACCGCCAGGACCCCCATGAGAACAGAGGTGACGTGATGGAGTTCATCTTCATGTTGACCCAGGACGACCGGACGATCCCGGACGCCCTCGAGGTCTACGACAGCATCCGGCGAACGGAGCTGCGGTACGTCGGGTTCAAGGACGTCGGCGTCGACCGACCGACCCTCCAGAAGCTCACCGCCGAGATGCACGCCGACGACCGGCAGGTGATGCTCGAGGTCGTGTCGACCTCACGCGACGACGAACTGCGCAGCATCCAGGCGGCGGTCGACGTGGGCGTGGACTACATCCTCGGGGGGACGAACACGGAAGCCGCCGGCGAGCTCCTCGCCGGCTCGGGGGTGCGCTACTACCCGTTCCCCGGGACCATCGTGGGCCATCCCAGTGAGCTCCGCGGGGACATCGAGGAGATCGCCGAACACGCGCGCCACCTCACGCGTACCGATGGCATCGACGGCGTCGACCTCCTCGCCTACCGCCACCGTGGGGTCGACCCCGTGGCGCTCACCAAGGCGGTCGTCGACGCCTCGCATGGCCCGGTGATCGCTGCAGGGAGCGTCGACAGCGAAGAGCGCATCCAGGCACTGCAGGCGGCGGGAGCCTGGGGGTTCACGATCGGGAACGCGATCCTGGCCGGACAGATGCCCGAGGGCCCGGATGTGGCCGCGCAGATCACGTGGACGCTGCGAGCGGCAGCAGGCGCATGATCAGCACGCTGGAGCGACGGAGCGAGATGCTGCGGTCGGCTGCCGCCGATGGGCTCGACCTCGTCGTGATCGGAGGGGGCATCAACGGCGTCGGCATCCTCCTCGATGCTGCAGCCCGCGGGTTCCGATGCCTGTTGCTCGAAGGCGATGACCTCGCCGTGGGAACGTCCAGCAGATCCTCGAAGCTGATCCATGGTGGCCTTCGGTACCTGGAAGGCCACGAGTTCGGTCTGGTGCGCCAGGCACTCGCGGAGAGAGCGACCCTGTTGCGGGTGGCACCACACCTGGTGGACCTCCGCCGGTTCGTCCTGCCGGTCGCCGGCGGATGGTCGCAGCGTCTGTACATCGGCGCGGGACTCGGGCTCTACGACGGACTCGGCGGCCGTCGCGGCGGCCGCTTCCGAGCGCTGTCGCCGACCGCACTGGCGGACCGAGCTCCGGCCGTGCGGAGCGATCTGTTCGAGGGCGGATTCGAGTACAGCGACGGGGTGACCGACGATGCCCGACTGGTGATCGCGGTCGCCCGTACCGCTCGCCAACTCGGTGCCCGACTCGTGACGCAGGCGCAGGTGACCGGACTGCTCCGCGCGAAGGGTCGCGTGGCCGGCGTGGTCGTCAAGGACCGCATGACCGGCGACGACGTCGAGATCCCGAGCGCCTGTGTCGTGGATGCCACCGGAGCGTTCGACGTGCAGTTGACCGACTCCGCGTCCGCCGCCTCGGTCATCCGGAGTCGCGGGACCCATCTCGTCATCGCGCGCGACCGCATCGCATCCGATGTCGGGTTGACGCTGCGCGTCGACGGGAGGGTGATCTTCATCGTCCCGTGGGAGAGCTCCTGGCTCCTCGGGACGACCGATGTGGTCCACGATGGCGCCGTCGCGAGACCGACCGCGACGCCCGGCGAGGTGTCGTACCTGCTGCACGCCGCCAACCGGTCGCTCGACGTCGAGCTCACCGCCGGTGACGTCCTCGCGACGTTCGCCGGCATCCGTCCCCTGGTCGGGAGTCCGACCCAGGCACCCGGTCCCGTCAGTCGTGAGCACCACATCGACGAGCGCACCGACGGGATGCTCGTCCTGCGTGGGGGGAAGCTCACCACCTACCGGGTCGTCGCCGCGGAGGTCGTCGATCGTGTGGCCACGCAGTTGCGACGGGCCGTGGCGTCCTCCACGTCCTCCCTGCCGCTGACGGGCGCAGCCCCACGACCGGCACTCGACCGCCTGTCGCAGCAGTTGCAACGACGTGGGCTGGCCCCCGACGTCGCCAGTTCGCTCGTCTCCAGGTACGGGCGGGAGTCGGTCGATGTCGCCGACGTGGCCGCCCGGTGGGGGCTCCAGGGCCGGCTCCTCGACCATCTGCCCTACATCGAGGCCGAGGTCTGGTGGTCGGTGGACCATGAGGATGCGCTGACGATCGACGACGTCCTGTCGCGCCGAACACGAGCGGCCCTCCAGGACCGGGACCAGGCGGAGGCCGCGGCAGGCGTGGTCGCGGACATCCTCGGGGCGAAGCTCGGCTGGGACCGCCGAACGCGCCTCGAGGCGGTGACCGCGTACAGCGAGAGCCGTGGTGAGTACGCCGTTCCCCACGCTGAGGGACGGATCCGAGAGGCGGTGGCGGGATGATGGCGGACGGCTCCAGCGGGTCCGTGGAGATCCGCGACGCGACGAAGCGCTTCGGCGGCGTCACCGCGGTCGATGGCGTCTGCCTCACCGTGCGACCGGGCACGTTCTCTGCGCTGCTGGGGCCGTCCGGCTGCGGGAAGACGACGCTTCTGCGTCTCGTAGCCGGCTTCGAGTCGCCGACCCGCGGAAGCATCCTCATCGGCGGTGAGCCGATGGACGACGTGCCCAGCTACCGGCGCCCCGCGAACACCGTCTTCCAGCACTACGCCCTCTTCCCGCACATGGATGTCGAACGGAACGTCGGCTACGCGCTGCGCCAACAGCGCCCCCGCATCGACCGTTCCGAACAGCGGCGGAGGATCGACGAGGCGTTGGAGCTCGTGCAGCTCGGCGGCTACGGGAAGCGCCACGCGCGTGAGCTGTCGGGCGGCCAACAGCAACGGGTGGCGCTTGCGCGGGCACTCATCTCGCGGCCGCAGGTGCTTCTCCTCGACGAGCCTCTCTCGGCGCTCGATGCGAAGCTGCGTCACGCGATGCAGCTCGAGCTGAAACAACTGCAGCAGCAGTTGGGCATCACGTTCGTCTTCGTGACCCATGACCAGCAGGAGGCCATGTCCATGGCCGACCGCGTCGCGGTCATGCGGGACGGGCGGATCCTCCAGGAAGCACCCCCGGAACATGTCTACGACTTCCCGGCGGACACGTTCGTGGCCGACTTCGTCGGCACGATGAACCTCTTCCGAGGGCGGTTGGTGACGCGAGAGGGCGACACGGCGACGGTGCAGACCCCGGCGGGAACGAAGCTCGTCGGCTGCGCCCTGTCACACGACCTCCTGTCGCCGGGCCAGCCAGCCGCGCTCGCGGTCCGCCCGGAGCGGATCGTCCTGTCCCTGGGCGCGGAACGTGCAGCGGGCCCCTCGTCCGCCGTCACCGCGCTTCGCGCCCACGTGAGGACCCGGACCTTCCTGGGCGATCAGGTGTCGTACCAAGCGGACTCTCCGGACGTCGGCCGCGTCACGGTCTTGCAGGCTCGCACGGCGGCCGGCACGGACGGCCTCGCCGCCCCCGGAGACCAGGTGACGTTGGAGTGGGCGCTCGACGTGGCCCACGTGATCCCCGACACCGGCAAGGAAGCAGCCGAGCATGGGGCCGATGTCGGCCTGAACCCACCACCGAAGGAGAGCGGAAGATGATCCAGATCATGACGAAGAGATCGGGCGTACGCCTGGTCGCCGCGATGGCGGGCAGCGTGCTGTTCCTCGCTGCCTGCGCGCCCGGAACGGACGAGGCGGTCGGCGGTGAGGGCGGAGATGCGGAAGACGCCGAGCTGGGCGACAAGCTGACGCTGGCGACGTGGCCCAACTACCACGACCCCGCGATCATCGAGGCGTTCACGGAAGAGACCGGCGTGAACGTTGACGTCAACGTGTACGGGTCGACCGAGGAGATGGAAGCGCTCCTGCGTGGAGGAAGCTCCGGTATCGACATCCTCATGCCCACGCACTACGCGGTGCCGGGCTGGATCGAGGACGGTCTCGTCCAGAAGATCGACTACAGCAAGCTCGGAGACGTCGATCTCAGCACGTGGAACGAGCTCTTCGTCGACCAACCGTTCGACCCCGGGAACGTCTACACCATCCCCAAGAACTGGGGGACCACCGGCATCATCTACGCACCGGAGGCGGAGGACCCGGTCACGAGCTGGAAGGAGTTCTTCGAACGCGCCTCCGGCGATCTGACCGGCCACAGCGTCATCGTCGACCACCAGATCTCCTCGATCGGGTCCGCTGCCGTCGCCCTCGGCTACGACCTCAACACCACCGACCCTGACGAACTCGCCGAGATCGAACAGCTGCTGGTGGGCCTCAAGCCGGACCTCTGGGCCATCACCTCCGACGTGCAGCCTCCTTTGCGCAACGGCGACAGCTGGTCGTCCATCGCCTGGACCGGCGACGGCGTACAGGTGCAGCGCGACAACCCGGACTACGAGTACGTCATCCCGGACGATGGCGGTGAGCTGTGGGTCGACAACTGGACGATCGCGGCGGACGCCCCCAACGCCGCGGCGGCGCACGCCTTCCTCGAGTTCGTGCTGCGACCGGAGAACAGCGCAGCCGACACCGAGTTCTGTCTGTTCCCCCACGCCAACCCCGCGGTCCAGGAGCTGCTGTCGCCGGAGGTCGGCGAGAACCCCGTCATCTACCCGGAACAGGCAGCGATCGCCAGGATGACGCTGAGCTCCGCCGAGGCGTACAACAGTGAGGCCCGCGCCGAGATGTGGGCTCGGATCAAGTCGTCGTCGTGACCACCCATCCCACGCCGGGCGAGGCGCCGCCGGCCGAGCCGCCGGCAGCGCTTCTCCTGGCTCCTGCTCCCGAGCCGCCGAGCTCGGGAGCAGGGGGGCGCGACCGGCTCAACCGGCAGGCGGACCGGATGTACCGCGTCATGGGGGCGCCAGCGGTCGTCTGGTACCTGCTGTTCCTTGCCGCGCCCCTCATCGTGCTGCTCGTGGTCTCCCTCGGTCGTCGGTCCCCCAACGGGGGCTACCAGCCGGGACTCACGCTGGAGCAGTACGGCCAGCTGGGCACGCGGTGGACGGCCTTCGCCAACACCGTGGAGCTCGGCCTCGTCGGGACCGTCGTCTGCTTGATGGTGGCCTACCCGATGGCGTACGTCCTGGCGACGCGTGGAGGCCGGTACAAGACGATCCTCCTCGCCCTCGTCGTGGTGCCGTTCTGGACGAGCCTGCTCATCCGGACCTACGCGTGGGTCTTCCTCCTGGGCAACAGCGGCATCCCGGCGCTGCTCCGCGACCTCGGCATCGCCGAGGGCGTCAGGCTCCTCAACACCCCCTTCGCCGTCGTGCTTGGGATCGTCTACAACTACCTCCCGTTGATGATCCTCCCCATCTTCGTCAGCCTCGACCGCATCGACCAGGGCATCCGGCAAGCTTCGAAGGACCTCGGCGCCGGTCCCGCCAGGACCTTCCTCCGCATCACCTTGCCGCTGTCCGCGCCAGGGATCATCAGCGGCGTCCTGCTCGTGTTCGTACCCGTGCTCGGCGAGTACCTCATCCCGGTCCTGCTCGGCGGCGGTCAGATCTACTTCCTCGGCAACGCGCTGGCGGATCTGTTCTTCCAGTCGCGGAACTGGCCGTTCGGGGCCGCCGTCGCAACGGCGTTCATCGCGCTCGTCATGGTCCTCATCGGCTTCTACCGGAAGGCCGCCTCCCGTCTCGCTCCGGGAACGGAACAGGAGGGGATGCTCTGAACGCGCGATCGGGTCGGGCGATGGATCGGCTGCTCCGTGGCTACGGGGCCGCGGTCTACCTCTTCCTGTTCGTGCCCATCGCCGTCGTCGTGGTCTTCAGCTTCAACGCCGGCGAACACGTCGCCGAACTCACCGGCTTCTCGTTGCGCTGGTACGTCGAGGCGTGGACGAACCCGTTCATCGTGGAAGCCTTCCGGACGAGCATCACCGTTGCGCTCACGAGTGCCACCATCTCCATGTTCCTCGGAACGGCAGCGGCGCTGGCGATGCCGTCGGCCCCACGCCGGCTGCGGCGAACCTTCGATGTGATGGTCAACACGGCCCTGGTCGTGCCGGGGATCGTCCTCGGGATCTCGCTGCTCATCTTCATCGTCACCGCCACGAACTGGTTGAACTCCTGGATCGCGTACCTCGTGCCCAGTTCGGATCTTCGCCTGGGTCTCGGCTTCGCCAGCCTGGTGGCCGCCCACTCGGTGTTCGGGACCGCGCTCGTCACCATCCTCGTCCGGACGCGGCTGGCCTCCATGGATCTCCGCGTCATCGAGGCGTCAGCGGACCTGTATGCGCCGCCGCTGCGGACGGTGTGCACGGTGACGCTGCCGCTGCTGGCCCCCGCCATCTTCGCCGGATTCCTGCTGGCCTTCACGTTCAGCTTCGACGACTTCATCATCGCCTTCTTCACACGCGGGCGGGCGGAGACCTTGCCGATCTACCTGTTCGCGTCCATCCGTCGAGGGGTGTCTCCGGTGGTCAACGCGACCGCGAGTAGCCTCCTGGCGATGACCGTCACCTGCCTCGCGGTCGCCGCCGTGGTGTTCTGGCGGCGGGGATCGAACCGGACGGAGAAGGGGATCCCATGACGTCGCTGTCTCCGGTCCGCTCCTCCGGACGGCTCCTCACGGATCGGGTACGTGATCAGCTGCTGAGTGCCATCCACTCCGGCGAGCTGGAGGTCGGTACGAAGATCCCGAACGAACAGCAGCTCTGCGCGACGTTCGGCGTGTCTCGGATCACCGTCCGCGAAGCCGTCCGGTCACTCGTGGAGGGTGGCTACCTCGATCGCGTCCACGGGTCAGGTACGTACGTGGCGTTCCGGCCCTCGGCACGCCACAGTCTCGAACAGAACCTCTCGTACACGGCCATGATCCGTGAAGCCGGGATGCGACCGTCGCGACGTCTCGTGCAGCTGGAACGTGACGGCGCCAGCGAGCATGAGGCCGCGTTCCTCCAGATAGGTGCTCACGATGAGGTGGTGCGGGTGAGGCGCGTGCGGTACGCCGATGAGTCACCCGTCATCTCGTCCATCGACACGATCCCCGCTGCCATCCTCGGCGACGTCGACGACTCCGCCTTCGGCGGGTCGCTCTACAACATGCTCGAGAGTGCAGGCAACAAGGTGTCCCACGCGGAAGCGACCGTGCTTCCCGTGATCGCCGATGCTGACCTCGCGGACATCCTCTCCGTCGACATCGGATCACCACTGCTGCACATCTCGCAGGTCGACTGGGTCGCCGGTGGACACGCCGTGATGTTCAGCCGCGAATGGCACGTGCCGGGTGTCTTCGAGCTGTCGCTGCTCCGCCGACCATCGTCATCGGACACGACAGGGTTCTGAGCGTCTCCGAGCCACGGGAGAGCGACAAGCCGACCGACCCCGAGGCCTGCGACGCCGAGGAGTTCCACTACCTCGGGTGGTCGCTCGGAGCGAAGGTCGGGTGGGGTCTGGCCGCGCACGCTGCCGACCGCTTGACGTCGGTCGCACTGATCGCTGCCGAACCCGAGAACAGTGGCGAGACCTCGACCGCGATGATCGACCTGATCTCTGAAGGCGGCGCGGAGGCCGTCGCGGATGCGATGTCGCAGATGTGGGACATGCCGGACTGGGCGCTGGAACAACAACGCCGGAACGACCCGCGAGCCGTGCTCGCGTACTTCCGGTCGTCGTGGCCGGACCTGTCGCACGTGCCCGATGAGCTGAGCATGCCGTCGCTACTCATGTGTGGCACGGACGACGAGGTCCAGGATCCGATGGCTCGCGCAGCGCGTCGCGGGAACGCCGAGTTCGTCGGGCTCGACGGCGAGGACCACATGGCCACCTTCCTCAGCGTCGCGGCGCGCACGGCCTACCGGGACTTCCTCGCGCACGTGCACGGTGGTTGAAGCGATCCCTGCCTATCGCGGGCGCACGCGGTGTGGGGCTCAGGTCGGCGGGCAGAAGGACTCGAGGGCGATGCCATCGGGGTCCCGGAAGCCGAGTCCGGAGCACTTCCCGCTGCAGGCCTACCGCGACCGCCTCGACGAGCTCGCCGTCGAGATCGGCCAGGCCGGCGACGACGCCGACCTCGGCCGTTGCGAGCTGCTGGAGGACGAGCGCGAACAGCTCCTCGCCGAGGTCCGGCGGGCGACCGGCCTCGGTGGCCGACTCCGGACCGACGCCAAGGATCCCGCCGAACGTGCTCAAGGCCGTGACCGCTCGCGTACGGGACGCGATCGGACGCCTCGCGACCGGAGCTCCGTTGCTGGCCGCCCACCTCGATCGCTCCACCCGCACGGGCCTCCACTGCTCCTACGTGCCCCTCGGGGAGGACGCCGACATCCTCTGGAACGTGCGGAACTGACGGCCACAACGAGCCGTGCCCCGCGGCGGGTCCGGCGCGGGATCCGTCACGCGCCCGTGCCCCTCGTGCGGCACGCCGTGCGCGACTCCGTCGACCGTCGGGCCGGACGGCGACGTCCTCGGCCGTCTACGTTCACGGCCGGCGGAGGAGCGGACCGTGGACGTCGGTGCCGAGCGGCCCTGGCTCGGGCGGTACGGCGCCGGCGTGCCGGCCGACCTCGGCACGCTCCCGCCGGACGTGCTGACGGCGTTCCGTGGGCTCGTCGCCGGCGACTCCACGAGGGACTGCCTGCGGTACGGCGACGCCGTCCTGGCGTTCGGCGACGTCGACCGGTTCTCGGACGCGCTGGCGGTCGGGCTCGCTGCGTCCGGTGTGGGGCCGGGCGACCGGGTCGCCGTGATGCTGCAGAACGTCCCGACGTTCCCGATCGTGACCCTGGCGTCCTGGAAGCTCGGCGCCAGCGTCGTGCCGGTCAACCCGATGTACCGGGTCGCCGAGCTGTCGCACATCCTCGACGACAGCGGGGCGTGCGTGCTGATCACGTCCCCCGACCTCCTCGTCCCGATCGTCGCCGAGGCCGTCCGCGACCGGGCCATCGCGGTCGTCGTCACGGACCCGCGGGACCTCGCGGACGGGGAGCTGCCGGTGACGCTGCGGGACGCCGACGCCGCGGACGTGCCCGACGTGCCGCGGCTGCTCGCACTCATCGAGCAGCACGACGGGCGCCGGCCGGAGCCGCGCACGCCGGCGCGGGAGGACGCGGCGCTGCTGTCCTACACCTCGGGGACCACCGGGCCGCCGAAGGGCGCCATCAACAGCCACGGAAACGTGGCGGCGAGCGTGGCGATCTACGTCGCCTGGATGGACATCGGACCGGACGACGTCTGCCTCGGCGTCGCCCCGCTGTTCCACATCACGGGCTCGGTCGCGCACGTCGCGATCTCGCTCGCGACGGGCATGCCGCTGGTCCTCGCCCACCGGTTCGACGCGGCCGAGACGCTGGCGCTCGTCGCGCGTCACGGGTGCACGTTCACCGTCGCGTCCATCACGGTCTTCATCGCCCTGATGAACGTCGACGGGGTCGCCGGCGCCGACCTCCGTGGCTTCCGCAAGCTCTACAGCGGGGGCGCTCCCATCGCCCCGGCGACGGTTGAGGCGTTCGAGGCGCGCTTCGGGACCTACATCCACAGCATCTACGGCATGACCGAGACCACCTCGCCCTCGCACGCCGTGCCGCTCGGCACCCGCGCACCCGTCGATCCGGGGACCGGGGCGCTGTCCGTCGGGGTGCCGGTCCCGGGCACGGTCTGCCGCATCGTCGGCGACGACGGTCGCGTGCTGCCGGCCGGTCAGCTCGGCGAGCTCGTCACGGCCGGGCCGCAGGTGGTCGCCGGCTACTGGGGCGAGCCGGAGGGGACGGCGCGCGCCATCGGCCCGGACGGCATCCGGACCGGCGACGTCGGGTTCATGGACGAGGCGGGTTGGTTCTTCCTGGTGGACCGCAAGAAGGACGTCATCATCGCCTCGGGCTACAAGGTGTGGCCGCGCGAGGTCGAGGACGTCCTCTACCAGCACCCGGCCGTCCGCGAGGCGGCGGTCGTCGGTGTGGCCGACGCCTACCGTGGCGAGACCGTCGCGGCCTTCGTCAGCCTGCGTGCCGGCGCGGACGCCACGCCCGGCGAGCTCGTCGCGTTCTGCCGGGAGCGGCTCGCCGCGTACAAGGCCCCGCGCAGCGTGGAGCTGCGCGACGAGCTCCCGAAGACCGCGTCGGGCAAGATCCTGCGCCGCTCCCTCGGCTGAGGATCAGCGGAGCTGGCGGCGGAGGATCTTGCCGGCGGCCGACTTCGGGATCTCGTCGATGAACTCCACCTCGCGGACCTGCTTGTAGTGCGCGAGGTGCTCCCGCGAGTAGGCGATGAGCTCGTCCGCCGTGACCTCGCTGCCGGGGGCGCGCACGACGAACGCCTTGGGGAGCTCCCCGGCCTCCTCGTCCGGGATGCCGATCACGGCGACGTCCGCGACGTCGGGGTGGTTGACGAGCAGCGCCTCGAGCTCCGCCGGCGGGACCTGGAAGCCCTTGTACTTGATGAGCTCCTTGAGGCGGTCGGTGATCGTGAGGTAGCCGTCCTCGTCGACCTGGCCGATGTCGCCGGTGTGGAGCCAGCCGTCGTCGTCGAGCATCTGGCCCGTCTCCTCGGCGCGGCCGAGGTAGCCCTTCATCACGTTGGGGCCGCGGAACCACACCTCGCCGTCGGCGTCGGGGCCGAGGTCCTCCCCGCTGACGGTGTCGACGATGCGCATCTGCATGTTCGCGACCAGCACCCCGACCGTGCCGGGCTTGGACGCGCC
This sequence comes from Actinomycetota bacterium, assembly GCA_019348135.1. Classification (GTDB taxonomy): domain Bacteria; phylum Actinomycetota; class Nitriliruptoria; order Nitriliruptorales; family Nitriliruptoraceae; genus JAHWJY01. Next base: position 66,170 of record JAHWJY010000003.1, read on the forward strand.
CGCCGGCGACAGGTTGGTCACGGGGCTCGTCTCGGTGAGCCCGTAGCCCTGGACCACGTCGCCGGGGACGCGCGCCTCGGCGGCGGCGGCGAGCTCGGCCCCGAGCGGCGCGGCGCCGGAGGTGAGGTTCTCCAGCGAGCTGAGGTCGAACTGCTCCACGATCGGGTGCTTGGCGAGCGCCAGCACGATCGGCGGGACCACGAAGGCGCGGGTGACCCGGTGCTCCTGCACCAGGCCGAGGAACTGCTCGAGGTCGAACCGCGGCATCGTGACCAGCGTGTTGCCGAGCGCGAGGGTCGAGTTCATCAGCACCTGCATGCCGTAGATGTGGAAGAACGGCAGCACCGCCAGGATCGTCTCGGATCCCTCCTCGATGTCGGTCCCGACGACGCACTGCCGTAGGTTCGCGACCAGGTTGTGGTGGGTCAGCATCACGCCCTTCGGCATCCCGGTGGTGCCGCTCGAGTACGGCAGCACGGCGACGTCCTCGCGCGGGTCGATGCTGACCTCGCCGGCGAACGGCTCGCCCACGAGCTCGGTGAACGGGCGGCCGCGGCTGCCGTCACCGCCGAGGACGAACACGTCCCCGACGTCGCTGCGGTCGGCGGCCTCGAGCACGGTGTCGAGGAACAGGTCGATCGTCACCGCGAGGCTCGCGCCGGCGTCGGTGAACTGGTAGCCGATCTCCTCGGCGCCGTAGGTCGGGTTCACCGTGGTCACCGTCCCGCCGACGCGCGACACGGCGTGGAACACGATCGCGTACTCCGGCAGGTTCGGCGCGACGATCGCGAGCACGTCGCCCTTGCCGAACCCCCGGGCGGCGAGGCCGCCCGCGACCCGGTCGACGCGGTCCGCGAGCTCGGCGTACGTGACGGTGCGGCCGCTGGGACCGTCGACGATCGCCACGCGGTCCCCCCACTCGCGGGCCCGGCCGAGGACGTGTTCGTGGACCGGCACCTCCGGGATGTCGACGTCGGGGTACGGGCTCGTGAACACGGTGCTCAAGGTCGGACCTCCGGGAGCGGGCAGGGTCGGGACCGTAGTCCCGCCCGCCGCGTCCCCGCGCGCCGGCTACTCGTCCTTCGGGCGTACCCGCAACGGCCGGTGCTCGCCGACGCCGCGCAGCTTCGTCTCGGGGATCGGATCGAGGTCGAAGTGGTCCTCGAGGATCTCGCGCAGATCCTCGGCCGCCAGCAGCGACCACGCCCGCGCGTGGTCGGTGAGACGGGCCGCGAGGTTGGCTGTGGGCCCGTAGTAGTCGCCCTGACGGACGAGCACGGAGCCGTGGGCGATCCCGGCCTTCCGTGGCGCCTCGGCCATGTGCGTCTGGTCGTGCACGAGCTCGAGGAGGACGCGCGCCAGCACGACCGGGTCCGACGCGATCAGCATCGCGGCGTCGCCGATGAACTTGGCGAGCAGGATGTCGTCGTGGCGCGTGACCGCCGTGTTGACGAGGTCCTCGAACCCGGACAGCACGTGGTCGAGGCCGGACGGGTCGATCTTGCCCGACAGCGCCGTGTAGCCGGCCACGTCGACGAAGCCGACCGCGAGGTCGATGTCCCGGCCGCCCTCGACCCCGCGGGCGAGCGCGTCGGAGTCGAGCAGGCCGAGCAGGATGTGGCGGTAGTCCTCCGACAGGTTGCCGGTCACGAGCGGCAGGATGTCCTCGGCGGCCCGCCCCAGGGCCGCTCCCAGCTCCTCGGCCGATCCGCCGCTCGCGAGGGCCGGCATCACGACCTCGTCCCGGACGGTGCCGATGTCGCTGACGACCACGCTCGACAGCGCCCGGTAGCGCGTGCCGAGGCTCCGCAGCACGGTGTCGAGCGGATAGACGTCGAGCATCCGCGCGATGTCCCGGGCGTAGCGCACATCGCGCTCGTCGTAGGCCGGACGCCCGGCCCAGTCCATCGCCGCGAACACCTCCTCGAGGATGCGCGCGGGCAGCCCGGCCTCCTGGGCGACGTCCGTCAGCGACAGCTGCGGGTCGCCGGTCAGGACCTCGCGCACCTCCGAGAAGATCTCGTACCCGGGCGACTCGGGCCCGTCGCCGTCCTCCGTGACGTCCGGGGAGGGCTCCTCGTGCTCGTCGCTCACCCGCGCTCCTGATCCCGTCCGGCACACCGTAGACGGCGGCGCGCCGGACGCAGGCCGTCGGGCCGGCGCGGGGTCAGCCGGCCTGGTGCTCGCTCTCGTGCGCGGCGATCTGGGCCCGGACGTCGTCCATGTCCAGCGCCTTGACCTGCGTGACGAGCTGCTCGAGCGACGACGCCGGCAGCGCGCCGGGCTGGCTGAACACGAGCACGTTCTCGCGGAACGCCATGATCGTGGGGATCGAACGGATGCCGAACTCGGCGGCGAGACGCTGCTGGTCCTCGGTGTCGACCTTGGCGTGCACGACGTCCTCGTGCTGCGCGGAGCTCTGCTCGAAGGTCGGGGCGAAGGACTTGCACGGACCGCACCACTCGGCCCAGAAGTCGACGAGCACGATGTCGTTGTCGGCGATCGTGGACTCGAAGTTCTCTTCGGTCAGTGCGACGGTGGCCATGGGAGCCTCTCTCGGTGGGGCGTCGTCTCAGGGTGGGGGACAACACCGGGCCCCGCCCATGGCTTCCCGCCGGTCAGCCGGTGGCCGTCACGCGCCCGTCGTCGGCGGCGTCGGCGACGAGGGCCGCGGCGCCGCCACCGAGCCGGATGACCGATGCCGCGCCCGCGGTCCCGATGGTCCCCGGCAGGGTGACGTTCGCCACGTTCCGCGGCCGGAGGGTCATGGCCGCGTAGCCGTAGCGCAGGAGGTGGGCGTCGGGGATGTCCGTGACCACGTGCCGGGACAGGATCGCCACGGCGCGGGCGATGCTGCCCAGGTCTGCGCCGGCGACCGCCTCCGCGTGGGCACGCTGCAGCAGCTCGGCCTGCGCCCTGGTGCGGCCGAAGTCGCCGTCCGGACGGTTCTTGCGGTCGCGGGCGTAGGTGAGGGCCTCGTAGCCGTTGAGGTGCTGCGCGCCCGCGGCGATGTCGGGGCCGCCCATGGTCAACGCGCGGTCGACCTCCACGTCGATGCCGCCGAACTGCTCGAACGCGTGCGCCATGCCGTGCATGGACGTCAGGAGGTAGTGGTCGACGTCGATGCCGAAGTAGCCCTCGACCGTCCGCACGCAGCGGTCGGGCCCGCCCGCGAGGCAGCCGTTGATCTTGCCGTTCCCGCGGTCGGCGATCGGGACCCAGGCGTCGCGCGCGATGTTGACGAACGTCGCGTGCTCGCGGTCCGGGGACACGAACAGGAGGTGGAAGGCGTCCGCCCGTCCCCGCTCCGGTGTGCCGGCGCGCGGGGGACCCTCGTCGGAGCCGAGCAGCAGCAGCGTGATGACCCCGTCGTCGACCGGCGTCACGAGCCACCGCGCCGCGGTCCCGGCGGTCGCGGCGAGCGAGGTCACGACGAGCAGGACCGCGAGGCCCACGCGGGTGCGCCGCCTCACGGCCGCACCTCCCCGCTCGGGCCGGCGGCGATCAGCACGGGGCCGCGGGGACCGGGGACGAAGACGAAGTCCGCGGTCGCGGTCGTGCCGTCCGTGCGGTCGACCGTCACCGTGACGTGTGCCCACCGCGGGTCGCCGTCGACCGCGACCTCGGTGGCGTAGGTGGCCGCCGCGACCGGCGCGTCCGGGGTCGTGAGGTCGGTGGTGACCGCCTCGGCCGCCTCCGGGGCCGTGGCCGGGTCGAGGTGACCCGGGAGGTTCGGCACCCCGCCCGCCTGCAGCGCCGTGAGGCGCGCGTCGAGCCAGCGGTCGATCTCGCCCACGAAGGCCCGGACCACGGGCCGGTCCATCTCGACGGGTCGGTCGGCGGTGGATCCGGCGGGGTGGAGGCGCTGCCCGGAGGGGCCCAGGTGGACGACGCTCAGCAGCACGTCCCCGTCGACGGGCGCCGGCGGCGCGGGCGTGGGGCTCGCGACCGGCGTCGCCGCCGACGTCCGGACCGGGGACGGGACCGCGGGGGACGGCGACGGCACCGGGAGCGCCGCCGACCGGTCCGCGCACCCGGCGAGCAGCACGGCGCCACCGGCCACGACGGCGAGCGCGAGGCGCGGCAGGAGGAGGGGCACGGGGACCTCGACACGAGCGGACGGCAGGACCGTACGGCTCGGGCCGGACGGGCGACGGTTGGTGCAACGTCGCGCCGCCGGCGCCGAGTTCCGTCCGGGCCGACCCGTGCGGCGGCCGGTCGTCCGCGAGCGGGGTTCAGGTGCCGCCGTCGGTCGGGGTGGGGGAGGGCTCGGTCGTCTCGCTCCCCTGGGTCGCCGTCGGCTCCTCGCTCGAGCTCTCCTGGGTCGTGGCGGACCCCTCCGTGGACCCGCTGTCCGGGGAGCTGCTGCCGCTCGGTGACTCCTCCGCGGGTGGGGTCGTCTCCGCGGGCTCCTCGGTGACGTCCACCGGGCCGTCCTCGGTCGTCGTCGGCGAGGCGCCGCCGTCCGGCTCCGACGCGCTCCCGGTGGGCTCCGGGGACTCCGTGGGCTCGGTCGGCGTCGCCGCGGGGGACGGCGCGGGGGCCGGCGACGGCTCCGGTGCCTCGGTCGGCGTCACCTCGTCGCGCGCGTCGGTGACCCCGTCGATGTCCCGCACCTCGAGGACGCTCAGGTCGGGCTCGGGGAACTCGGACGGGTCGGTCGACCTGAGGACCTCGGCCATGTACGTGGACCACACCGTCGCGGGGTAGCTCCCGCCGGTCACGCGGTCCATGGGGGAGTTGTCGAGGTTGCCGACCCACACCGCGGTCGCGAGCTCGGGGGTGTAGCCGACGAACCACGCGTCGCGGTAGTCGTTGGTCGTCCCCGTCTTGCCGGCGACGGGGCGGTCCTCCAGCGCGGCGGCGGTGCCGGTGCCGAGCGACACCACGTCGGTGAGCACGTCGCTCACCACGGCCGCGGTGTTCGGCTCGATGACCGGTTCCCCGCCGCCCTCCCACTCGTAGAGCACCTCGCCCGCCAGGGTCTCGATACGGGTCACGACGTGGGCGTCGTGGTGCACGCCCTCGGCCGCGAAGGTGGCGTACGCCGACGCCATCTCCACGACGTTGACCCCGTTGGTGCCGAGCACGGTGGACGGGAACGCCTTCAGCTCGCTGTCGATCCCGAGCGAGTGGGCCATGTCGACCACGCGGTCGTAGCCGAGCTCGGTGGCGAGGTTCACGTAGGCGGTGTTCATCGACTGCACCGTGGCCTGGTGGAGGCTGACCGTGCCGTACCCACGCTGGGTGTAGTTGTGGATCTCGGTCTCGCCGCCGGCCCCGTCCGGGACGTCGAGGACCTGCGGAGCGTGGACCGAGGACGCCGGCGAGCCGCCGTCCTCGACGAAGGCGGCCAGCGCGAACGGCTTGAACGACGAGCCGGCCTGGCGGCTGCCCTCGACCGCGACGTTGAACTCCTGGGTCGCGTAGTCGAGGCCGCCCACCGCGGCGCGGACGGCCCCCGTCTGGGGCGAGATCGTCACCAGCGCGCCGCTGTGCTCGGTCTCGGCCAGCTGCTCCTGCAGGGTCTCGACGGCGACGGCCTGCAGGCCACGGTTGAGGGTCGTGTGGATCGCGAGGTCGCTGTAGGGGTCGACGCCGGGGTCGTCGAGGAGCTCCGGGACCACGTCGCGGACGATGTCGAGGAAGTAGGCGTCGTCGCCGTACTCGACGAGCGGGTCCTCCCGCGTGGGCGGGAGCGGTGAGGCGATGACCGCCTCGGCCTCGTCCGGCGCCAGCGCCCCGGTCTCGACCATGCCGCGCAGGACGTAGTCGCGCCGCGCCCGTGCGTCCTCGGGGTTGCGGTCGGGGTCGTACGCGGACGGCGCCGCGATGATCCCCGCCAGCGTGGCGGCCTCGTTGACGTCGAGCTCGACGGCCGGCTTGTCGAAGTACGTCCGGGCGGCGGCCTCGATGCCGCGGACCCCGCGGCCGTACGGGACCGCGTTGAGGTACATCTCGAGGATGCGGTCCTTCGACACCTCGTCGTCGAGCTTCGCGGCGACCGCCACCTCGCGGAACTTGCCGGTGAGGCTGTCGTCGATCTCGGCCACGGCGATGGAGACGTACTGCTGGTCGATCGTCGAGGCGCCCTGGACGACCGCGCCCGAGGTGAGGTTGGCCCAGGCCGCACGCAGGATGCCGGTCGTGCTGAAGCCGCCGTGGTCGTGGAACGAGCGGTCCTCCGCGGCCAGGACCGCGGCGGGGACGTGGTCCGGCAGGTCCGCGAGCGCGACGTTGCCCTCGACCGCCCCCGGCTTGAGCGTCGCGACCTGCTCGCCGGCGCCGTCGTAGACGACGGACGGCTCCGGCAGCACGAGCTCGTCGGGTGACGGGATGTCGGCCGTGGCGTAGATGGTGGCGAACGCGATCGTCGCCAGGCCCAGCACCAGCCCCGCCGCCACGAGCACGGCCAGGGCCACCGGGTGGCGGTACCACGGTCGGCGGTCCGCCGGCTCGTCCGGTGGGCGGTCGGCGGGCGCGACCGGGGTCGCGGACGGATCGTGCACGGCGAGGTCCCGGCGTCGTGGGGTCAGGGGTCGCCGTACGTTGCGTCGTGTCGCCGGACGGTGGGTGGCCGTGCCCCCGCACGCTCGGCCTAGGCCCCGCGACCTCGGCGGCCGTTGGTACGGGTCCACGGCCGCTGGCCCCCGGGGCTACCTTGTTGATCGATGGTCAACAAGGCGCTGCCCGCGCCGTCCCCGAGGAAGCCCGAGGAGGCACCCATGGCCCGGTCCGTCGCTGCGACCTCATCCGCCACCTCCGCGGTCCCGGCCGCCGGGTCGTCGCCCCTCCCGGCCGCGGTGGCCGAGCGGCTGCTCGCGCACGTGACGGTCGCCGGCGAGCGCGACCGCATCGACGTCACCGCCCCGTTCACCGAGGAGGTCCTCGGGAGCGTGCCGTCGTGCACGGCCGAGGACGTCGAGCTGGCGGTCGGGCGGGCACGGGCGGCCCAGGGAGCGTGGGCGCGGACGCCGATGCGGGACCGCACGGCCGTGCTCCGGCGCTACCACGACCTCGTGCTCGAGCGGCAGGACGAGGTGCTCGACCTCATCCAGCTCGAGGCCGGCAAGGTCCGCGCCCACGCGTTCGAGGAGGTCGCCGACGTCGCGATCGTCGCCGCGTACTACGCGCGGACGGGGCCGGGCCACATCGCCCCGCGTCGACGCGAGGGGGCGCTGCCCGGGCTCACCCGGACCCGGGAGCTGCGCCACCCGAAGGGCGTGGTCGGGTTCATCGCCCCGTGGAACTACCCCCTCTCGATGGCCGTCACCGACGTCCTCCCGGCGCTCCTCGCCGGCAACGGGGCGGTGCTGAAGCCGGCGCAGACGACCCCGTTCACGGCGCTCTGGGCCGTGGAGCTCCTGTACGAGGCGGGGCTGCCGGAGGGTCTGCTCCAGGTCGTGACCGGCCGCGGGTCGGTGCTCGGCACCCCGATGATCGATGCCGTGGACTTCATCACCTTCACCGGGTCGACGGAGGTCGGTCGCTCGGTCGGCGAGCAGGCCGGACGCCGCCTGATCGGCTGCTCCCTCGAGCTCGGCGGGAAGAACGCCATGCTGGTCCTCGACGACGCGGACCTCGACGACGCGGTCCGGGGTGCCGTCGCGGGCTGCTTCGCCAGCGCCGGTCAGCTGTGCATCTCCATCGAGCGGCTCTTCGTGGCCGATGCGATCGCCGACGGGTTCACGGAGCGCTTCGTGGCCGCCGTCGAGGACCTCGTCCTGTCGCCGGCGCTCGCGTACGGCGGGGAGCTCGGCTCGCTCGCATCGCGCTCGCAGCTCGAGACGGTGACCCGGCACGTCGACGACGCGCGTGCCAAGGGCGCGACCGTCCTCACCGGCGGCGGGCCGCGCGAGGACGTCGGACCGCTCTTCTACGCCCCGACCGTCCTCACCGACGTGACCGACGACATGGAGCTGTTCGGGGACGAGACCTTCGGGCCGGTCGTCACGATCTCGCGGTTCCGGGACGTCGACGACGCCATCGAGCGGGCCAACGACAGCCCGTACGGGCTGAACGCGAGCGTCTGGACCGGTGACGTCCGCCGTGGCCGCGACGTCGCCCGCCGTCTGCAGGTCGGCACCGTCAACGTCAACGAGGCCTACGCCGCCGCGTGGGCGTCCGTGGACGCCCCGATGGGCGGCTTCAAGGACTCGGGGCTCGGTCGCCGTCACGGCCGCGAGGGCATCCAGAAGTACACCGAGGTCCAGACGGTGGCCGTCGAGCGGTTCCTGCCGGTCTCGCGCATCCCGGGGCTGTCCCAGGACCGCAACGCGCGGACGCTGACCGCGGCCCTGAAGCTGATGCACGCCATCCCCGGCCTGCGGCGCGCCTGACGCCCCGTCCCGCTCCCGACCACCGAGGCCGACGCATGCCCCAGACCATCCTCTTCACCGGCTTCCCCGGGTTCCTCGGCTCGGAGCTGCTCCCGCGCGTCCTCGCCCGGGCGCCGGGCGTCACGGCCATCTGCCTGGTCCAGGCGAAGTTCGCGGCGCTGGCCCGGGAGCGGGCCGCGGAGCTCGTGGGGCGCGACGCCTCGCTCGCCGGCCGCATCGAGATCGTCGAGGGCGACATCGTCGCGGCGGACCTCGGTCTCGGCGACCGCTACGCGGAGGTCGCCGCGTCGACGACCGAGATCTTCCACCTCGCCGCCGTCTACGACCTCTCCGTCCCCCGGGGGCTCGCCGAGGCCGTCAACGTCCAGGGCACGATCCACGTGCTCGACCTCGCCGCCGCATGCCCCCGGCTGGAGCGCCTCCAGTACGTGTCGACCTGCTACGTGAGCGGCCGGTACACCGGCATCTTCCGCGAGACCGACCTCGTGCTGGGGCAGCGGTTCAACAACTTCTACGAGGAGACCAAGTACCTCGCCGAGGTCGAGGTCCAGGCCCGGATGGCGGCCGGGCTCCCCGCCACGGTCTACCGCCCCTCGATCGTCGCCGGCGATGCGGCGACCGGCGCCACGCAGAAGCTCGACGGGCCCTACTTCCTGCTGCGGTGGCTGCTGAAGCAGCCGCGCGTGGCGGTGATGCCGATGGTCGGCGACCCCGACGGCTACCGCTTCAACACCGTCCCCCGGGACTTCATCGTCGACGCCATCACCGAGCTGTCGGGGCGCGCGGACACGGTCGGCGCCGTCTACGCGCTCGCGGACCCGGCCCCGCTGACCGTCGGCGAGCTCGTGGAGCTCTCGGCGGCGTCCTGTGGCAAGCGCCTCGTGCAGGTGCCGCTGCCGACGACCCTCGCCAAGCTCTCCATCGAGCGGGTCCCGGGCGTCCTCGGGCTGCTCGAGATCCCGAGCGACGCCGTCGACTACTTCACCCACCCCACCCACTACCTCACCGATGCGGCCCAGGCGGCCCTGTCCGGCACGGGCATCGCCCTGCCGGACAAGCGGGAGTGGTTCGCCCAGCTCGCGTCGTTCACCCGCGACCACCTCGGGATGTCGTCCGCGGCCATGGTCTGACCGGCGTGTCCTCGCGCCCCTCCGGTCGTTGACCCTGCGGGGAGAGCGAACGCGAGGAGGGAAGCGCCGATGGACGTCCTGGTCGTGGACGACGATGCCGAGATCCGCCAGCTGCTGGGCTACGTGATGGAGCTCCGCGGCTGGGACGTACGCGTGGCGACGAGCGCCGAGGAGGCGCTCCTCGCGCTGGCGACGAAGCGTCCCGATCTGCTCCTGCTCGACCTGTCGCTGCCGCGCCGCGACGGGGTCGGGCTGCTGCGCCTCCTCGACCGGGGGCTCGGTCGCCCCCGACACATCGTCCTGGTCAGCGCGTTGCCGGAACGCACCGTGGAGACGATCGCCGCGGACCACGACCTGCCGTACCTCACCAAGCCCTTCGCGCTCGCCGACCTCGACGCCGTGCTCTCCGAGCACGTCGGCGCCGGGGCCGCGACGAGCGGCTGAGCGCGCCCGCCGTCCAGCTCACGACGCCGGGATCGGCGGCAGCCGGACGACCTCACCCGGGAACACGAGGTCCGGGTCGCCCGAGCGCACGGTCGACCGGTTGACCGCCACCGTGTCGGCCCAGTACCGCGCCAGGTCGTGGGACGGCAGCGCGTCGACGGGGACGCCGCGCGCGGCGGCCAGGGCGCGCGCCGCGATGAGCCAGAGGTGGTCGCCCTCCGCCACCGTCACGGTCCGGGACGGTGGACGGGGTGGCTGCGGCACGGGGACGTGGTGGTCGCCCGCCGTCGGCCCGCGCAGCCCGGGCGGGAGCAGCGGGTCGGCGCCCGGCGCGTGCGCCCCCGCCGGAGCGGCGAGGATCGCCGTCAGGAGGGTCGCGGCCACCGCACGCTCGGCGACCCGCCGGACCCCGGCCGGGGTGACCGCCGCCAGCCCCGCCGCGGCGCGGGGGGCGCCGAGCAGGAGCACGCCGGCGTACGACAGCGTCACCGCCGGGAGGTAGCCGGCGAGGACGAGCGCGACCGGGCGGAGGAGGGCCACGGCCGTGGCGCTCGCCGGCGAGGTGGCGAGCCACACCGCCGGATCGGACCAGCCGAGCCGGTAGGCCGGGTCGCGACCCAGCCCGACGGCGACGAGGACGCACCCCGCCTCGATCGCGAGCAGCACCACGAGGTCGGCGCGAGCGCCGGGGGGGCGGCGCCGGGGGAGCGGAGCGGCGGTGGGGTCCACGGCGGCACGCTACGGAGGCTCGCGACGACGTCCACCGGCCCGCCCAGCGGACCTGTGGACGCCTCCGCGGCCGGCGCGGGACGAAGCCCTGCGGAGACGAGGGTTAGACTCGCCTCCCGGTCCGCAGCCGCAGGAGCCCTGGATGCCGCGCGTCGCGATCGACGTCCTGTTGAAGCACGAGATCCTCGACCCCCAGGGGCGGGCGGTCGAGCGGGCCCTGCCGGGGCTCGGCTACGAAGGCGTGGGCGACGTCCGCGTCGGCAAGCACCTCGAGCTCGACGTCGACGCCGAGGGCGACGAGCTCGCCGCGCGGGTCGAGCGGATGTGTGCGGACTTCCTCACGAACCCGGTCATCGAGACCTACCGCTGGCGGGTGATCACCGCCGACGAGCGCGCCGACGCGTGAGCGACGGGCTGCCGGCGATGCCCGACGGCGAGCCGCTGCTGGCACGGTGGTTCGC
>JAHWJY010000054.1 GCA_019348135.1 Actinomycetota bacterium
GGCCCCGGAGGGTGGGGCGGTCGGAGCGCACGGGACCCCCGTCGGTGGTCGCGGCTTGGCGGATCGGTCGTAGGGGGAGTTTCGACGCCCGGTGCGTCCGTCCCTGCCCAGAGCTCCCGGCCGTACGGCCGGGGGGAGTAGCATCGTGGGCGCCGACTCGTCTCGAGGGGGGCTGGGCACGTGGAGCTCCACGTCGACGACGATGCGTTCGTCCGAGCGCCGGTCGCGCTCGTCTACCCCCGGCTGACCGACCTCGCGGGATGGGCGTCCTGGTGGCCCGGGGTGCGGACGTCGCCGGCCCAGCACGGCGCGGACGCGGCCGAGCGGTGGGACGTCACCTTCCGCGCGCGCCGTCTCCGTCGACCGCTCCGGATCGTCGCGACCCCGGGCGGCTGGCGGCACGAGGCCGGGTTCCGGATGGAGCTCGAGGGGGACGTCACCGGGTGGTCCGAGTTCTGGCTCGAGGACGACTTCGGCGGCACCGTCGTCCACCACCTCCTGGTCGCCTCGACCGAGCGCCCCCGGCCGGTCCGGCTGCTGCGGGACTACCGCGTGGTGCTGCGGCGGGGCCTGTGGCGGCTGAAGGACGACCTCCAGCGCGAGGTCCGCACGGCGCAGGGCGTCGCTCCGTGAGGTGTCCCGCCTGCGGTGGACGCAACGCCGACTCGGCCGAGTGGTGCTCGCTGTGCTTCGCGCCCCTGCGCGAGACCCCCGTGATCGAGGACGCGATCGACGACGTGGTCGACGACGCGGCCGGTGACGCGCCGGAGGCGTCCGGGCCGGCGACCGGGACGATCTCGTCGGACGGTCGCTTCCGCCGGACCGAGGAGGGGCTCGACTGGCGCTGCGCCGCCTGCGAGCGGTGGAACGCCATGGAGCGTCAGACGTGCGTGACGTGCGGCGAGCCGTTCGTCCGGACCCTCGGGACCGACGAGCCGGACCCCCCGGCCGGTCGCAGCGAGGCCGCCGTCGTGGGTGCCAGCCTGCTGCTGCCCGGCGCCGGGCACGTGCTGCTCGGGCGCGGCGGGGCCGGCGCCCTGCGCATCATCCTCTACGTCATCTGGCTGCTGGGCGGGATCGTGCTGCTCTCGGCCGCCACGGGGGCGGGACGGTCACCGGTCGCGGCGCTGCCGTTGCTGTTCGGTGCGTTCGTCGTGCTCCTGGCGTCGGTCATCGAGGCCCAGCGGACCGTGACGGGTGTCGAGACGGTGCTCCTCACCCCGCGCGTCACGCTGTGGCTCGTCGTCGGGGTCCTCGGGGCGTTGATGGTGTCGTTCTTCGTCGCCTTCTCGGCCGTGACGTCGTGACCGTGAGTGCCCTGCTGTAGCCTCCGCGGCACGCTGCACCCGAGCCCTGGACCTCCTCCGAGATGACCCGCATCCTCCTGTTCACCGGCAAGGGCGGGGTCGGAAAGACCACCGTGGCGGCAGCCACGGCCGCCCGCGCGGCGGCCCGCGGGCTGCGCGTGCTGGTGACCTCGACGGATCCCGCGCACTCCCTGTCGGACGCGTTCGACGTCCCGCTCGGCGACGGTCCGACGCAGGTCGCGGCCCACCTCGAGGCCCAGCAGATCGACGCGCAGGCGCGGCTCGAACGTCACTGGAAGGAGGTCCGCGACTACCTCGTGGAGCTCCTGGCGTGGGGTGGCGTCGGCGAGCTGCAGGCCGAGGAGCTGGTGCTGCTGCCCGGCCTCGACGAGCTGTTCGCCCTGATCGACCTCCACCGGCAGGTCGAGGGGGGCGCCTACGACCTGGTCGTCGTCGACTGCGCGCCCACGGCCGAGACCCTGCGCCTGCTGGCCCTCCCCGACGCCCTGCGGTGGTACGTCGACCGCATCCTCGCCCCGGGGCGGCGTGTGGCGCGGGTCATCCGGCCGGTCACGTCCCGCGTCGGCGGCATCCCCGTCCCCCAGGACGAGGTCTTCGGGGCCGTCGAGCGCATCCACGGCGAGCTCGCCGCGGTGCACTCGCTGCTCCAGGACGCCGGCCGTGCGTCGGTGCGGCTGGTCGTGAACCCGGAGCGGATGGTCATCGCGGAGGCCCTGCGGACCGCCACCTCGCTGGCCCTGTTCGGCTACGCCATCGACGCCGTCGTGGTGAACCGCGTGCTGCCCGACACGGTCACCGACCCGTACCTCGCGCGCTGGCAGGAACGTCACGCCGAGCACCTCGCCACCATCCGCGCGTCCTTCGAGCCCACGCCGGTCCTGCCCGCGCCGTTGCTCGACGACGAGATCGTGGGTGAGGCGGGGCTCCTGCGGCTCGGGCAGCACGTGTACGGGGACGGCGACGAGACGGCCGTCCTGCACGACGCCGAGCGACTGAGCGTGGAGCGGACCGCCGACGGCTACGTGCTGCGGCTGCCGCTGCCGTTCGCCGCGAAGGACGATCTCGACCTGTACCGCCGCGGCGACGAACTGCACGTCAAGGTCGGCGGCGTGAAACGGACGGTGCCGCTCCCGGCCGCCCTGCGACGCGGGGACGTCGCCGGCGCCCGCCTCGTGGACGGGGCGTTGCAGGTGCGCTTCGCCGTGCCCGCCCCCGCGGGGGCGTCCTGATGGCCGCGCCCGTGGGAGAGCCCTGGTGGGCGAGCGGGAGCCGCGACGGAGCCGTGGGTGACGAGGATCCGCTCGACGCCCACCGGTCCGCCCGCGACCCCCGCGACGAGCCGCGCCACCACCACGGGCCGTCCGTCGACGCGTGCCAGGTCTGCCCCGTCTGCGCGGGCATCCGCATCCTCAGCGAGGCACGGCCGGAGCTCGTCACCCACCTCTCCGAGGCGGCACGTCACCTGACGCTCGCGGCACGGGCCTTCCTCGACGCGCAGGCCGACGTCCTCCGTCGGGACGATGGTCTGCAACGCATCGACCTGGACGACGACTAGCCTCCCCCCGCTCCACCCGCCCACCCGCCGCCCGAGTCCCGACGCCAGGAGTGGTCCGTGTCCGGAGCCGTCGCGATCGGGGTCGACGTCGGAGGGACGAAGCTCGTCGCCGCGACGATCGCCGCCGACGGCACGGTCCTCGAGCGTCGTCGCCAGAGCACCCCCGCCGGCGACGGGGACCAGGTCCTGCGGACGGTCCTCGAGATCGTCGAGGTACTCGACGACGGCACCCTGCCGATCGGCGTCGGGATCGCCGCGATCGTGGACCCCGAGGGCACGGTGCGCTACGGACCCAACATCGGCGTGCGTGACCTCCCGCTCGCCGCCCGCCTGCGCGAGGAGACGGGGCGGCCGGCGATCGTGAAGAACGACGCCACCGCGGCGGCCTACGGCGAGTCACGCGTCGGCGCCGGACGCGACGCCGCCAGCATGGTGATGCTGACGATCGGGACCGGCGTCGGCGGCGGCATCGTCCTCGACGGGCGCGTCGTCGAGGGCCGTGGGGGGTTCGCCGGGGAGCTCGGGCACATCATCGTGTCGGACGGCGGCCGCCGCTGCCCGTGTGGCAACCGCGGGTGCGTCGAGGCCTACGCGTCGGGCTCCGCGATCGCGCTGATGGCCCGCGAGCGGCTCGTCGACCGCGAGGTGGAGTCGAGCCTGCGCGAGGTCGTCCAGCTCGACGGCAAGGACGTGACGTCGGCGGCGCAGAGCGGTGACGGGTTCGCCCGCCAGGTGCTCGTGGAGGCCGGCGGGTGGCTGGGCGTGGCCATGGCGTCGCTCACCAACATCCTCGACCCCGACCTCATCCTCCTCGGTGGCGGCGCGTCGATCCAGGCGGGGGAGTTCATGATCCCCGCCGCGCGCGAGGCCATGATCGAGCGCCTCATCGGTCGCAAGCACCGCGAGCCGCCGGTGGTCGCCGCGGCCACCCTGTCCGACGACGCCGGCATGATCGGTGCGGCCCTGCTCGCGGCGGGGCAGCGGTGATCCGCGTCGTCACCTACAACGTCAACGGTGCCCTCGACACGGCGTCGGTGTCGACCGTGCTGACCGCGCTGTCACCGGACGTCGTGTGCCTGCTCGAGGCGCCGTCACGCTTCCCGCTGCGCCGTCTCGCCCGGGCGTCCGGGCTCACCGTCGTCGAACGCGCCGGCCGCCGGCGGCTGTCCACCGCGGTGCTCGTCGGGGATGAGACCCGGCTGCTGAGCCACGACACCTTCGAGCTGTCGTCGCCCCCCGGCGTGCCGGCGCGCCATCTCGCCCACGCCATCGTCGGGGTCGGAGGGGCCCGGCTCTCCGTGGCCGCCACGCAGCTCGGCATGCGCCCCGAGCACCGCGAGGCGAACGTCGCGGAGGTCGAGCGCATCCTCGACGCGGTCGACCTCCCCACCGTGCTCGGGGTCGACCTCAACGAGTCGCCGAACGGGGCGGTCGCGATCCGACTCGCCGGCCGCTTCCAGGACGCCTTCGCCGTGGCCGGCACCGGCCACGGGGAGACCTACCCGACGCCCGACCCGAGCACCCGTCAGGACTTCTGCTTCCTGGACGAACGGCTCGCCGTCGAGCGTGCGTGGGTGCCGACGGAGCCGCCGGTCGACGTCGCGAGCCACCACCGCCCCGTCGTGGTCGATCTCGCCGGGCCCGAGGTGGGGGAGGACCGCGCCCCGACGCCGGTCACCGAGCTCGAACCGGTCGAGGACGAGCCGGGGAGCGACGACGCCGAGGAGTCCGCGGCGTGACGGGGGAGCTGTCCTTCCCGGTCCAGCAGGCCCGGACCCGCCGCTTCAGCCTCGGCCGACCACGGGCGTTCACCGTCACCCCCGACGGCGGGCGGGTGCTGTTCCTGCGCTCGCCGGCGGGGACCGATCCCGTCAACGACCTGTGGTGCTTCGACGTCGCGACCGCGCAGAGCCGGCTGCTTGCGGCCGCCACGGACGTCCTGGCGGGCGAGGACGACCGGGAGCTGCCCCCCGAGGAGCGCGCCCGTCGCGAACGCGCCCGCGAGATGGCCGGCGGCATCGTCGGCTACGCGACCGACCGCGACGGCACGGTCGCGACGTTCTCGCTCTCCGGGCGGTTGTTCACCGTGGACGTCGCCACCGGTGAGGTCGCGGAGGAGTCCCCGGCCGGGGTCGTGTTCGATCCGCGGCCTTCGCCGGACGGCACCCGGATCGCCTACACGACGGCCGGCGGTCTCCACGTCCTCGAGCGTGGCGGCGCGGACCGCCCGGTGGCGGTCGAGGAGGGCGTCACCTGGGGCGTGGCCGAGTTCGTCGCGGCCGAGGAGATGGACCGCATGCGCGGCTTCTGGTGGTCGCCCGACGGCACCCGGGTCGCGGCCGCGCGGGTCGACGAGTCCCCGGTCGAGGTGTGGCACATCGCCGACCCGGCCCATCCCGACCGCGCGCCCACGCAGCACCGCTACCCGGCCGCCGGGACGGCCAACGCCCGGGTGGGGCTGTCCGTCCTCGACGTCGACGGGGACGGGCGGGTGGACGTCCGCTGGGACGCCGAGGCGTTCCCCTACCTCGCCGCCGTGTCGTGGGCGACGGTGGGGGGGACGGCGGGACCACTGACGCTCCTCGTCCAGGACCGCCGCCAGACCCGCTGGCGGGTGCTCACCGTCGACACCACGACCGGCGCGACCCGGGTGGTCCGCGAGGACATCGACGACGCGTGGCTGACCCTCGTCCCGGGGGTGCCGGCCTGGCTGGACGAGGACCAGCTCGTGATGGTCGTCGACGTCGACCGCGAGGGCCGGCTGACGCGGTCGGTCGTCGTCGACGGCGAGGTGGTCACGCCCTCCGGCCTCGACGTCCACCGGGTCCTCGACGTGTCCGAGGACGCCATCTGGTTCACGGCCGCGGACGGTCCGTTCGACGTCCACGTGCACCGCTTCGACTGCCACACGGGCGAGCTCCGGCGCGAGACCGACGTCGACGGCGTCCACGACGCGGTCGTCGCGGGCGGCACCACCGTGACCGTGTCGGCGACGGTGCTGACCGACGCGGTCTCGGTCCAGGTGAGCCGCGACGGCGCCCCGGTCGCCGGCATCCCGTCGTTCGCCGACCGTGCCGTGGTCTCGCCACGGGTGTCCTTCCTGGAGCTCGGTCCGCGCGGCCTCCCGGCCGCGCTGCTGCTGCCGGGCCCGGGCTCGGCCGCCGAGGGCGACGCCAGCCTGCCGGTCGTGCTGTCGCCGTACGGCGGGCCGGGCCACCCCCGCGTCCAGCGGGCGAGCGCCTACTTCCTCGAGCAGCAGTGGCTCGCCGACCAGGGCTTCGCGGTGCTGGTCGTCGACAACCGGGGGATGCCCAACCTCGGTCCCGCCGCCGAGCGGGAGATCAAGTACGACCTCGCCACGCCCGTCCTGGAGGACCAGGTCGCTGCGCTGCACGCCGCCGCGGAGCTGGAGCCGCGCCTCGACCTGTCGCGTGTCGGCATCCGCGGCTGGTCCTTCGGCGGGTTCCTCGCGGGCCTGGCCGTGCTGCGCCGACCCGACGTCTTCCGCGCCGGGGTGGCCGGCGCGCCGGTGGCGGACTGGCGCCTCTACGACACGCACTACACCGAGCGCTACCTCGGCCTCCCCGACGAGCACCCCGAGGCGTACCGGGTGTCGAGCCTCGTGGACGCCGAGGGTCGCCTCGTCGACCCGGCGGTCCTGCCCGCCGGCCCGCCGCCGGCGCTGATGATCATCCACGGGCTCGCGGACGACAACGTGGTCGCGGCGCACTCCCTGCGGCTGTCGGGCGCGCTGCTCGCCGCCGGCCGACCCCACGAGTTCCTGCCCCTGTCGGGCGTGACGCACATGACCCCGCAGGAGGTCGTCGCCGAGAACCTCCTGCGGCTGCAGGTCGACTTCCTCCGGGCGGCGCTGCACGGGGTCGCGGGCGACGACCGCTGGTGACGTTCAGCGGGCGGCGAGCGCCTCGGCGCGGTCGGCGGCGGCCGCGAGCTCGTCCTGCAGCTCGGCCGGCGCGAGCTCCTCGGCCAGCCCCTTCACGAACAGGCCGACGTCGGTCACGATGCCCGTCGCCTGCGCCGACCCGCGGTCCGCGAGCTTGGTGACGGTCGCCGGGTTGATGTCGACGCACACGAGCGGCACCTCCGCCGGCAGCAGGTTCCCCGTGGCGATGCCGTGCAGCATCGTGCACACGACCAGCGTGTAGCCGACGTCGGGGAGGAGCGCGCGCATGGCCGACTGGGCGACCTGCATGTCGACGATCACGTCCGGCAGGGGCCCGTCGTCGCGCACCGAGCCGGCGAGGACCATCTCGACGCCGGCCTCGACGCAGGCGTGCATGATCCCGGACGTGACCAGTCCCTGCTCGACCGCGGCGGCGATCGAGCCGGCCCTCCGGACGGTGTTGATGGCACGGATGTGATGGCTGTGCCCGTGCTCGGTCGGGATCCCCAGAGCCTGGCTGACACCGAGCGACGTGCCGTAGATCGCGTTCTCGATGTCGTGCGTCGGTAGGGCGTTACCGGCGAAGAGCACGTCGAGGTAGCCGGCGCGGACGAGCGCGACGGTGGCCGGGACCGAGCCCGTGTGGACGAGCGCCGGGCCGGCCACCCACAGGATGCGCCGCCCGTCGGCCTTGGCGTCGCGCATGCCCTGTGCCACGCGCTTGACCATCAGCCCCTGGGGCTTCTCGCTGGACACGTCGGACGACATGAACCCGAAGCTGTGGTCGCGCGGCTGACCAGCCGACGGGAGGTTGCGGCCGGCGTCGATGCGGACGCCCTCGAACCCCACGACGATGCGGTCACCGGCGCGGGCCTCGAGCATCGGGATGGTGCGCGCCCGGTGGCCGCCGGCGCCGTCGTCCTCGACGATCACGCCGCAGTCCATCTCGGGGGTCTCCACCGGGATCCACTGGCCCTCGACGCGGATCTCGGTGCGCATGTTGGTCGTGGAGTAGAACTGCTCCGGGAAGCACGCGTCGAGGTCCGCCACCTCGAGGCGCGCGTCGGACTGCGACATCGGGACGGCGCCGAAGTCGAGGATCGCCGCGAGCACCTCCGCGAGCCGGTCGTCCGTGGCCGCCGTGACCTGGAGGGTCACCGACGACTCGTCGTCGTGGCGCTTGCCCACCGTCAGCTCGACCATCTCGTAGTCGGCGCCGTGCTCCATGATGGTGTCGAGGGTGCGGGCGAGCTGGCCCGAGTCGATCAGGTGCCCGGTGAGCTGGACGTGTTCGGCGGCCACGGGAGCCTCCTTGGGACGGGGTGCGGTCGACGGTCAGGCGGCCCGACCGCCGCCGCCCCCACCCATCCGGCCGCGGCCGATGAGGTAGGTCACGACCACCACGGCCAGCAACAGCGCCGGGAACCGCGCCGCGGAGGGGACGATGGCGGCGACCAGCAGCACGGCGAGGAGCAGCCCGAGGAACGGCGCGAGGCCGCGCAGACGCTCGGTGGCCAGCGGTGGCGAGCCCGACGGGCCCGTGGGGGCGGAGCGACGGTCACGGCGCTGACGTCGGCGCCGTGCGGCGTCGAGGCTCTTGACGTTGCGCTCGCGCTCTTCCCGGGCGGCCCGGGCGATGGTGTCCATGTCCGCGGCGATGGCGGTGTTGGCGCGGTCGGCCTCGTCGTCGGGCACGGTGACGACGACGTCCTCGCCGCCTCCGGGGGCCGCCGTGGTCGTGGGCGTGCAACCCGCACGCCGCAGCACCTTGACCAGCACGGCGGCCTGCGGGCGGGACCAGGTTCCGAGATCCTCGGGCACGCGTTGCACTCCGCGCGGGTGTTCGACGGCAGGGGAACTGGACCCTAGGCTAGTCCGTTCAAGGCGGTGGGCAGCCGCAGCGGGACGTCGGGTGGAAGGGGAGCGCGTGGCCGGCATGGCAGACGCGCCGAGGATGTACCGGTTCCTCCGGAAGGTGCTCCCTCCGACGCTGAACCCCTACCTGTCGGTCCACGTCGAGGGCGTCGAGCACGTCCCGATCGAGGCGCCGGCGATCCTCGCCATGAACCACCTGTCGTTCATCGACTCGATCGTGGTCCCCGTGAACACGCCCGAGCGGCCGGTGTACTTCCTCGGCAAGGCGGACTACTTCGAGTCGTGGCGCACGCGCTGGTTCTTCGCCGGCGTCGGCGTCGTCCCCGTCCTCCGCGAGGGTGGCGACAAGGGCAAGCGCAGCCTCGACACCGGCGTGTCGATCCTCAAGCGGGGCGACCTCGTCGGGATCTACCCCGAGGGCACGCGCAGCCCCGACGGCCGTCTCTACCGCGGCAAGACCGGTCCCGTCCGGATGGCGCTCGAGGCCGAGGTGCCGATCATCCCCACGGCGGTCATCGGGACGGACAAGGCGATGCCCACCGGCAAGTACCTCCCGGTGCGTCACCCCGTGAGCGTCCGCTTCGGCGAGCCGCTCGACTTCTCGCGCTACTACGACCGCAAGGAGGACCCGTTCGTCCTGCGGTCGGCGACCGACGAGCTCATGTACGAGATCATGATGCTGTCGGGCCAGGAGTACGTCGACGAGTACGCCTCGAAGGTCAAGCAGGGCGAGGTCCGCGTCGACGACGACCCCATCGTGGTACCCGGCGACGCCCCGGCCGCCACGGGCCCGGGGGACGACCGGCGCCGCGCGGGCTGAGGTGGGGGATCACTCGCCGGCGGCGCCCGACGGGTCGAGCTCGAGCGACGCGGAGTTGATGCAGAAGCGCAGGCCGGTCGGCTGGTCGGGGGCGTCCTCGAAGACGTGGCCGAGGTGGCCGCCGCAGCCGGCGCACATGACCTCGACGCGCCGCATGCCCAGCGTCCGGTCCTCCTCGTAGACGACCCGGTCCTCGGCCAGCGGCTCGAAGAAGCTCGGCCAGCCGCAGTGGGCGTCGAACTTCGTCTCGGACCGGAACAGCTCGGTCCCGCAGCCCGCGCAGCGGTAGACGCCCTCGTCCGTGGTGTCCCAGTAGGCACCGGTGAAGGGTCGCTCCGTGCCCTTCCGGCGCAGGACGTGGAACTGCTCGTCGGTGAGCCGCTCACGCCACTCGTCCTCGCTCAGCTCGGCGCGTGCACGCTGGTCGGCGCCGGTCTCGTCCGCCATGGGGCCCTCCGTGGTCAGGTCGGCGACGGTACCGGGGGAAAGGCGTCCGGGTCACCGGGGCGCGGCCGGGTGGGGGACGCGCCCCGGTGGTACGGCTGTCCGCGTCGCCGACCACCACTGGATGCTGCGTGCGCCGTCCCCTCTCGCTGCTCCTCACCACCGCCGTGCTGCTCCTCGCCGGTACGGCTCCCGCGCAGGCCCACGGCCGGTTCTGGGACGACGACGGCGACCTCCACGAGTCCAACATCGAGGCGGTCGCGGAGGACGGGATCACGGCCGGCTGCAACGAGCTCGGGGACCGGTTCTGCCCCGACGTGGACGTGACCAGGGCGCAGATGGCCCGGTTCCTCCAGCGCGCGCTGGACCTGCCGCCGGCGGAGGAGGACCACTTCGCCGACGACGACGGCACGGCGCACGAGGACGCCATCAACGCCGTCGCCGCGGCGGAGATCACCCGCGGTTGCGCGGCGGACCGGTTCTGCCCCCACGAGGAGGTCTCGCGGGCACAGATGGCATCGTTCATCGCGCGGGCGATCGACCTGCCGCCGTCGGACAGCGACCACTTCACCGACGACGACGGCAGCCAGCACGAGGCGAACATCGACGCGCTCGCCGACGAGGACATCACCGCCGGCTGCGATCCCGACGCGGCCCGCTTCTGCCCTGGTCGCGCGGTCCACCGCGACGCGATGGCCTCGTTGCTCGCGCGGTCCCTGGGCCTGGAGGCGCCGGACCCCACGACCGGTCACGAACGCGTCGTGACCTACGAGCTCGGCACCGAGGGTGCCCCGGACCGTGGCAGCTTCGCGATCTTCTCGACGCGGACGCACCAGGCCCTGCACGGTGACGGCGGGTGGAGCATCCAGGGCCGCCTGCTGTTCCGGTACGTCGAGCACGGCGCGGACGTGCGGCTCTGGCTCACCGACGACGACACGGTCGGTGACCGGCACCCGGTCTGCAGCGACGACTGGAGCTGCACCGTCGGCGACGACATCTACATCAACGACGAGAACTTCGCGGAGCCGCCGGCCCACTGGAGCGACCGGGACGTGTCGGAGTACCAGCGCTACGTGATCAACCACGAGGCCGGGCACTTCCTGGACTTCGACCAGCGCAGCCACTACAACGACCCGGCCTGGTGCGCCCCCGACGGGAGCGCCCCCGTGATGATGCAGCAGAGCAAGCCGAGCGTGATGGACGGCAGCGGCTGCACGACCAACGTGTGGCCGCTCGGCTTCGAGCGTGACTGCGTGGAGGAGGCGTGGCTGCCGGACGAGACCGACCAGACCGGCGAGTGCCCCCAGTAGTCGGTGGTCCAGGAGTCGGTGGTCCAGGAGTCGGTGGTCCGGGCGGTCAGTCGCCCCGCTCCACCACGTGCGCCCAGCCGCGGGAGCGGTCCACGGCCTCGTGCCACCCGGCCAGCAGCGCCTCCCGACGGGGCGCGTCCATCACCGGCTCGAAGCGGGCGTCGAGCTGCCACACCCCGGCGAGCTCGTCGGTCGACGACCACACCCCCGCCCCGAGCCCCGCGAGGAACGCGGCGCCGAGGACGGTCGTCTCCTGGATCTCGGGACGCAGCACGGGGACCCCCAGCACGTCGGCCTGGAACTGGCACAGCAGGTCGTTCTCGGCCGCGCCACCGTCGACCCGCAGCTCCGCGAGCCGTTGCCCCGACTCGCGCTGCATCAGCTCGGCGACGTCGGACGACTGGTAGGCCATGGCCTCGAGCGCCGCGCGGGCGAGGTGGGCCCGCCCCGTGCCGCGGGTGAGCCCGACGAGCGTCCCGCGGGCGTACTGATCCCAGTGCGGGGCGCCCAGGCCGACGAACGCCGGCACGAGGTAGACGCCGTCGTTGCCGTCCTCGACCCCGCGCGCGAGCGCCTCGGTCTCCGCGGCCTGCTCGATGATCCCGAGGCCGTCACGGAGCCACTGCACCGCGGCGCCCGTGACGAAGATCGCGCCCTCGAGCATGTAGGTGACCGTGCCGCCGAGCCGCCAGGCGACGGAGGTGAGCAGCCCGTGGCGGGACTCGGGGGCGTCGCCGCCGGTGTTCAGGAGCAGGAACGACCCGGTGCCGTAGGTGTTCTTGCTGGTCCCGGGCTGCCAGCAGCCCTGCCCGAACAGCGCGGACTGCTGGTCGCCGGCGATGCCCGTGACCGGTGCCGAGATCCCCAGGAACGCGTCGGGGTCGGTGTCCCCGAAGTGTCCGGCGGAGTCGCGCACCTCCGGGAGGAGCTCCCGGGGGATCTCGAGCAGCTCCAGCATGTCGTCCGACCAGCGGTCGCCTCGCAGGTCCCACAGCATCGTCCGGCACGCGTTGGAGGGCTCGGTCACGTGGGCACGCCCGCCGGTCAGCCGGGCGACCAGCCACGTGTCCATCGTCCCGAACGCGAGCTGTCCCCGCTCGGCGCGGTCGCGCACGCCGTCGACCTCCTCGAGCAGCCAGGCCAGCTTCGTGCCGGAGAAGTAGGCGTCGATCACGAGCCCGGTCGTCCGCCGCACGAGGTCGACGTGGCCGGCGGCCTTGAGCCCGTCGCAGGCGGCGGCGGTCCGCCGGTCCTGCCACACGATGGCGCGGTGGACGGGTGCGAGCGAGGCGCGGTCCCACACGACCGTCGTCTCGCGCTGGTTGGTGATGCCGATGCACGTCACGTCACCGGCAGCCGTCCCGGCCGCGTCCAGGGCGGCGGCGCACGCCTCGAGCGTCGCCTCCCAGATCTCCTCGGCGTCGTGCTCCACCCACCCCGGACGGGGGAAGTGCTGGTCGAACTCCCGGTACCCGCTGCCGAGGAACCGGCCCTGCTCGTCGACGACGACGCCGCGGACGCCCGTCGTGCCCTCGTCGATGCTGAGGATGCGTGCCATCGGGTGATCTCCCCTCGGACGGGACGGGTCCGGCGGCGGGGAGGGTAGTGCCGGTGTGGTCGCTCCCCCCGGGTGCCTAGTATCGGGCGCCGACGTGGTTGACGGATCTCTCGAGGAGCGACGGTGGTCTCGCGTATCGGCATCCTGACCGGCGGCGGCGACTGTCCGGGGCTGAACGCCTCGATCCGCGCCATCGTTCGGCGGGCCGAGCAGCACAACGTCCAGACCTTCGGGTTCCGCAACGGCTGGAAG
Source organism: Actinomycetota bacterium (assembly GCA_019348135.1). Taxonomy (GTDB): domain Bacteria; phylum Actinomycetota; class Nitriliruptoria; order Nitriliruptorales; family Nitriliruptoraceae; genus JAHWJY01. Next base: position 13,047 of record JAHWJY010000054.1, read on the forward strand.
GGCGTGCTCGAGTCCCAGACCCAACAGCTCACGCTCGCCTCGACCCGTGGGCTGCTCGACCGCGGGGGGACGCTGCTGGGGACGTCCAGGGTCGACCCGTACCGCGAGGAGCACGGCGTCGAGCGCATCCGCGAGGCGCTCGACATCCACCGGCTCGACGGGCTCATCGTGATCGGGGGCGAGGGCACGCTGGCCGCGACCGCGCGGCTGGCCCGCGACGAGGCGCTGCCGCTCATCGGCATCCCGAAGACGATCGACAACGACGTCGCGGGGACCGAGCTCACGATCGGCTTCCTCACGGCGGTCGACACGGCCACGGAGGCGGTCGACCGCCTGCACTCGACGGCCGAGTCCCACAACCGGGTGATGGTCCTCGAGGTGATGGGGCGGCACGCCGGCTGGATCGCGACCTACGCCGGCATGGCCGGCGGTGCCGACGCGATCCTGATCCCCGAGGTGCCGTTCGACATCGATGCGGTGTGCCGGCACCTCAAGCACCGCGCCGGCTCCGGCCGTGACTTCTCCATCGTCGTCGTTGCCGAGGGCGCGGAGCCCGTCCCCGGCACGATGGAGCTGTCCGCCCCGCCGACCGACGAGTTCGGCCGACCGAAGCTCGGGGGCCTCGGCCACACGATCGCCCACGAGATCGAGGCGCGCACGGGGTTCCCGGCCCGGGTCACGATCCTCGGCCACGTGCAGCGTGGGGGCAGCCCCAACGCGATGGACCGCGTGCTGGCCACGCGCTACGGCGTCAAGGCGATCGACCTCGCCCACGGCGGCGAGTGGGGACAGATGACCGGCTACGTCGCCGGCGTCGTCCGCCCCGTGGATCTGCAGGAGACCGTGGGGCAGCTCAAGACCGTCCCCGAGGCGCTCTACCGGGTCGCCG
>JAHWJY010000184.1 GCA_019348135.1 Actinomycetota bacterium
CAGGAGACCGTGGGGCAGCTCAAGACCGTCCCCGAGGCGCTCTACCGGGTCGCCGAGGTGTTCTTCGGGTGACGTTGGGTGACCCGGGGGACGGGGCGACGCGGTGGGCACGGCGCGACCCGGCACTACGGTGACGCTCGTCCCAGGGGAGACGCACCCCTCCGAACGATCGGTCCTCCGTTGGCGCGAGACCCGCACGACTTCCGCCGCGCGCTCGAGGCGTTGATGGGGATCCGTGCCTCCGACGGCAACGCCGTCGAGGTCCTGAGGAACGGCGAGCGCATCTTCCCCGCGATGCTCGACGCGATCCGCTCGGCGGAGCGGACGATCGACTTCATGACCTACGTCTACTGGGGTGGGGCGCCGGCGGAGTGGTTCGCGGAGGCGTTCGCCGAGCGGGCCCGGGACGGGCTGCGGGTCCGGGTGCTGGTGGATGCCATCGGGGCACGGCTGATGGACGACGAGCTGGTCCAGCGGATGACCGAGGCGGGCGTGCTGTTCGAGCGCTTCCGTCCGGTCGGGGACCTGAAGCTGCGCGCCTCCCACCGCACCCACCGCCGCGTGCTGCTGCTCGACGGCGCCGTGGGCTTCACCGGTGGCGTCGGGATCGCCGAGGAGTGGCTCGGCGACGCCCGGACCGAGCACGAGTGGCGCGAGACCCACGTCCGGGTCGAGGGACCCGCGGCGGACGGGCTGCGCGCGGCCTTCCTCGAGAACTGGGCCGAGACACCGCACCCGATCCTCGACCGCGACGAGCAGTACCCCGCGCCCGAGCACGCCGGCGACGTCGCGGCCATGGTGGTGCGCAGCTCGGCCGGCCACGGTGTCAGCCGGATGTCGATCCTCAAACGGCTCCTGATCGACCTCGCCGAGGAGCGTGTGGACATCACCTCGGCGTACCTCGCGCCCGACGAGGGCGCGATCCAGGCCATCACGGACGCGTGCGTCCGCGGGGTCCAGGTCCGCATCCTCGTCCCGGGGGCCCACGTCGACAAGCGCGTCGCGGGGCTGGCCGCGCAGGAGCACTTCGAGGAGCTCATGACCGCCGGTGCACGCATGTTCACCTACGAGCGGTCGATGCTGCACGCGAAGACGATGGTGGTCGACGGCGTGGTCGCGGACGTGGGCTCCGCGAACTTCAACAGCCGCTCCCTGTCGCAGGACGAGGAGGTCGACCTCGTGATGTTCTCGCCCGAGGTCGCCGGCATCCTCGATGAGCACTTCGCGGCCGACCTCGAGCTCTCCGAGGAGATCACCGAGGAGCGCTGGAAGCGGCGTCCGGCGCTGCAACGGTTCGCCGAGGGGGTCGTCGGGCTCGTCGACGACGTGATGTGACGTGACCGATCCGTCCGGACTCCTCGAGCTCGCGGTCGACGTCGCCCGCGACGCCGGCGATCTGCTGCGCTCCTACGCCGAGCGCCGCTCGCTGGGCGTCGAGACGAAGACGAGCGCCACCGATCCGGTCTCCGAGGCCGACCACGCGGCCGAGCGCCTCATCACGCAAGGTCTCCTCGCGGCGCGGCCGGACGACGGCATGCTGGGCGAGGAGGCCGCGGCGGACCGGACCGGGACCACCGGGTTGCGGTGGGTCGTCGATCCGCTCGACGGCACGGTCAACTTCCTCTACCGGTACCCGCAGTGGTGCGTCTCGATCGCGTGCGAGGACGAGGCCGGCCCGGTGGTAGGGGTCGTGTTCGCCCCCATCCCCGATGAGTGCTTCGTGGCCGTCCGGGGTGGCGGTGCCCGCCTCGGTGACCACGAGCTGCACGTGAGCGCGCCGCCCGACCTCGCCCGCACCCTCGTCGCGACGGGGTTCGCCTACGAGTCGTCGACGCGTGCCGACCAGGGACGGCTCGTGGCCGACCTCGTGACCGTGACGCGCGACGTCCGTCGCGGTGGCTCGGCCGCGCTCGACCTCGCGTGGACCGCCGCGGGGCGCGTCGACGGCTACCTCGAGCACGGCCTCAACCCCTGGGACTGGGCCGCCGGGCGGCTGCTCGTCGAGGAGGCCGGCGGCGTCGTCTCGAGCGTGTCGACCGTGCTGGGCGGCCGGCCGCGCACGGGGGTGATCGCCGGCGGACGGCAGGTCCACGACGACCTGGCGCGGTGGCTGGGCGAGCGGGGCCCGTCCGGGGTCAGGTGAGCACGGGCAGGCGCGGGTCGTCGCTCGGGCGGCGGCCGGTCGCGGCCAGGATCCAGGCGACCGGGTCGCCGCCGACGTCGTCGGGGCGGGGGCCCTCGAGGAGCTCGTCGAGCACCTCGGTCGTGATCCCGAGCGCGAGCGGGGTGGCGACCTCCTCGAGGCCGAGCGCCGCCCGCAGGTCCAACCCGTGGACCGTGACCTCCAGGACGCGCGTCGGGAGGTAGTGGTCCAGCCGGATCCCGCCGAAGGGCGTCCCGACCAGGCGGTCGGCGGGTGCGGCGTGCGCCTCGCCGACCGCGACCTCCAGGGTGTCGCGCCAGACGTCGCGCACCCGCCGACCGTTGATGGCCTGCGCGAACTCCCGGGCGCGCTGGGAGACCCCCGCCGGATCGGTCTCGGCCGCCCGCGACCAGTAGTCGAGCCAGTCGGTCTCCGCCTCCGGCGGCTCGTCGGCGGCGAGGTACGCCGGGATCCGGTCGATGCCGCGGACGAGGTGCGCCACGAGCTGCTGGACGGTCCAGTCCCCCAACCGCGTCGGCCGGTCGAGGTCGTCCGCGGTCATGGCGGCCACCACGCCGGCGAGCGCGTCGCCCTCCATCCGGAGCGCGCCCACCGAGCGTCCCCGCGGGACGGGGCAGGGGTCGTCGGACATCGCGCAGCCGCTCTCGAGGGACGAGCCGCACGGTAGCCACGCCGCGGCTGTCTACCCTCACCGCGCGGCGCGTCCGTCCGCGCCGCGACCGCGAGAGGACCCCCCGTGCCCCACACGCCCGTCGACCTCCGCTCCGACACCGTGACCCGTCCCACCACCGGGATGCGTCGGGCGATGGCGGAGGCCGAGGTCGGCGACGACGTGTACGGCGAGGACCCCACCGTGATCGCGCTGGAGCGGGAGGTCGCGGAGCGCTTCGGACGCGAGGCGGCGCTGTTCGCCCCCACGGGGGTCATGGCGAACCAGATCGCGCTGCGCGTCCTGGCCGCACCGGGGACCGAGGTCGTGGTCGAGGCCGCGGCGCACCTCGTGGCCTACGAGGCCGGCGCCCACGCGCAGCTCGGCGGGCTGCAGTTCCGCACCGTCGACGCGCCGGGCGGGATCCTGACCGCCGACCTCGTCCGCGCTGCGCTCCGCCCCGCGGCCTTCCCCTACACCACGTCGTCGCTCGTCTGCATCGAGCAGACGTCCAACCGGTGGGGTGGGACCGTCTACGACCTCGGCACGCTCGACGGGATCCGGGGCGTCGCCGACGAGGCCGGGATCGCCGTCTACGCCGACGGGGCGCGGATCTTCAACGCGAGCGTCGCCACCGGCGTGGACGTGGCGGACTACGCCCGGCGGGTCGAGGCGCTGATGTTCTCGGCGTCCAAGGGCCTCGGTGCGCCCGTCGGGTCGATCGTCGTCGGGGACCGCGACCTCGTCGAGCAGGCCCGCCACTGGCGCCGCGTCTACGGCGGCGCGATGCGCCAGGTCGGGGTGCTCGCCGCCGCGGTGCGCTACGCGCTGTCGCACCACGTCGACCGGCTCGCGGACGACCACGCGAACGCGCGGCACCTGGCCGAGACCGTCGCGACGGAGCTGCCCGGGGCGGTCGATCCCACCGGCGTCGTCACCAACATGGTCTACCTCGACACCGGCGCGGTCCCGGCGGCGGACGTGGTCCGCGACCTCGCCGCGGAGGACCGGGTGCTCGTCGGGTCCATGGGGCCGAACCTGCTGCGCGTCGTCACCCACCTCGACGTCGACCGGGAGGGGTGCGACCGGGCCGCGGAGGCGCTCGTCCGGAGGCTCGGGGCGTGACGACCGACGGATGGGTCGGGTCACCCGCATCGTCCGGCCGGGCCGAGAGCGAGCGGAGCGGACCGGGACCCGTCACGCTGCGCACATGACCACGATCCTCGTCACGGGAGCGACCGGGTTCGTCGGCAGCGCCCTCGTCCCGGTGCTGCTCGACGCCGGCCACGACGTCCGCTGCCTCACCCGTGACCCCTCGGGGCTCGACGACGCACCCTGGCATGACCGCGTCGAGGTCGCGCACGGCGACGTGCGGGACTGGGTGTCGCTCGACACGGCGATGGCCGGCGTCGACCGGGCGGTCTACCTGGTCCACGGCATGGACACCTCGCCGGGGCGGCTCGTGGACCGCGAGATCGAGATGGCGCGCACCTTCCGCGACGCGGCGGAGCGGGCGCGACTCGACCAGCTCGTCTACCTCGGCGGCCTCGTCGACGACGACGCGGTCACGACGA
>JAHWJY010000055.1 GCA_019348135.1 Actinomycetota bacterium
GCCGAGTCGCGGGGGATCCGCTGCGCGGTCGTCGACCTCGACCGCCTGCGCGGGACCGAGGACACCCACCTCCGGCTCTTCTGAGCGCGACCGGGGCGGCGGCGTGGCCGTAGGCTCCCGGCCATGCCGCTGACCACGTTGCCGCCGCTGCCGCTCGTCACGTCCCAGCTCCCGGCGGGACTGACGGCCGGCCACCTCGACGTCGACCCCGTCTCCTTCGGCCGTCGGCGCGGTCGGGTCCGGCGGTGGATGTACGCGGCGGCGGGCGACGAGCACCGTTGCGTCGGTGCCGCCGTCGCGGACCTCGGCTACGTCGGGACCGCCTTCGTGTGGGCGGTCCTCGACGGCGAGATGGTGACCTGGGAGCGCCTGCGCCCGTTGGGTCGCGGCTGCACCGTCGCACGCACGCCGGCCGGTGGCGGGAGCTTCGCCGGGCGCGAGCACCTCACGGTCGGCGGGGACGGGAGCCTGACGGTCGACGTCCGCCCGCCGGGATCCACCCGTCGGTTGCGGGCCCGGCTGACCGCGGGACCCGGGACGCCCGCGGTCCTGGTCACCGACACCCCCCGGGGCGGCTGGAACGTCACCCAGAAGGCCGCCGGCTACGAGGTCCACGGGGAGCTCGGCTGGGAGGGCGCCACCGCCGTCCTCGCGGGGGCCGGGTGGCGCGACTGGACCGCCGGTCGCCAGGACCGCGACACCACGTGGCGCTGGGCCGCCGGGGCCGGATGGAGCACCGGGGGACGGGCCCGGGTGGGGCTGAACGTCTCGACCGGGATGAACGCGGGCGGTGCCGGTGAGGACGTCGTCTGGTGGGACGGCACCCCGTACCCGCTCGGGGTCTCCGAGCTCGCTCCGGTCGGGGACGACCCCGCCGGGGGATGGGTGGTCGCGGGTCCCGGGTGGCGGGTCGACCTCGAGCCCGTCGGGGTGCGCGCCGCGGCGGAGGACCTGCTCCTGGTGTCGTCCCGGTACGTCCAGCCGGTGGGACGGCTGACCGGCACGCTGCCCGGCCCCGACGGTGTGCCGGTCGACGTCGAGCTCACCGGCGTCACCGAGTCGCACCAGGCGCGCTGGTGAGCCGCCGCTCGCGGGCCCGCGACTCCGCCCGGGACGGGCGCCGGGACGGGACGTTCCGTCCCCACCCACACGGCCCCACCCCGCCGCCGGAGCAGCGGCGGCTGCGGCTCGCGATCGCGGCGTTCCTCGCCGTGGTGCTGGCCGGCTTCGTCGGCTACCAGGTCGTCGAGGGGATCGGTCCGCTGGACGCCCTCTACATGACCGTCATCACGATCACCACCGTGGGCTTCCGCGAGGTCGTCGAACTGTCGACGGGCGGCAAGATGCTGACCATCGGTCTGATCGTCGCCGGCGTCAGCAGCGCGTCCTACACCGCCCTGACGGCGGCCGAGTTCGTCGTCGAGGGTCACCTCCGGCACTTCATCGAGAGGCGTCGCATGCAGCGCGAGATCGAGGATCTGGACGACCACGTCATCGTCTGCGGGTTCGGGCGCGTCGGCCGACATCTGGCGTACCAGCTCGACCGCGAGCGCGAGCCGTTCGTCGTCGTCGACAACGACGAGGACAAGATCGAGGAGGTGGTCGAGCTCGGCTACCCCTACATCGACGGCGACGCGACGGAGGAGCACGTGCTCGAGGAGGCGGGGCTCGACCGGTCGCGTGCCGTCGTCGCGTGCGTCAACTCCGACGCCGACAACGTGCTCGTGACGCTGACCGCCAAGGGGCTGTCGCCGGACACGGTCGTCATCGCGCGTGCGAAGTCGGAGGAGAACGAGGGCAAGCTCCGCCGCGCCGGCGCCGACCGCGTCATCGCCCCGTCCACCATCGGCGGCCGACGGATCGCGCAGATCCTCACCCGCCCGGCGGTCGCCGACTTCCTCGACGGGATCGGCGGGGGCGGGGTCGACTACACGCTCGAGGAGGTGCCGGTCCACGCCGGCGACGGGCTGGCCGGACGGAGCCTGAAGGACGCCGCCATCCGGGAGCGGTTCGGGTGCAGCGTCCTCGCCCTCCGGCACCGCGGCGAGACCCGCCTCGACACCCACCCGATCGCGACCTCCCTGCTGGAGCCGGGTGACGTCCTCGTCGTCATGGGCAGCGAGGACGACGTCACCGCGATGCGCCGTCACTTCACCCGCCGCTAGGCGACCCCCCGGCGGCCGGGACGAGGTCCCCGGCGGCGGCCACGGCCTCGGCGAGCGAGCGGTCACCGACGCGGCGCGCCTCGTCGGCGTCGAACCAGGCGACGTGCTCGCTCTCGCCGGCACCGGGGGCGAAGGCGTCCGCGCCCGCGGCGCGGAGCAGGTAGCGGAGGTCGAGGTGCACGTGTCCACGCGGTCCCTCGTGGACGTCGACGTGCAGCAGACGCGGGCCGCCGGCGGGGTGGGCCGCCACGAGGCCGGTCTCCTCGAGCGTCTCCCGGACCGCGGCCGTGGCGGGGTCCTCGCCGGGATCGAGGTGGCCCCCTGGCTGGAGCCAGATGCCGAGGCGCTTGTGGCGGTGCAGCAGGACGCGGCCGCGCTCGTCGACGACGATGGCGGACCCGGTCACGTGCGTCGGGTCGGCGTCCTCGTCGAACGGGTTCGGCAGCCACCGCAGGTGGGCGAGCACGCGCCGGACGCTGTGCGCCTCCGCCGGCGAGCGGGGCGCGTGCGCCCCGAGCGCGGCGACGAGCTGTCGGACGGTGCTCACGGCTCGAGTCCGAGTGCCGCGGCGAGCCCCACCCGACGGACCTTGCCGGTGTCGGTCCGGGGGAGGTCGTCGACCACGACGATGCGCTTCGGGACCTTCGCCGCGGCGAGCTCGCTGCGCAGCCGCCCCCGCATGGCCTCGGTGTCGGGGGTGGCACCCGCTTCCGCGACGACCGCGGCCACCAGGCGTTGCCCCCACTCCTCGTCCGGCACGCCGAAGGCGACCGCCTCCGCCACGCCGGGGAGGTCGAGCAGGCGTCGCTCGACCTCGGCGGGGTAGACGTTGACGCCGCCGGAGATCACGAGGTCGCCCGGCCGCCCGTCGAGGAACAGCCGGCCGTCCCCGTCGAGGTGACCGACGTCGCCGACGGTGAAGGCGTCGCCGTCCCAGGCGGCGGCGGTACGTGCCGGGTCGCGCCAGTAGGCCCAGCGGGCGTGGTCCGGGGCGTGGACCCAGACGGTGCCGACGTCGCCGGGCGGGAGGTCCCCGCCGGCCTCGCCCCGCACCTCGAGCGTCCGGCCGGCCCGTGCGCCGCCGACCGTCCCCGGTGCCGACCGCCACACGTCCGGGGGGCAGACCGTGAACTGCCCCTCCGTCGAGCCGTAGAACTCGTGCACGGAACCCTCGGGCGCGAGCTCGAGGAGCCGCTCCTTCAGCGGCACCGGCATCGGCGCGGCGGCGTGGGCGACGAGCCGCAGCGACGCGAGGTCGTCGGCGGTGAGGCCGGGCAGCGCGAGCAGCCGGCGCAGCTGCGTCGGGACGCAGAAGACCGACGTGGGCCGGAGCTGCCGCAGCGCGGCCAGCCACGCGCGGGCGTCGAACCGTGGCAGGACCGCGACGCGGCCGCCCGTCAGCGCGGTCACGAACGCGAACCGGAAGGGACCGCTGTGGTGCAGGGGCGAGACCACGAGGTGCCGGTCGCCGTGCCGCCGGTCGAAGGCGGCGTGCTCGTCGTCGACGACGGCCTCCCCCCAGGCCGCGTCGTGGACCCCGACCGTGACGCCCTTGCGCCGCCCGGTCGTGCCGGAGGTGAACGCCATCGGGCGTGTCCGCGGCCACGGCGCGGCGGGCTCCGTGGCGTCCGCGCCGCCGAGGACGTCGGCATCGAACGGCTGGGTGGGCACGGCCAGCCCGGCGGCTGCGCGGGCGCCCACGTCGACGAGCGCGAGCCGGGGGTCGGCGTCCGCGACGATCTCCCGGACCTCACCGGGTCCGAGGTCCATGGGGAGGGGGACCTGCACCACGCCGTCGAGCATGGCGGCGAGCTGGAGCGCGAGCGTCGCCGGCGTGTTCGGGAGGAGGGTCAGCAGCCGGTCGCCCGGGGACAGGGCGTGCGCCCGGAGGAGACCGGTGGCGCGGCGGACCAGGGGCGTCGGGTCGAAGAGCGCCGGGACGTCGGCCGCCTCAGGCATCGCCGGCGGGGACCAGCCCGATCTCGGCGACGAGCTCGTCGGGGGTGCGACGCATCCCGATCACGAACGGACCGAACTCGGCGTACCGCGCCGAGGCCTCGTCGTAGCGCATCGTGTAGACGATGTCCTTGACGTCGGCGAGGTCGTGGGCGAACAGGGTGACCGCCCACTCCCAGTCGTCGAGACCGGTGGATCCCGAGACCAGCTGCAGGACCCGACCGGTGTAGGCGCGGCCCGAGCGGCCGTGCTCGTGCATGAGCCGCTTGCGCTCCTCGAAGTCGAGCGAGTACCAGTTGTCGTCGCCCTCGCGGCGGTGGGACATCGGGTAGAAGCACGCGAGCTCCCAGGCGGGCATGGCGGGGTGGAGCTTGTGCTCGTTGTAGGTGGCCATGCGCTCGGCGAACTCCGCGACGCGACGCTCGAGGTCGTCGCCCTCGACGCCCTTCGCCGCCATCTCCTCCCGGTACTGCTCGGGCGTGGCGGTGTACTCGCTGGTCTCGGTGAGCGACAGGTAGGACCAGTCGAGCACCAGCGCCGGCGCCGCCTGCGACACCGCGATCGCGGTCTGGACGCGACGTACCGCCGTCAGGTCCCGGTCGAGCGCCATGACCATCAGATCGGCCTTGTGCCCGACCGCCGTGAAGCAGTGGAGCTGGACGTCCTCGGCGAGCGCCGTGAGCACGCCGGCGAGGTCCTTGCCGGCGCCCGGGGGGAGCTCGGCCGCGGCGGCGTGGTCGACCTTGAAGAAGAGGTGGAGCACGCTCCACCCCTCGGAGGCGATCACGGGGTCGGCGATCACGGGGTCGGGGAGCACGGGGTCGGGCACGGGAGGGCCTCCGGACGACAGGCGACGAGGGTAGTGGGAGGTGCGCGGCGCTCGGACGTCCCACCTCGTCGGCGAGCGTCGCCGGCGCGTCCCGGTCGTGGTATTACCAGTTGACCTCCGGCGCCGGACGTGCCAGGCTGGCGCCACCGCGCCTCGAGGCAAAGCCCTGGATCTCCGCCCCGTCAGCCGTTCGTCGGCCTCCGACGACGTCTACGACCAGCTCGCCGCGTCGATCGTCGGTGGGGGCGTCGCCGCCGGTGACCCGATGCCGTCCGAACGGTCCCTGGCGGAGGCGCTCGGGGTCTCCCGCCCCGTCGTCCGGGAGGCGCTGAAGCGGCTGGACCAGGCCGGCCTGGTGCGCATCCGCCACGGCGGTGCCACGGTCGTGAGCGACTTCCGCCGGACGGCCGGGCCGGAGCTGCTCCCGCTGCTCCTCTTCGACGCCGACGGGACGCTCGACCTGCGGATCGCGCGGAGCATCGTGGAGGCACGCACCGAGATGGGGCCCACCGTCGCCGCCGCTGCGGCCGCCCACGCCACCCCGGCGGACATCGCGGCCCTCACCGCGATCGTCGACGACATGCGCGCCACCTCCGACGTCGCGGTCCTGCAACGGTCGGCGATGGCGTTCTGGGAGCGACTCATCGACGCGTCGTCGAACCTCGTCTACCGCCTGCTGTTCAACGCGCTCCGGCGTGCCTACGAACCCATCATGGACGCGCTCGCCGTGGTGATGCGCGACGAGGTCTCCGACGTGGCGGGCTACGCGTCCGTCGTGGCCGCGGTCGAGGCAGGCGACCGCGGGGCGGCCACCGCTGCCGTGCGGGCCGTGGTGGACCGGGGCGCGCGCGCGACGCTCGCCGTTCTCGACCAGTTGCTCGACGACCCGGATCCCGTGCGGGAGCCCCAGGAGGATGCCCATGTCTGAGACGACCACCGGACCCGCCACCGAGGCCGGCGAGGACGCGCCCGGGACCAGCGACGGTCGCCGGCGGCGCAGCCTGTCCCTCGGCCAGGCGTTCCGGGAGTTCTGGGGCTGGCGGTCGCCGCGTCTCATCGCCCCGCTGTTCGTGGTCGCGCTGGTCGCCCGGCTCGTGGTCGGCGGGTACACGCGGGTCGACCTGTTCCTGGCGGTCGGGATGGTGGTGGGACAGCCGTTCGTCGAGTGGACCGCGCACATCGTGCTGCTCCACATGAAGCCGTTGCAGCTGGGACGGTTCACGTTCGATCCGCTCTTCGCGCGCAAGCACCGCGAGCACCACGCCGATCCGCGCGACATGCGCCTGACCTTCCTCCCGACGAGCGTCATCCTGCAGCTCGGCGCCATCGCCATCCTCGCGGCGCTCTTCGCGTTCCCGAGGCTCGGGCTCGGGCTCACGTTCCTCGCCACCATCTCGGGCATCGGCCTCGTCTACGAGTGGACGCACTACCTGGTCCACACCGACTACCGCCCCAAGCGCTGGCTCTACCGCACGCTCTGGAAGCACCACCGGCTGCACCACTACAAGAACGAGAACTACTGGTTCTCGTTCACCGCCACGTATCCCGACCTGCTGTTCCGGACGGCTCCGGATCCCGCGGCGGTGGAGACGAGCCCGACGGTCCGTGACATCCTCGGGACGGGCATGCCGGCGTGACCCGGACCACGGGGGCGGACGGGCGGTGATGGACACGACGCTGGTCCGGCGTGTCGTGGGCACCGCGCTCGCGGTCCTGCTCGTCGGCGGTGGACGCCTGGTGGCCGAGCACGTCACGACCGTCCCGGGCGCCTACGAGGTCGAGGTGCAGCTCGGTGAGGCGGCGGGATCCGGCCTCGGAGCGGGCTCGCACGTCAAGCTGCGGGGGGTGCGGATCGGCCGCGTCGTCGCGCTCCAGCTCCGCGACGGACTCCCGGTGGCGACCCTCGAGCTGGAGCCGGAGCCGGCGGTCCCCACCGACGTGCGGCCGGTGGTGACGGCGAAGACGCTCCTCGGGGAGAAGCAGATCGAGCTGCGCCCGGACGGTCCGCTCGTCGCGCCGTTCCTCCGCGACGGCGACCACCTGGCCGTCGCGGACGGCACCGCACCGACCGAGGTGGACGCCGTCGTGGCGGAGCTCGACCGGCTCCTCTCCGACCTCGACGCCGACCGGCTCGCCGCGCTCGTCGCCGCGCTGGGTGGGCTCGACGAGGACGATGCGGCCACGCTCGGTCGCAACCTCGACGCCGTGGAGGAGCTCGCCGCCTTCGGGGCCCGGACCGCCGGCGACCAGGTCGCGCGCGTCGCGGCGCTCGCGGACGTCGTCGAGGCGGTGGCCGACCGGGCCGACGACCTCGACCGCGTCGCCGCGGCGTTGCCGGACGCGGTCGGGGTCGTCGCTGACCGGGAGGCGGACCTCGCCGCCGCGGCGGTGGCCCTCGACCGGTTCTCCGTCGGGCTGGCCGAGCTGCTCGAGCACGAGCGACCGCGGATCCGCCGGCTGTTCGGCCTCTCCGACACGATCGGCGCCGTGATCGATCCCCGCATGGCGGAGATCGGCCGGATGATCCACGGCATCTACCGCTACGCCCTGGTCTTCGGCCAGCACGGGGGGAGCCTCGACGACGGCAGCGAACACGCCTGGTTCCGTGCGTTCATCGGCGAGGAGGGCTCCATCGCGCGGCTCTGCCAGGGACTGCCGCCCGAGCTCCGCGAGGTCGCACCCGGCTGCGCACGACCGCCCGCCGACCGCCAGCCGCCGCGGTGAACGACCGGCACGCGGGTCCCAAGTTCGCCGTCTTCGCCGCGGCGTGCCTCGTGATCGCCGCCTGGATCGTCGTCGTCATCGGCAACATCGCCCCCTTCGCGGAGCGGCGCACCTTCACGGGCGAGTTCGCGAGCGCGCAGGGCCTGGTGCCGGACGACAGCGTCCGCGTCGCCGGCGTCGACGTCGGGAAGGTCGAGGCGGTGGAGGTCCGGCGTGGCCGCGCCCTCGTGACGTTCACCGTCGACGACGGTGTGCGGATCGGCGTCGACAGCACCCTCGCCGTCCGGTGGCGCAACACGCTCGGCCTCCGCTACCTCTACGTCGAGACCGCCGGCGCGGGCGACCTCCCGGCGTCGTTCCACTTCCCGGTCGAGCGAACCCGCTCGCCGGCCGACGTCAACACGCTGCTCGCACGGCTCACCCCGGTGATGCGCGCGCTGGACCCGGCCGTGTCCAACGTGGTCGTGCGCGAGCTCGCGGCGGCGCTCGAGGGTCGCGAGGACGACGTCCGGGCGTTGACGACCGACGCCGCCGACGTCCTCGAGGTCCTGGGCGAACGGTCCGAGGCCATCGGCCGGGTCCTCCGGAACGGGACCGAGGTGCTCGGCGCCTACGCCGACCGGGAGGAGCAGCTCCGCGACGTGATCTCCGGGTTCGCGGACGTGAGCGAGTCGGTGGAGGCGCGCAACGACGTGCTCGTGGAGGCCATCGACGCGATCGGTGCCGTGGAGGTGGAGCTCGCCCGCGTCCTCCGCGACGACGACGCGGACATCCGTGGTCTCGTCGCGGCCCTCGACCGGGCAGCGCTCGTCCTCAGCGCCAACCACGAGGAGGTCGAGCGCACGGTGCGGACGTTGGCCCCCGGCATCGTGTCCTACCACCGCATCTCGCGCTGGGGCCAGTGGTTCAACATCCGCGTCCCGGGGGCCTCCATCGGGGAGGACACCGTGGCCACCGAGCGGGGAGCGACGCTGCCCCCGCGGCAGGGCGGGGCCTCGGGCGACACGACGAGCGGTGCGAGCTGGGGCGACGTGTTCCGGCTCCGTGCCGGCTGAGGGGGGTCCGTGCTGCTCGAGCGCAACCAGGTGACCGTCGGCCTCGTCGCCGCCGTGGTGATCGCCGCGGCCACGGCGTTCGCCGTCGGGCTGTCGGGTGGTGCGTTCGTCCCCGGGTACGCGGTGGCGGTGGAGTTCGCCAACGCGGCCGGCATCACGGAGGGCGACGACGTCCTGGTCGCCGGTGTGCGCGCCGGCCGGGTGATGGACGTCCGGCTGGAGGACGGCCACATCGTCATCGAGGTGCGGACGTCGGCGGAGCTGCCGGTCGACTCGCACGCGGCCATCGTCACCGAGAACCTCCTCGGCGCGCGCGCCGTCGAGCTCGTCGCGGGGGACGACTGGGACGACCTGCTCGAGGATTCGCCGGCGGCCGTCATCCCGATCGACCGCACGCGCGTCCCGGTCGACGTGCCGGAGCTCGGGGACGCCACGGTCGAGCTGCTCCAGGACGCCGACGCGGCGGCACTGACGCGCCTCGTCACCTCCCTCGCCGACGTCACCGAGGGCCAGCGCGACGAGGTCGGCCGCCTGCTCGACGGCCTCACGGACGTGGGGCGGACCGTGGCCGACGACCGCGACGCGCTCGTGTCGCTCGTCGGACGGGCCCGGACCGTGGTGGACGCGGTGGAGGACCGGGACGACGACCTGGTCCGGACCATCGACGCACTCGGGTCGACGGTCGACGAGCTCGCGGCCCGACGCGACGCCGTCCGGTCGCTCCTCCACGCCACCCGCGACGCCTCCCAGCTGACCGGCGGCCTGCTGCGGGACCACCGGGCCGAGCTCGACCGCGTCCTGCTCGAGGCCGACGAGCTCGTCGCCATCGTGGACCGGCACCAGGTCGACCTGGCGCACGCCGTCGCCTACGGCGGGGTCGCCTTCAGCGGCTTCGCCTCCGTCGGCCGGTCGGGTCCGGCCGACAACCCCAGCTGGGGCAACATCTTCACGACCGGCATCGGCATGGCGGGCATCGACGCGTTCGCCGGGTGCGGCGGCGTCATCGACCAGATCCTGGACCAGGTGCTCGGCCCCGCCCCCTGCCCCGAGCCCGACCGCCCGACCGTGGCAGGTGCCCGATGAGGGCGCGCCGAGGCCGCGTCACCGCGATCGCCGTGGCCCTCGTCCTCGCGCTCGCGGGGGCGGGGGCCGCGTGCGGGATCGCAGGCAGCGGTGACCGCGAGGTCGAGGCCGAGTTCGCCCGTGCGTTCAACCTCTTCCCGGGCTCCGACGTCCGGGTCCTCGGGTTGACCGTCGGCCGGGTGCTCGACGTCACGGCCCCGGAGGACCGCGGGGTGGTCCGGGTGCGGTTGCAGCTCGACGACGACGTCGACCTGCCGGCGGACGTCCGCGCCCACGTCGTCCAGGGCTCGCTCCTGGGGGAGCGCTTCGTCGAGCTCGAGCCCGTGCACACCGGGGGGCCGTTGCTCGCGGCCGGCGCCACGATCCCCGTCGAGCGCACGACCGTGCCGGCCGAGTTCGACGAGATCCTCGAGTCGCTGAACGACGTCCTCGTGGCGCTGCCGCCCGACGAGCTGGCACGACTCGTCCGCAACACGGCCGCGATCGTCGACGGCCGCGGCGAGCGCATCGGGCGCCTGCTCGACGACGTGGCGGTGGCCGTCGACGCGCTCCACGAGGCCGACGACGAGCTCGTCGACCTGGTCGCTGAGCTCGCGGCGCTCAACGCGACGCTCGGGACCCGCGCCGGGGGCATCGAGCGCACGGTCGAGGACTACGCGACGCTGATGTCCGTCCTGGCGGACGAGCGACGGACGATCGAGGACGCCCTCTCGGAGGTCGCCGCCACCGTCCTCGAGCTGCGTCGCGTCGCCGAGGACCACGCCGGCCGCCTCGACGAGACCGTCGAGGGCGTCACCCGTGTCGGACGCACCCTGTCCCGCAACCTCGACCGCATCCACCTCACCCTCGAGGGTCAGAGCGAGCTCTTCCGCCACGCCGAGCGCGTCTTCGACTTCGACCAGAACTGGCTGCCCCTCGTCAACCACAGCCAGGACGTGGGGCGGATGATCCAGGACCGTCTCGCCCAGCGCCTGGTGGGACTGTGTGACCGGCTGGGCCGCGAGGACTGCGCCGACACGGCGTGGTGGGAGGCGGAGCTCCCGGCCTCGGTCTGCATCCGGGACGTCGTGACGTGCCGTGACCCCGCGGTGGCCGGCACCGACGAGCTGACCCTCGAGGACACCATCGGTCGCGCCGTCGCACGCGTGCCCGAGCTCGTCGACGCGGTCGCGGCCGGACGGGCGGCCGCGCAGCTGGGGCTGCGTCCGTTGCCGGGGGGGCGACGATGAGGACGATCCTCCTCCGGGCCGTGCCGCTGGTGGTCCTCGTGCTCCTGGGTGGTGTGCTGGTCGCGCGTCCGGGCGAGGACCGGGTCCCGGTGACGGCGACGTTCGCGGACGTGCGCGACCTCGTGCCGCGCGCATCGGTCCGGGTGGCCGACGTCCCGGTGGGCACCGTCACGGCCATCGAGCTCACCTCGGACCATCGTGCGCGGGTGACGATGTCGGTCGCCGCCGACACCGGGCTGCCGGCGGACGTGGTCGCCGTCCTCCGTTCCACGGGGGTGCTGGGGGAGCGCTACGTCGAGCTCCGGGCGCTGCCCGGGGCCCCGGGACCCTTCCGGGGCGGTGACCTCGGCACGGGGGAGGTGGTCGACGACATCGAGGACGTCGTCGCGAGCGGCAGCGACCTGCTGGCGGTCGTGTCCGCCGACCACCTCGCACGCGCGCTGGGCGTGGGCGCCACGGCGCTGGACGGCCGGGGGCCGGCCCTGGGCGCGACGCTGGGGGACGTCGGCACCCTGCTGGGCGCGTACGCCGAGGACCGGGAGGACCTCGGGCGGCTGGTCGACGCGACCGACCGGCTCCTCGCCGAGCTGGCGCCGGATGCCCGCGAGAGCGCCGCCGTGCTGGCCGACCTCGACCGGGCGGCCCGTGCGTTCGACCGGCAGGACGAGCGCCTGTTCGCGGCGCTCGAGAGCCTGAGCCGGCTCGCCGACGTCGCGGCCGCCATCCTGGTCGAGAACGGGCCGTCGCTGGACGCGCTCCTCCGACGCCTGCACCTCGCCGTGGCGGAGCTGACGCGTGTCGACGGGGCCCTGCACGCCCTCCTGCGCTGGCTCCCACGTCACAACCTGCACGTCGCCAACGGCCACATCGACGAGCAGTCGCAGGTCTGGGGTGACGTCACCGTGTGCGGCGTCCACGACGAGCCGGACAACCCGTCCAACACCTGCCACCCGACGACGCCGGGACGCAGCAACGAGCCGCCTCCCGGCGCCGGACCCGACGGCTGCGACCTCCACCACGAGGGGTGCCGGTACCCGGACGGGGTCTCGCCGAACGGCCCCCACGGCGAGCCACGGGACGGGGGAGGGCCGTGACCTCGCCGCTGACGCCGCGTCTGCGCGCCAACCTCGGGGCGATGCTCGTCCTCGCAGCCCTGGTGGCCGTCGCCGGCGCCGTCCGGTGGATCGGTCCGGCGGTGCTCGGGAACACCTACGACCTGGTGGTCGCGGTCCCCGAGACCGGCGGGGTCCAGGCGGGACACCCGGTCACGGTCCGTGGGACCGCCGTCGGGATCGTGGCCTCGACGACGGTCACGCGGGACGACGTCGACCTCGTCCTGCGTCTGCAGCGGGGGGCGCAGGTACCGGAGCACGCGCTCGTGCAGGTGTTGCGTCGGTCGGCGATCGGGGAGCCGGCACTCGAGCTGACGCCCGTGCCCCGCGGCTGGGAGCCCGACGATCCGCTGGTCCCGAGCCGTGTGCCCGTCGCCCACGACTGGCGTGCCGCGGTGCCGGGCAGCCGGCTCCGACCGGCCGCGGTGGTCACGCCCGCGTCCGTCCCGGCGCTCCTCGACCGGGCCGAGACCCTCCTCGCCGCCATCCCGGGCCCCGAGCTGGCGACGGTGATCGACGAGCTCGGCACCGCGCTCGACGGCCGGGTCGGCACCCTGCGGGAGCTCAACCGCGACAGCGCCGAGCTCACCGCCACCCTCGTGACCGGGATCCCGGACGCCGAACGCCTCCTCGACGAGAGCGCCGACGTGCTCCAGGCGCTGCAGCGGCAGCGCGACGACCTGGCCTCCGCCATCACGGACACCGCCGACGTGCTGGAGTCCCTGGCGGCCTCGCGCCCCGCGGTCGAGGGCATCCTGACGGACGCGACCCCCACGCTGCGCCGGCTCGACGCGCTGGTGCGCGATCAACGACCGAACGTCGTGTGCCTGGGTCGGGACCTCGAGGCCGTCGGTGACCTCGTGGCCCGGCCGGCGGACCTCGGCAACCTCGCCCGCATCCTCGACCTCAACCGCTACTTCTACGGGGGCTTCGACGCCGCCACGACCTGGGACCCCTACCGGCCCGGGATCATCTGGGCGCGGGTCAACATCCTGACCGACCAGCAGGGCGGCGGACAGCCCAAGGTCCCGCGCACCCCGACGCCCGACACCCGCCCAGGCGCCGCGTGCACGTCGATCTTCGGTGCGGGGGTCCAGGCGGTCCGGCAGACCGATCCGCCCCCGCTGCCGCCGGACGAGACCGCACCGGCGATCGACTACGCGCCGCTGGTCCCCGGTGCGGACGGCGGTGGACGGGACGGGGTGCCCAGCGCGGCGCCGGCGCCGGACGCGGCGACCCGGCCGTCGCACGGCACGCTCCCGGCCACGGGCTCGGGGACGACGGGGCTCTGGGTCCTGCTGGTGGCGGCGATCGGGTGGGGCGCCACCCGCCGTCGCTGACCGCGCCGGTCAGTCGAGGGTCCGCTTGTCCTGCACGGTGCCGTCCTCGGCGAGGTCGTAGACGAGCGGGATGCCGGTCCGCAGCTCCAGGCCGGGCACCTCGTCCTCGGCGAGCTGGTCGAGCTGCATCACGATGGCGCGGTTGGAGTTGCCGTGGGCAACGACGAGCACGTCGTTGCCCAGGGCGATGTCCCCCAGGATGGCCCGCTCGAAGAACGGCAGCGTCCGCGCCGCCGTGTCCTTGAGCGCCTCGCCTCCGGGTGGGGGGGTCGCGAACGAGCGCCGCCAGATGTGGACCTGTTCCTCGCCGTACTTCTCGGCGGTCCGTGCCTTGT
>JAHWJY010000016.1 GCA_019348135.1 Actinomycetota bacterium
TGGGCAGCGTCTACCTGCTGCTGTGGTCCAACTACGGCGCCAAGAAGGGCGCGCTGATCTACTCCGTGGCCCTGTTCGGCTTCGCGGCCGTCCTCGGGGTGTTCTGGTGGTTCGGCGCCCCGGGGACGCCCGTGGCCACGGGGTTGCAGAACTTCCCCGGCCAGCCGCCGGACGCGTATCTGGGCAAGTGGTTCGCGTTCGAGCCCGGTTCCGAACGCGCGGAGTTCTTCGACGCGGTCAACAACGAGTCCGAGTTCGAGACCGTCGCCGAGTACCTCGGGATGGAGGACGCCTCCCAGGAGGCGCTCGAGTCCGACCCCATGGCCTCGTTCCTGCGCGGTGACCTGGACCAGGCCACCAGCCGGATGCTGGCGCAGTTCATGCCCGAGGACGAGTTCGGCACGGTGCTGCTCGGTGCCGAGCGTCGGGCCCTCGCGCTGGAGGCGGCCGGGGAACCCGAGGAGGGTGAACGGCGGGCCGACGCGTTCCTCACGGCCGACCTGACCCCGGGGACCGAGCGGCAGCTCATCGAATCCAACGGCCACACGGTCGCGATGTCGAGCCTCACGATGTTCGCGAACTTCGTCAACGCCGAGACGGGCGTGGTGACGCGGACCGTCCCGGTCGAGGAGCAGACGTGGTTCGCGTTCAAGGACCCCGGCGCGCTGTGGTTCCCGTCCGCGGTGTGGACGGGCATCTCGCTGCTGCTGTTCCTGATCTCGCTCTACGCCCTGGACGCGGTCGAGCAGCGCGAGAAGCGGCTCGTCGGCGAGGTCCAGGAGGCCGAGGACCTGGCCGTGCCCGTGGCCCAGTGAGCACGGGACGGACCTAGATCCCGGAACCGGCGGAACCTCCCGCCGGCTCCGCCGTTGCCTTCCCGAGACCCGCCGACGACCCCCCAGCTCCGGGAGGGCATCCCCCGCCGTGCGCCGTCCGACCTCCCTCGTGCTGCTGCTCGCCCTCGCGTTCCTCGCCGGCGGGTGCACCGGTGCGTCCGAGACCCCGCGCATCCCCGGCGTGCGCCCGGGCGTCGTCCTGCCTCCGCCGGACGAGCGGCCGCCGGCCCCGCTCGACGTCGCGCCGGTGCTCGGTGGCGACGGGCAGGAGATGGGCCTCGGCGACCTCGCCGGCAAGGTCGTGGTGCTGAACTTCTGGGCGTCGTGGTGCGGCCCGTGCCGCAGCGAGCAGCCCGAGCTGAACGAGGCCGCCGCGACGCTGCCGGACGACGTCGCGTTCCTCGGCGTGGCCATCCAGGAGGCGAGCGAGGCCAACGCGCTCGCGCACGAGCGTGAGTTCGACGTCCCGTACCCGTCGCTGTACGACCCGGCCAACGCGTACGCGGCGCGCTACAAGGGTGTCGGGCCGCGCTCCATCCCCACCACGATCCTGATCGACCGCGAGGGGCGGGTCGCCGCGCGGCTCTTCGGCAGCACGACCGCCACGGAGGTCACGGTGCTGGCGTCCATGCTCGTCGACGAAGCCTGACCGGGAGCCCACGTGGAGGAGACCGTCCGCAGCATCATCACCGACGCGAACCTCCTCGTCGCGGCCGGGCTCGCGTTCGTGGCCGGTCTCGTCTCGTTCGCCTCCCCGTGTGTGGTGCCGCTCGTCCCCGGCTACCTGTCGTACATGACCGGCATGTCCGGCGAGGAGCTGTCCGCCGCCGGCGCGGTGGGCCGCGGCCGCGTGCTGCTGGGCTCGCTCCTCTTCGTGATGGGCTTCGCGATCCCCTTCACCATGCTCGGCATCGCCTTCGGGGCGCTGTCGTTCCTCCAGACGAGCCGCGCCGCCCAGGTCGTCATGGGGCTGATCGTCGCGACCCTGGGCGTGCTGATGGCGCGGGGGACCCTGATGCGGGAGTTCCGCGTGAGCGACCGGGCCCCATCGGGGGGCGTCGCCACGGCGCCGCTGCTGGGGTTCGTGTTCGGTGTCGGCTGGACGCCCTGCCTGGGACCGACCGCCGGGGCGATCCTGACGCTCGCGGCCGGCGTCGGCGACGGGGTGTCCTGGCGGGGCGGCGTCCTCGGCTTCGTCTACGCCGTCGGGCTCGGGGTCCCGTTCATCGTCTTCGGCGTGATGTTCAAGCGGATGGCTCGCGCGCTGGACTTCCTGAAGCGCAACGCCCGGACGCTGCAGGTGGTCGGTGGCGTCCTCCTCACCCTGGTCGGGATCGCCATCGCGACCGGCCTGTGGAACCGCTTCATCATCTACCTCCGCCCGATGATCGGCGGGTTCGAGACGGCGCTGTGAGTCCCGGGCCGCGTACCGGGACCGCCCCGCGCCCGGGTACCGTCGGAGCGTGAGCCGCACCGACTCCCCCCTGCCGCCCGAGGCGAACCCCGCCCTCCGGCGTCCCTCGGACCCGGGTCCCGACGGGCCGGTCGGGTTCGTCCTCGCGTCCCTCCGGATGGCGTGGCGGTGGCTGCGTCGCATGCGCACGGCGCTGTACCTGCTCGGCGCCCTGGGCCTGCTGACGTTGCTCGCGACCGTCGTGCCGCAGTTCCCCAACGTGCCCCGGACGGTGGCGCAGTGGCGCAGCGGCGAGGCCGGGCCGGGACGGTTCGTGTCGGCGATCATCGACCTGCTCGGTGGCTACGACGTGTACGGCTCGCCGGCGTTCCTGGCGCTGCTGCTGCTGCTGTTCACGAGCCTCACGGCGTGCCTCATCCCGCGCTACCGCGCCTGGTGGCGGGTGCTGCGCCGCACCCGGCCGCCACGCAGCCGCCACCTCGAGGCCCAGGAGCAGGTGGCCGTCCTCGACACCGCCGCCGATCCCGCCGACGTCCACGCCGCGGCGCGGCGCGTCCTCGCCGGCCGCCGGTGGCGGCTCCGGGCCCCGGACGCCGATCCGGACCTCCCCGACCAGGTCGCCGCCGAGAAGGGCCACGTCGTCCGCGAGGGCGGCTCGCTCGTCTTCCACACCTCGTTCTACGTGCTGCTGATCGGCATCGTGCTCGGGCAGCTCCTCGGCTACAGCGGCCAGGTCGGGGTGGTCGAGGGCAAGGCCTTCACCGACACCGCGTCGGGCTACTGGACCTCCACCCCCGGCCGGTGGTGGACCGACGCCGACCACCGCGCCTTCACGCTCACGCTCGACGAGTTCCACGTCGACTGGTACCGCGACGTCCGGCTCGGCGGGCAGCCGCGGGTGTTCCTGTCGGACGTCACGGTCCGGACCGAGGACGGCGAGGAGATCGAGCGCACGGTCGGGGGCAACGACCCGATGGTCGTCGAGGGGATGAAGATCCAC
The DNA here is from genome assembly GCA_019348135.1 of Actinomycetota bacterium. GTDB lineage: Bacteria > Actinomycetota > Nitriliruptoria > Nitriliruptorales > Nitriliruptoraceae > JAHWJY01. The sequence goes on from JAHWJY010000016.1 coordinate 3,251, forward strand.
CAGCTCGACTGGGGCTACGCCCCCCGGGTCGTGGTCCACGCCGACGGCGAGGTCCTCTACGACGGCTACCTCACGATGAGCGCGGCCGAGGGCGGGTTCTACAGCGGTGCCGTGAAGGTCCCGGGTGCCGACCCGGACGTCGGCTTCGAGGTCTTCTTCTGGCCGTACGCGCCCGAGGACGACGACGGGACGCCCCAGCTCACCGGTGCGCCCTGGGCCGACGCGCCCTACATGGTGCTCCAGGAGTTCCGGGGCGACCTCCGGCTCGATGCGGCCCAGAACGTCAACACCCTCGACAAGACCGGGCTCGCGGAGGGCGACGTGCTCGCCCTCCGTCCGGGCTCGCTCGCGGTCCTGCCCGACGGCGTCACCGTCGCCTTCCCGGAGCTGCGTCGCTGGGTCGGCTTCCAGGTCAGCTCCCGCCCGACCGCGCCCCTGCTGCTCACCGGCGCCTTCCTGATCCTCGCCGGCCTCATCCCCGCTCTGTACGCTTCGCGCCGACGGCTGTGGGTCGGGGCGGCCGTCGATCCCGCTTCCGGTCGCACCCGGGTCACCGTCGCCGGCCGCGCGTTCCAGCGGCCCCAGGCGTTCGAGGCCGAACACCGACGCATCGTCGCGAGCCTCGCGGCCGCGCTCGCCGAGCTCCCCCCGTCCTCGCCCCCGCCCGCGGACCTGCGTCCCGGGGACGCCCCCACCGAGGTGGTGCCACGATGACCGAGATCCAGCTCGCCGAGCTCAGCCGGGTGCTGTTCTTCCCCGTGACGATGCTGCTCTACCTCGTCGCCATGGGGCTGTACCTCTACGCGCTCGCCTTCACCAAGGTCGACCGTGCCGCGGACGAGCCGGCCATCGCCGGCACGCGCGCGCTGCGCCTCGGGACGCTCGTGGCCGCGATCGGTCTCGCGACCCACCTCGGCCACATCGTGACGCGGTCGCTCGCCGCCGGCGGGCGCGTGCCATGGGGCACGATGTTCGAGTACTCGTCGGTGATGGGCTTCCTCGTCGTGCTGGCCGGCCTGGTGGTCTTCCAGTGGCGGATGCGCCGCCCGGAGGTCGTCGGGTTCCTGCTGCTCGGCTCGCTCCTGACCATGGGTGCGGCGCTGCTGCTCTACGCCGAGCCCGGCCCGCTCCAGCCGATCCTGAACTCCCACTGGCTGAAGATCCACGTCTTCGCGATCATGCTGGCCGCGACCGTCTTCACGGTCGGCTTCGTCTTCAACGGACTCCACCTCATCCGCGACACCGCCGAGCAGCGCGTCGCGGAGCGCGAGACCGCCAGGCTCACGGGCTCCACCGTCGGGGCGGCCTACGGCGGTCCGCCGGTGGTGGTCGAGAACGACGAGTCGCCGCTCGGCTCCGACGTCGAGCGTGCCGACGCGCCGGCGGACCTCGCCGACGGCGGGGTCCGTGGACCCGCCGACGGCGACGACGACCGGGCGTACGGCGCCGCCCTCCGGGCGACCATCTCGCCCTGGCGGCTCGCGGCCGGCACGTTCCTCGGCACGTCGGTCGTGTCCTGGGTCTTCATCCCCGCCTCCCCAACGGTGGAGGAGGGCGTCCGGCGCTTCCTCGGCATCAACCTGGCGCTCGTGCTGGCCGCCCTGGTCGCCTGGTGGTTCGTCGCGAAGCTCCCCTCCGCGGCCACCCTCGACTCGCTGGCGTACCGCACGATCGCGTTCGGGTTCCCCATCTGGACCTTCGCCGTGCTCGCCGGCGCGGTCTGGGCCGAGCAGAGCTGGGGCCGCTACTGGGGCTGGGACCCGAAGGAGACGTCCGCGTTCCTGACGTGGGTCGCCTACGCCGCCTACCTCCACGCCCGGGCGACCCGCGGCTTCCGAGGCCGGGGTGCCGCCTGGCTCGGCATCGGTGCCTTCGCGGTCCTGATGTTCACCTACTACGCGGTGAACCTCGTGGTGACCGGCCTCCACTCCTACGGCGGCCTCCCCGGCTGACCCTCGTCCCGAGCCGGCGGATCCCCGACCCCCGCCCCCGCCCCCGCGCATGCCGTCACGACGGGTCTGCGACGGGCTGTGGACGAACGAGATCGGGTGCGGGAAGGACGCCGATGGCGTCGTACTCGCACCCGATCGTCACTCGGACGTCGGTCCCGCACCCGTGCACCCGATCATCGTGGGCGCGGGGCGCGGGGTGGGGGGGTAGCGAGGCGTTCGCTCGGGTCAGACCTCGGCGACCATGATGGGGTCGCTGGTGGGCTGCGCGGAGCCGCCGGCCGGCTCGACCGTGACGCCGATCGCCTGCACCTGCGAGAGGTCGCCGGTCAGCACGTGGGTGACGCGGCCGCGCTCGTCGGCATCGAACAGCCCGGCCGGGGACGCTCCGTCCTCGCCGATGAACCACAGCTCGTAGACCTTCTCGCCCGGCGCCTCCGGGAGCCCGTCGGCGAGGAAGATGCCCTCGCCGCGCGAGGCCGAGTAGACGAGGCGCGCGTTGGCGCCCTCGAAGCCCGGCATCTCGATGATGGAGGCGTCCGCCGCCGCGACCACGTCGGCCACCCGGGCCGTCTGGGTCTCCATGGTGGCGATGCGACCGTTCATGTTGGCGATGATGGCGGTCATGCCGAGCACCGCGATCGCGAGCACCGCGGCCGCCGGTGCGAGCAGCCGCTGGTACCACGGGTCGCGACGCGACGCGAGGTCGGTCACGGTCGACGGCAGCGGCCGCTCCTGGCGGACGGTGTCGATCTCGGCCAGGACGGCGGCCTTCATCGACGGCGGCGGCGGCTCGTGGGCCGCGTCGCCGACGGCCGCGGCGGTCGCGTGGAACTCGGCGATCTCCTGGGCGCAGGCGTCGCACTCGCGGATGTGCAGCTCGAAGAGCTGCCGCTCGTCCTCCTCGAGGGCGTCGACGGCGTAGGCGCCGGTCAGCGTGTGGATGTCGGGGCTGGTCATGCGTGCACCCCCATGGCGTCTCGGAGTCGGATGAGCCCGTCGCGGAGACGGGTCTTGACGGTCCCCAGGGGGGCGTCGAGGAGTTCGGCGACCTCCCGGTAGGTGTGGCCGCCGTAGTACGCGAGCTCCACGGCCTCGCGCTGCAGATCGGTGAGCTGGTCGAGCGCGTCGCGGACCTGTTGGTGCTCGAAGCGGGTCTCGACCTCCTCCGCGACCTCGTCGAACGGGCGGACGTGCTCGCGTTGGCCGACGCGCTGGTCGCGGTCCCGGGACGACTGCTCGGAGCGGACGCGGTCGATGGCGCGGCGGTGCGCCATGACCATGATCCACGTGACCGCGCTGCCGCGGTCGGGGTCGAAGCGGGTGGCGGTCCGCCACACCTCGACGAGCACCTCCTGCGCGACCTCCTCCGACTGCGAGGGGTCACGCAGGACCCGGCGGATGACCCCGTAGACCTTGCCGGCCACGCGGTCGTAGAGCTCCGAGAAGGCCTCCTGGTCACCGCGGGCAACGGCTCCGAGGAGCTCGTCCTCGGAACGGGGCGGTGCGCCGCCCGGATCGGGGACGGACCGGAGCGACCTCGCGCCGGATGCCATGGGTGCTCCTGTGATCGGGCGTCGAGCCCCCGTGGTCCGGGAGGGCGTCGGGGCGGTCAGGTGGTCGAGGGCTCGGGGACGTCGCGGCTGGCGATCGTCGCGAGCGTCGCGACCACGGCGGTGAGGAGGTGGAGGACGTTGTCGGGGTGGTTCAGGGCCAGCACGTTGCCGTCCGTCCCGACGAGAGCCAGGCCGAGCAGGCCCACGACCCCGTAGGCGGCGGCGGTCAGCATGCTGATCGTACGAGCCTCGTCCTCGCCGCGGGCGGCAGCGATGACGAGGGCCACCCCGATGAGGAGGTGGAGGGTGTTGTGGAGGGGGTTGAGGCGCAGCCCGAACAGGATGGGACCGGTGGTCGCGGCGAAGCCGGCGAGCCCGGTGACCGCGAACCCGAGGAGCCCCAGTGCCGTGTACACGCTCCCGGCCACCTGGCCGAAGCGTCTCGCCGGCGTGCTCATCGGGTTTCCTCGTCGGTTGCATCCTGTGGGGTGGTCGGCGGGGGACAGGGCCGTGCACTCGGTTCGGCGCGCGGGGCGGTGGGGATTGCTCCCACGGCCCCGCCGGCGCCGCCTGTCAGCCGGTCACCTCGACCGTGCCGAGCATGAACGGGTGGAGCTCGCAGAAGTACGGGTAGGTGCCGGGCTCGTCCAGGGTCGTCGAGACGGTGTCGCCCTGCTCGGCGACCTCGAGGTCGAAGCGGTCCGGCTCCGGCGCGTCCGGCGTACCGGCCGTGACCGTGTGTGCCGTGGCGTCCTGGTTGGTCCAGGTGATCTCCGTGCCGGCGGCCACGGTGATCGTCTCGGGCACGAAGCGGAAGTCGTCGATGTCGACGGCCGGGTCGGCGGCGGTCTCCCCGGTCTCCCCGGACTCGTCGGCCGCGCTGGCGGACTCCGTGGAGACGGGCGTGCCCTCGGTCGAGGGGGACGTGGTCTCGCCGTCGCCGCACGCCGCGAGTGCGACGAGTGACAGCGCGAGCGCCAGGGGGCGGATGATCGTGCGCATGGGTTCTCCTTGTGGTGGCGGGGCGTCGGGTGAAGCGCCGGAGCCCGCCCCTGTGGGGACGGGCTCCGTTCGGTACGACCCTCGGATCAGCCCGAGAAGTTCACACCCGAGAGGCTGACGATCGCCCCCGCGAGGGTGGAGATGTGCTCCTCGAGGGAGCCGGCGACGGCGTCGGCCGGGAGCTCGCCACCGGTGATCTCCTCGAAGAAGGCACCGGCGTCCTTGGTGTAGCCCTGGAGGTTGGCGATCGCCTCCTCCTGAGCCGCCTGGTCATCGCTCACCGCACCGACCGCGAAGTCGACGAAGAAGCCGATGTGCTGCCTCCAGAGGTCGAGGAACGCCTGGCCCTTCTCGTCACCGGCGATCGAGCCGACGGCGTTCGAGAGCTCGACCGAGTTGGCGTCGAGGGTCGCGGCGGCGGCGCTGAACGCGTCGCTGTCAGGACCGGCCGCGTACGCGGTCTTGACCGCGACGCCGGCGAGGTAGACGTGCTCCTGGAGGAGCCCGGTCAGGTCCGCACGCAGCGTGGCTGCGGGCGAGGCCGGGTCGCCTTCCATGCCGGTGGCCTGGACGATGCCGCCGGCGAGGGTCTTGGCGGTGCCGTTGACGTGCTCGGCGGCCTGCTTGAGGTTGTCGAAGACGCTGGCGTCACCTGCGGCGACCGCGTCGATCGCGGCGACGACGGTGTCGATGTGACCCTTGAGGTTCTCCGCGACGGCATCGGCCGGCAGGGCGCCACCGGTGACCTCCTCGAAGAAGGCACCCGCGTCAGCGCGGTAGCCGTTGAGGTTGTCGAGGGCCTGCTTCTTCAGCTCCTCGTCGCCACCGGCTGCACCCTTGGTGTAGTCGACGAAGAAGCCGATGTGCTGCCTCCAGAGGTCGAGGAAGGCGTCGCGCTTGTCCGGCGCGACCGAGCCGACGGCGTCGGCGAGGGCGACGGAGTTCTCGTCGAGCTGCGCGGCGGCGAGCTCGAACTCACCCGAGTCGAAGCCGAAGGCGGCCGCGGTGTCGAGCGCGATCCCGGCGAGGTAGACGTGCTCCTGGAGGAGCGCGGTCAGGCCGGCCTGGAGCTCGGAGGCCGGCGAGGCGGTGTCGCCCTCGAGGCCCGCGGCGGCGGCGATGCCACCGGAGAGGGTCCCGGCGGACATCACCACGTGGTCCGCAGCGCCCTGGAGGTCGGCGAACGGGTCACCGGAGGACTTGACCGGGACGGCGAAGTCGCCGGCGGCGTCCTCGGTGGCCTCGGTCATCGTGTCGTCGCCGGCCGGCGTCGTCTCGGTGTCGGCCGGTGCGGTGGTCTCGGTGTCGACGGTCTGGGCGGTCTCGGCGTCGTCGCCGTTGCCACCACAGGCGACGAGCGCCACGGTGAGGGCGGCGGCTGCCGCGAACGGTCGGATCCTGCGTCGCACGTGCATCATCGGGGGTTCTCCTTGGACTGAGGTCTGGGTTTGCGATCCGAGCGGGAAGGGAGGTGCTGCTCGTCCCGCTGTGGTCGTGGTTCGCAGTCGTCCCGGAGGCGGATTGCCGCTGAGGTGCCCCATCCGGGCCATGTCGTAGTGGCCCGTCCGGACGGTGGTGGCCGCCGCGCGCGCGGCCGGGGCGCGGCAGCAGGGACCGGCCCGTCGGCCGGCGAAACCCCCCAGGCAGCGATCGGGGACGCCCGGTCCGTCACCCGGGAGACCCGCATGCTCGCCGCCCCCTCCAGCGTCCGCCCGCGGCCACGCACCCTCCTCGTCCTGCTCGTCGTGGCCGCCCTCCTCGCCTCGACCGGGGTCACCTCGGTGCGGGCGGGGACCGACCGGGCGACGTCCGCGGCCGGGGCGCCGACCGGGCTGCCGTGGGGCGGCACGCGTGCCGGGGTCGCCTCGGTCGACGCCTCGTGGCACCTCGGTGCCTCCGGCGGGCAGTTCGCCGAGCACCAGGCGCCCCCCGGCAGCAGCGGGACGCCGGGCGAGGAGCTCCTCGACGGCGAGGCCCCCGACGGTCCCGGTGAGCAGGAGTACGTCGACCCGTTCCTGCACGCCAAGCGCAAGCGTCCCACCCGTGGGCTGCAGTCGCGCATCCTCACCCGCGCCATGGTGGTGGAGGACGCCGCGGGCGATCGCGTGGCGATCGTCGGCAACGACCTCTACCTCCCGAACGACCTCGTGAACCGCCGGGTGGCCCAGCTGCTCGAGCAGCACGACCTCGCCGTCGAGGCCGGTCTGGCCGACGGCCCCGTCACCGGGATCGGCGAGGACAACCTCGCCATCACGGTGAGCCACAACCACAACTCGGCGTTCTACTCCACCCCGAGCTGGGGCACCTGGGTGTTCCAGGACGTCTTCGACCTCCGCTTCTACGAGTACATCGCCGAGCGCATGGCGCAGGCGGTCATCGACGCGACCGCGGACATGCGCGACGTCCGCATCGGTGCGGCGACGGTCCCGTTCAACGAGATCCAGGCGCACACCATCGGCCCGAAGGTCGCCGACGACGGCACCCCCGCCGGGCAGCCGTTCGCGCACACCACCGGGCAGATGACGGTCGTCCGCGTCGACGACGTGACGGACCCGACCGACCCGACGCCGTACGCCAACTGGATCACCCTCGGCCTGCATCCCGAGTGGACGTGGGGCTACGACCTGTTCAGCGGCGACATCACCCACGCCGCCATGCGCATCATCGACCGCGAGCTCGGCACGACGACCGTGATGAGCCAGCGCGAGACCGGCTCGTCCGGGCCCCACAAGGACCTCCGGGTCCACGAGCCCGAGGAGCGGCGCGAGTTCCAGGAGAGCGGCTGGCAGCAGCTCGACGTCGGCGCGCGCTACTGGGCCGATGCGGTGCACCGGGCCTACGCGGCCATCGAGGCGGCCGAGGCCCCGGCGCCGTACGACCCCCACGACGCACGGACCGACGGCGCACCCATCGAGCTCGTGCCCTTCGCGAGCGACCACGACGTGTCGGTCGCCTCGGCGCGGTTCGCGCCACCTTGGACGCGCCCCGTGCCGGGGCTCAGCAACTGCAACACCGCCTCGCTGTTCCACGGCAACTGGCAGGTGCCGGTGCTGGGGCTGCCGGACTGCGACGACAGCGGTCGCGCCATCGGCGAGCCGGTGGTCGACAACACCCCCTTCGAGGAGCGCGACGTCTACGACCAGCTCAAGGCGGCCGGCGTGCCGGTGCCGGAGTCGTACTTCGGCGTGGCGTTCACCGGCGTCGAGGAGACCGCGGCGGTGCACCTCATGGCGGTGCGCATCGGCGACATCGCGGCGACGTTCTGCCCCTGTGAGCAGTTCACGGACACGGCGCTCAACATCCAGACCCGGCTGGACCGCATCCCCGACAACGTGTGGCGGGGCTGGGACTGGACCACCCAAGAGACCCCGGAGGGACGCGACTTCTGCGTCCAGAACGACGACACGACCTGGACGTGCGCGCACCCCGGCTTCTTCCGCGAGGCGGGTCCGTGGCCGGACCTGCCGCCGATCACCGACCTCGAGTACCGGCGCATGCGCGCCCAGATCAACAACGACGCCGAGGGCTGGGAGGAGCTCGAGAACGCCGGCACCCACCTCGGCGGTGAGGCCGAGCCGACCGATCCGGAGCGGATCAAGGGCAACTACACCCACCGCGAGATCGACGGGTACGGCGCCGAGGACGGCTACGGCCTCACGATCGCGGTGGGGATGGCCAACGACTACTTCGGCTACACGCCGAGCTACCGCGAGATGCGCGGCTACGACCACTACCGCAAGGCCCTCAACGGGCTGGGCCTGCACGGCTCCGACTACCTCGCGACGCGCCTCGTGAAGCTCGCCGCGTCGCTCCGGGGCGGGGCGCCGGTCGAGCCCGGTCCGCTCGACCTCGCCTACCAGGCCGAGGCCGGCCGTGCGCGTGTCGTCTCCCAGGGTCTCGGCGAGCTGGCCCGCGCCCACGTCGCCACGTACGACGCCACGCTGCCCGCCGACGGCGGCACGCCGGCGATCCTGCAGCAGCCCGAGGACATCGAGCGCTTCGCCGGCGCGGTCGTGCGCTTCGTCGGTGGCTCGACCTACACCGACCTGCCCCACGTCCGCGTCGAGCGGCTGGTGGGGGAGGAGTGGGTGTCCTACGCCGACCAGAGCGGCGAGGTCCAGACCGAGGCCCGGTTCCCCACCCCCGAGGAGCTGCCGGCGTTCGCGGCCGGCCAGTTCACCTGGGAGTGGACGGCGTCCTGGGAGGCGTTCGTGAGCCAGGTCCCGCTGCCGGACGCGACGGGCGAGCTGCGACGGGCGACGCCGGCCGGCACCTACCGGTTCGTCATCGAGGGACAGCGTCGCGTCTCGCTCGGCGACGTCGTCGAGGGCTACTCCCTGGAGAGCGAGCCGTTCGAGGTCGCCCCGTGGCGCGGCATCACGGTCGACGACCTCCGCGTCGAGGGCGACCAGGTGCGCGTGACCGTCGGACCGACGACGACGGAGGTGTTCGACGGCCGCCTGTGGACCTTCGGCTCCATCGACTACCCGCAGGGGTGGGCCTGGGACGAGGCCATGACGACCGTGGCGGACAAGCGCTCGCTCACCGAGAAGGGCCACCACGGCGAGCACGGCGAGCGCGTCTACTACCGCTACCGCGACGGTGTCGCGGACGACCAGGCCTACTGCCTCTTCTGCCGCTTCCAGCCGTGGCTGGAGGCCGGCGAGGCGGCGGAGGTGTGGATCTCGGTCCGCAACCCGGGCGGCGTCGTCACCCGTCACGCCGCGACCCCGACCGCGGACGGCTGGGTCGCCACGGTGCCGCTGCGGCCGCTCGACGAGGTCTACGTCGAGGCCGGCGACGTCCTCGACCCGTGGGGGAACACCAACGGCGCCCGTTCGGAGGTCGTCCAGGTGCCGGTGCCCGCCACGCGCTGACGCGCGGGACGTCTCAGCGGCGTGGACGGTTCTGAGCGACGAGCGTGGCTCAGCGGTCCCCGAGCATCGCGGCGACCGCCGCGCGGGTGGTCTTGCCCATGCGGTCCCGGGGGAGCACGTCCACGACGATGAGCTCGCGCGGGAGCGCCGCGGGGGGCAGGACGCCCCGCAGGTGGCTCCGGAGCGCCTCGAGGTCGGGCGGCCCTCCGGGGAGGCACTCGCACACGGCCGTCACCCGCTCGCCCCACGCGGGGTCCGGCCGGCCCACGACCACGGCGGCGCGGACCAGCGGGTGGGTCTCCACCGCCCGCGCGACCACGGCGGCGGCGACGTTCTCCCCGCCGGTGACGATCACGTCGTCGGCACGCCCGAGCACCTCGAGCCGGCCGTCGTCGGACCACCGACCGAGGTCCTCGCTCGTGAACCAGCCGTCCGCCATGACCTCGGCCGTCAGATCCGGACGCCCGAGGTACCCCGCCAGCAGCGTGTCCCCGCGGAACCGGATGCGCCCGTCGGTCGCGACCTCCACCTCCACGCCGTCGAGCGGGTGACCGTCGTAGACGCAGCCGCCGCCCGTCTCCGTCATGCCGTACGAGACCGTGACCCGGACCCCGGCGGCCTCCGCCCGGTCGAGGAGGTCCCGGGCGGGCGCCGCCCCGCCGAGCAGCACGCCGCGCAGCGGCGACAGGTCCACGCCGGCGTCCAGCAGCCGCGCCAGCTGCGTCGGGACGAGCGAGACCCAGGCCACCTCGCCGGCGCCGACCGTCCGCGCCACCGCGGCGACGTCGAAGCGGTCGTGGACCACCGGCGCGACCCCGAGCGCCCGGGACCGCAGGACGACCTGGATCCCCGCGACGTGGGACAGCGGCAGGCACAGCAGCCACCGCTCGCCCTCGCGGCAACCGAGCCGGCGCAGCGACGCGGACGTGGACGCGGCGAGCGCGTCCCGGGTCAGCACGACCCCCTTCGGCTCGCCCGTCGAACCGGAGGTCGCGACCACCACGGCGGCGTCCCGTGGCAGCGGCAGCGGGTCCGGCAGCCGGTGCAGGCGCGGCTCGCCGTCGGGACGCGGCTGCAGCAGCGCGGCCGGCCGCAGCGACCGCAACGTCCGCTCGACCTCGCCGTCGGGCAGGTCCGGGGCGATCGGCAGCACGGCGTCGCCGGGGCCGGCCAGCTGGTCCCAGGCACGGAGGAAGCCGTCGGCGGTGGGCAGACGCACGGCGACGAGCTCGGCCACGGGGGTCCTCGGTCGAGGTGGCGTTGGTAGCGTACGAGCCGGCACGCCGCCCCCGGACCCAGGAGCCACTCGGTGAACGTCTGGGTCGAGGCGGCACGACCGAGGACGCTGCCGGCGGCGGTGGCGCCGGTCCTCGTCGGCACGGCCGTCGCCGACCGGGTCTCGGCGTGGCGCTTCGTCGCGGCGCTCGTGGTGTCGCTGTCCCTGCAGGTCGCCGTGAACTTCGCCAACGACCTCTACGACGGCGTCCGCGGCGTCGACACGGCGGCGCGGACCGGCCCCCGACGGGTCGTCGCCGCGGGGCTGGTGTCGCCGGGTCGGATGAAGGCAGCGCTCGTCGTCGCGCTCGCGGTCGCCGCCACCGCCGGCCTCGCGCTCACCGTCGCCGTGGGGTGGGAGCTGCTGCTCGTGGGCGCGCTGGCGATCCTCGCCGCGCTCGGCTACTCCGGTGGGTCGTCGCCCTACGCGAGCCGTGCTCTCGGCGAGGTGTTCGTCTTCGTGTTCTTCGGGCTCGTCGCGACCGCCGGGTCGCAGTACGTCCAGGACGGCGAGCTCGCCTGGATCGCCGTGGGGGCGGCCATCCCCGTGGGCTGCATCACGACGGCCATCCTGGTCGTGAACAACCTCCGTGACATCCCGACCGACGGCCCCGCGGGCAAGCGGACCCTGGCGGTGGTGCTGGGGGACGCCCGCACCCGCCAGCTCTTCGTGGCCCTGATCGCGGCCGCGTTCGCCGCCGACGTGGTCCTGGCGGTCGTGCTCGCGAGCCCCTGGCCGCTGCTGGCGCTCGTCGGGATCCCGCTCGGCGGTCGGGCCGTGGGTCGTGTCCGCCGCGCCGCGCGGGGGCGCGAGCTGGTTCCCGTCCTCGAGCTCGTGGGGCGGCTCACCCTCGTCCACGGCGTCGCCCTCGCGCTCGGCCTCCTCATCACGGTCCGGGGGCGTTGAGTGCCGCCGCCCGAGCTCGCGTTCGTCCCGTTCCGCATCCCGATGCGGCTGCGCTTCCGTCGCGTCGACCACCGCGCCGGCGTGCTGGTCCGGGGGCCCGCCGGGTGGGGGGAGTTCTCCCCGTTCCCGGAGTACGCGCCGGACTACACCTCCCGGTGGCTGGCCGCGGCGCGGGAGGCGGCGACGGTCGCGTGGCCGGCACCGCGGCGCTCGTCCATCCCGGTCAACGTCACTGTGCCGGCGGTCGACCCGTCGACCGCCTCCGCCCTCGTCCGCGACTCGGGGTGCCGGACCGCGAAGGTCAAGGTCGCCGAGCCGGGACAGACGCTCGCCGACGACGTCGCGCGGGTCACGGCCGTGCGTGAGGCGCTGGGTCCCGACGGCAGCATCCGCGTGGACGCGAACGGCGCCTGGGACGTGGCGTCCGCGTCCCTCGCGATCACCCGGCTCGCCCCGCTGGGCCTCGAGTACGTCGAGCAGCCCGTGGCGACGCTGGAGGAGATGCGTGACCTGCGCGGTCGGGTGACGGTGCCGCTCGCCGCGGACGAGTCGGTGCGCACCGCCGAGGACCCGCTGCGGATCGCCGACCTCGACGCGGCCGACGTGCTCGTCCTGAAGGTCCAGCCCCTCGGCGGGGTCCACCGGGCACTGGAGATCGCGGACGCGGCCGGGCTCCCGGTGGTGGTGTCGAGTGCGCTGGAGACGAGCGTCGGCCTCGCCGCCGGCCTCGCCTTCGCCGCGGCGCTCCCCGAGCTGCCCTACGCGTGCGGGCTGGCGACGGCGTCGCTCCTCGCCGGCGACGTGGTCCTCGACACCCTCGCCCCCGAGGGCGGCGCCATCGCCGTCCGTCGACCGCTGCCGGACCCGGCGCTGCTGACCACCTGGGCGCCCGGACCCGAGGACGCGGCCGAGCTGCTGCAGCGGCTGGCCGACGCGGACGCCGCGGCCGGGAGCTTCCGGTGACGGCCGCCCCGAACCCGTCCTCCGCGCTCGCGCTCGTGGTCGCGGACGAGCTCGCACGGTGCGGCGTGACCGACGCGGTCCTGTCGCCGGGGTCGCGGTCGACCGCGCTCGCGCTCGTGCTGGCCGAGGACCCGCGGCTGCGGCTGCACGTCCAGCTCGACGAGCGCTCGGCCGGGTTCGTGGCGGTCGGACTCGCGCGTGCGACGGGTCGCCCCGCCGCGGTCGTGACGACCTCCGGCAGCGCCACGGCCAACCTGCACCCCGCGGTCGTCGAGGCCGACCACGGTCGGGTGCCGCTGCTCGTGCTCACGACCGACCGCCCGCCCGAGCTGCGCCACACGGCGAGCAACCAGACGATCGACCAGCTCCGGCTCTACGGCACGGCCGTCCGCTGGTTCTGCGAGCTCGGCGTCCCGGAGGACCGCCCCGGCGTCGTCGCGTACTGGCGCTCGACCCTGTCCCGCGCCTACGCCGAGGCGACGGGGATCCGGGACGCGCCGGGACCGGTGCACTGCAACCTCGCCTTCCGCGAGCCGACCGTCCCCGAGACCGACGACGGTCGCAGCCGGGTCGAGCACGCCTTCCGGCAGGACCTCGCCGGTCGGCCCGGTGGCGACGCCTGGGTGACGACCACCCGCCCCCCGGCACAGCTCGCGCCGGAGCACGTCGCCGCCCTCGCCGAACGGATCGCCGGCACGGAGCGGGGACTCGTCGTCCTGGGCGACTCGCCCGCGGAGCTCGCGCCGGCGCTCGACCTCGCCGAGCGGGCCGGCTGGCCCGTCGTGGCCGAGCCGCTGTCGAACGCCCGGCTCGACGAGCGCGCCCTGACGCACGCGGCGCAGCTGACCGCCGTCCCGACCTTCGCCGCCCGCCACCGTCCCGATCTCGTGCTCCGCATCGGCCGGACCGGTCTGTCGCGGGGCGTCGCCCGCCTGCTGGGGCCGGACGTGCCGCAGCTGCTGATCGACGCGTCCGGCGCCTGGCTCGACCCCGAGCGGGCGGTCGCGGAGCTGCTGGTCGCCGACCCGTCCCGGACGTGCGCCGCGGTCGCGACGACCCTGGCCGCGCCCGCCGGCAGCGCCTGGCTCGACGCCTGGCGGACGGCCGACCGCGCCGCCGCGGGCGCCGTCGCCGGGATCCTCGACGCCGGCGACGCCCCGACCGAACCCCGCACGGCGCGCGACGTCGCCGCGGCCGTGCCGGACGGCGGCACGCTCGTCGTCGCGTCCTCCATGCCGATCCGCGATCTGGACGGCCACCTCCGGCCGCGTCGTGGTCTGCGCATCCTCGGCAACCGCGGCGCGAGTGGCATCGACGGCTTCGTCTCGACCGCGCTCGGTGTGGCCCTGGCCGGACCGCCGCCCACGGTCGCGCTCTGCGGCGACCTCAGCCTCCTGCACGACGCCAACGGGTTCCTGCTCGCTCCGGACGCGGCATCGGTGGACTGCACCTTCGTGGTCGTCGACAACGACGGCGGCGGGATCTTCTCCTTCCTCCCGCAGGCGCGGTACCCGGCGTCCTTCGAGCGGGTCTTCGCCACGCCCCACGGTCGCGACCTCGCGGACCTCGCGCGCTTCTCCCGGCTGCCGCACGAACGGGTGACGTCGGCCGACGCGCTGCCGGACGCGGTCCGTGCCTCCGTCGCCGCCGGCGGCATCCGGATCCTCGAGGTCCGGACGGACCGGGAGGCCAACGTCCTCCTGCACCAGCGGATCCAGGACGCGGTCGCGGCGGTCGTGTGACGCGCTGGCAGGAGCACCTCGCCGAGGTGCAGGGCCGGCTGGTGCGCTCACGCTACGACGACGCCCGAGAGGGCGGGGATCGGCTCCGGGCCGGGGTCGGCCACCTCCGCGTCGCGACCCGTGACCTCCCCGGGGACGACCTCCCGCCCGCCCGGCTGCTCCCCCCGACCGCGCTCCGCCTCGCCCGCGATCACCTCGACCTCGAGCGCTCGGCAGAGGTCCTCTCCGCCGTGCTCGGTGCGGACCTCGACCTCGTGCGCCGCCACCTCGGTGGCAACCTCCGGCAGGTCGACGGCGCGAGCGTGCTGCTCGCGGTCCGGCACGGCGAGAACGCCGTCGGGACCGTCACGCTCGTCCTCACCGAAGACGCCGCGGGCACCGTCGCCGGCGTGCACGCGCTCGCGGTCGCCGCGCCCTACCGGGGACGCGGCATCGGCTCGGCGCTGGCCGGGCGCGCCCTCGAGCTCGGGGCCGCCGCGGGCGCGGACCTCGCCGTCGCGACGTCGCTCGAGGCCGCCGGGGACGTGCTCGAGCGGCTGGGGCTGCGGCCGGTCGGTGACCGGCCCGCTCCCGCCTGATCAGGCGTCGGCATCGAAGGCGGACTGCATCGCGCGCAGCTTCACCCGCGTCTCCTCGAGCTCGTCCTCGGGCAGCGAGTCCGCCACGATGCCGGCGCCGGCGAACAGGCGGGCCCGCGCCCCCGACAGCTCGGCGCAGCGCAGCGCGATGCCCCACTCACCGTCGCCCGTGGCGTCGATCCACCCCACCGGGGCGGCGTAGCGGCCGCGGTCCATCCCCTCGAGCTCGCGGATGAGCGCCACCGCGCGGTCCCGCGGCACCCCGCCGACGGCCGCTGTCGGGTGCAGGGCCGCGGCGAGGTGCAGGGCCGTGTCCCGGCCGGGGTCGGCGAGGCGGCCGCGGAAGCGCGTCGCGAGGTGCATCACGTTGTCGAGCCGCAGGAGCTCCGGACCGTCGGGGTGCTCGAGCGTCGTGCACCGCGGCGCGAGCACCTCCGCGACCGTCCCCGCCGCGAGCTCGTGCTCCCACCGGTCCTTGGTCGAGGCGAGGAGCTCCTCGCCGATGCGCTCGTCCTCCTCCACGTCGACCCCGCGCCGCGCGGTGCCGGCGAGCGCGAGCGACTCGATCTCGTCCCCGAAGCGGCGGACCAGGAGCTCCGGCGTCGCGCCGACGAGCCCGTCGACGACGAACGTCGAGCAGCCGGGGAACCGCCGGTTGAGCCGGCGCGCGAGCACCCGCGGATCGAAGGGTGCGCGTGACCACACCGCGTGGTCCCGCGCGAGCACGACCTTGTCGAGCTCGCCGGCGTGGATGCGGTCGACGGCGGCCGCGACGGCCTCGAGCCAGTGGACGTCCGGCATCGACGACCCGGCGTACCGGGGTCTGTCGGCCGCCGCGTCGGCGCTCGCCCGCCCGGGTGCCAGGGTCGGGCGCTCCGGCACCGATCCGTCGGCGCTGACGGCCGTCACCCAGGCCGTCCCCGCCCGCCGGCCGACGAGGACGGTCGGCACGACGAGCGCGGAGCCGGCGGAGCGCGCGTCGAACGTGAAGCTGCCGAAGGCGACCGCGCCCGTGCCCGGGACCTCGACCTCGTCGCCGGTCTCGGTCGAGGCGAGCACCGCGGCGAACTCCGTCCGTGCCGTCGAGAAGCGGTCCGGACCGTCCGCCGTCAGCCGGACGGCCTCGCCCCACCCCACGAGCCCGTCCGCTCCCTGCAGCCACGCGAAGCCACCCGCCGCACCCGGGAGGTGGTCGAGGAGGTCGCCGGCGTCGTCCAGCGGCCACGTCCGGACGCGCAGGCGGGACGTCATCCCGGGGCGCCGGTCTCGCGGTCCCAGCGCTCGCGGGCCGCGACCAGGAGGAGCTCACGGAAGTGGCGTCCGACGAGCTGTTCGGTGGCCGGCAGCATGGTCTCGAACGCCGACACGAGCCGGGCGGCGGCCTCCTCGTCGTCGTCCGAGGTCCCGAGGACGGGGTCGCGGACGAACCGGACGAACAGGTCGACGGCGTGATCGGCGAGCGGACGCATGGCGACGTCCGTGCGCCGCGCCAGGTCGAGGAACTCCCCCAGGGGCAGCCCGGCCTCGACGAGCTCCAGGGCGGTGCGGACCAGCTCGGCGTCCTCGACGGCGTAGCGCGGCGGATCGTCCGTCCGCGCCACGAGCAGCCCCTCACGGGCCACCGTCTGGAGGACGGGCAGCGACAGGCCCGTGATCTCGGCCAGCTCGTCCAACGGCACGAGACCGTCGCCTCCGGCCAGCACCCTCACGAGGGCCTCGTCCGAGGCGTCGGCGTCGGAGGGCAGCCGTGGCTCGTTCACCGCTTGCGGAACCGCCCGCCCTTCCCCGCGTCGGGGCCCACCTTGCCGCCCTTCGCCGTGAAGTTCGACAGGTCCACGGGGGCAGCGTCCGTCGCCGGACCCGTCGACGTCGCCGCGTCGTCGGCCGTGCCCTCGGCGGCGGGATCGCCGAGGTCGTCCTCCCAGGCGGCGTGGTCGTCGCTCGGGGCCGCTCCATCCACGGGCGCGACCGGTTCGGTCGGCGCGGCGGCGGCCGGTGACGTGGGCGAGGGGGCGGCGTCGTCCATGCCGAGCTCGGACACCGCGGCCGCGAGGTCGTCGAGGTCGAAGTCGTCGGCGTCGTCATCGGCGGCCGGGGCCGGTGGCTCGGCGGGTGCGGGCGGGGGCACGGGCGCCGGCGCGGCCGGGTCGTTCGTGGGCGGCGTCCAGCCCGGCACCTCGCCCTCGGACGGCAGGGTCCGGGGCCAACCGGCCTCGACCTGGTCGTCCTGGCCCTCCACCGGGTCCGGTCCGGGCACCGCGGTGCCGCCGTCCGGGGTCGTCTCGACGGAGTCGACGGCGGCCGCGGCGGCGGCCGCGAGGTCGTCCCCGCCCGGCGCGGCGTCCGCCGGATCCGCGGGCGGGATCCAGGGCTCGCCCTCGGGCTCCGCCACGGGCTCGTCGCCCGGCGGCGGGGTGAAGCCTCCCAGCGTCGTCGAGTCGACGCTCGCGACCCA
Organism: Actinomycetota bacterium; assembly: GCA_019348135.1. Classification (GTDB taxonomy): domain Bacteria; phylum Actinomycetota; class Nitriliruptoria; order Nitriliruptorales; family Nitriliruptoraceae; genus JAHWJY01. Next base: position 20,555 of record JAHWJY010000016.1, read on the forward strand.
CGGTTGCGGCTCGTCCGACTCCTCGGCGTCGGCGGCCGGTCCGGACCCGGTGGCGACCGTGTCGACGCGGTGGCCCACGTGGCAGACGCCGTCGTCGTCGACGGGCACCTCGGAGCCGCACTCGGGACAGAAGGCGCGGGGCATGGTCCTCCCTGCAGTCGGACTGGCGGTCGTCGTTGCCTCCGCGCTGGGCGTCGGCTCGACGTGCTCGACCCGCGCTGGCACGCGGGGCGGGGCGGTCGACCCCGGCCGGTAGCCTGCCACACGCCGACGGCGAGGACGAGCGTGGCCCACACCGCACTGCCGGACCCCGGCCGCGACGCCAAGGACGCGGCCCTCGTCCAGGCGATGTTCGACCGGGTCGCGCCGAGGTACGACCTCGCGAACGCGCTGCTGTCCTTCGGCCAGGATGCGCACTGGCGACGGGTCACCGCGGCGGCCGCGCGACCCGCCGGCGCGGTGGTGCTCGACGTCGCGTCGGGGCCCGGCAACGTCGCCATCGCCCTCATCGCCCGCGGGGCGCGCCGTGTCGTCGCCCTCGACCTGTCCCTCAACATGCTCCTCGAGGGTGCCCGCCGCGACTACCCCGACGTCGCCTTCGTGCACGGCGACGCGCAGCGGTTGCCGTTCCCCGACGGATCCTTCGACGCCGTCACCATCTCGTTCGGCCTGCGCAACGTCCCCGACCCGAGGGTGGCGCTCGAGGAGTTCGCTCGCGTGCTGCGTCCCGGTGGTCGCGTCGTCATCGCGGAGTTCGCGGCACCGACCTGGCCACCGTTCCGGACGCTCTACACCGAGTACCTCATGCGGGCCCTGCCCGAGGTCGCCAGGGTCGTGTCGTCCGATGCACCGGCGTACCGCTACCTGGCCGACTCGATCCGCGCCTGGCCGGACCGCGCGACGGTCGCCTCGTGGCTGGAGCGGGCCGGCTTCGGTGAGGTCCGGGTCAAGGACCTGTCCGGCGGCGTGGTCGCCGTGCACCGCGGCTTCCGCCGGGCCTGACGCTCCTCGGCGGGTGGTCGACCGCACCGTCGACGGGCGACGACGCGGTTACGCTCTGCTGACCACCGGACCGAGAGGCACCCATGAGCTCCACGCTGACGTCCCCGCGACGGCGCCCGCTCTCGCTGCTCCTGACCGTCCTGGCGGTCGTGACGGCGGCGTGCGGGACGAACTCGCCGGACCCGGAGACGCGCCTGAACTCGGCGGTCGAGAACACCTTCGACGGGGCCTTCTCGTACACGCTGACCGTCGACGCGGACCGGGCCGCGCTCGAGGCCATGGGCGACGGCGCGGGCGACGCCGCGACCTTCCTCCAGACCTTCGGGTTCTCCGGCGTCGTGGACGGTGAGGACGGCAGGAGCTTCGCCATCGACCTCGGGGGCAACGCCCCGCTCCTCGAGCTGCGGACGTTCAGCGACGAGGCGTTCTACGTGAACGTCGGCCTCAACGACTTCCTCTCGCTCGCCGGCGCCGGTGCCTTCGACCCCCGCGACGAGCTGGCGCCGGCGCTCGATGCGCTCGGGTTCGAGGACGAGGTCAAGGCGGCGGTGCTCGACGCGCTCGACGGCAAGTGGGTCGGCGTCGAGGGCGAGCTGGACGTCGCGCGGCTCCAGGCGCTGATGGGTGCGGACGCCCCGACGGTCGACGAGGAGGAGGCCAGCGAGGCCGCCGCCGAGCTCTTCGGCGACGACGCGGCCGGCTTCTTCGAGCGCTACGTCACGATCGTCGAGACGGTGGCGGAGGACGACACCGAGCGGTTCGAGGTGGCGTTCGAGCTGCGCGAGCTCATGCGTGCGATGGGCGAGCTGAACCAGCGCGTCGGGGCCGAGGGCTCGGACGCGTTGACGGACGTGGAGGCCGATCTCCAGGACCTGCCCGAGACGGTCCCCGGCACGGTGATCGTGGACGAGGGCCACGTCACGCTCATCCGGCTCGATGTGGCGGACACGGCCCGCCAGGCCGGCGCGGAGCTCGAGGGCGCGATCGTGCTCCAGGTCGCGTTCGCCGACTTCGACGACGTGGAGCCGCTGTCGCGTCCCGAGGGCGCGACGGTGCTCACCGACGAGCAGTTCACCGACGCCATGGCGAAGCTCATCGGCCTCACCGGCGGTCTCTAGGGGACCGGGGGCCCGGTCGGCCCACGCGGGGCTTGGCTAGGGTCGGCCGGCCTGGTTACACTCACCTGCGCTTGTGAAGAACTTCACAAGCGCAGGTCCCGGACCATCGGCGAGGAGGCGACATGCGTGCACCGGTCACGTACGCCGACGTCGTGGTCGTCGGGGCCGGACCGGGCGGGAGCACCACGGCGGCCCACCTCGCGGGTCTCGGACACGACGTCCTGCTGATCGAGAAGGAGTCGTTCCCGCGCGACAAGGTCTGCGGGGACGGGCTCACGCCGCGCGTCATCAAGGAGCTGCTCGACCTCGGGCTCGAACGCGAGGCGCGGGGCGAGGTCCCCGGCTGGGCGACGCAGCACGGGCTACGGATCCACGGCGGCCACACGGTCATGCAGCTGCCGTGGCCGACGCTCGAGGACTGGCCGGGTTGGGGAGGTACGGCGACCCGGAAGGTGTTCGACGCCCGCCTGGCCGACCTCGCCGTCGAACGCGGCGCGATGCTGTGGCAGTCCACCACCGTGACCGGCCCGGTGCGGCGGGACGACCTCGGTGGCCGCATCGCCGGCGTGCGCTGGCGCGACGCCGAGGGCGGCGAGGGCGAGGTCCGCGCCCCGGTGGTCGTGGCGGCGGACGGCCCGAGCTCGAAGCTCGCGTCCGCGATGGGGCTGCAGCGACGCACGGACCGGCCGATGGCGGTCGCGGTGCGGACCTACTACGAGTCGCCGGCGGCCGACGACGACTGGATCAGCTCGTTCCTCGACCTGCGTGACGACACCGGTGACCTGCTGTCGGGCTACGGCTGGATCTTCCCCCTCGACGACGGGACCATCAACGTCGGCCTCGGTCTGCTCGACACGTCGAAGGATTTCCGCAACGTCAACTACCGCGAGCTCATGACGCGCTGGGCGCGGGGGCTCGAGGCCGAGTGGGGCACGGCCGTCGAGGCGCAACGTGGCCCCATCCGGTCGGGTCCCATCCCGATGGGCTTCAACCGCACCCCGCTCCACCGCTCCGGCCTGGTGCTCGTGGGCGACTCGGCGGGCATGGTCAACCCCATGAACGGCGAGGGCATCTCGTACGCCATGGAGTCGGCCAAGCTCGCGGCCGAGGTCATCGACCACGCCCTCGCCGTCCGCCGCACGGACGTCCTGGACGGCTACGACCGCGAGCTGCGTCGCCGCTGGGGCGGCTACTACACCCTCGGCCGGCTCTTCGCCGACCTCATGGGCCACCCCACCGTCATGCACGTGTGCACCGAGTACGGCATGCCCGTCCGGCCCCTGATGGAGTTCGTCTTCAAGCTGATGGCGCACCTGACGGACGAGCGCCCGTCCGATGCGAAGGACGCGATCATCAACACCCTCAGCAGGTTGGCACCCGCCGCCTGACACGCCCACCCCCGGGGTTCCTCGGGGACCCGGTCGCCCGACCGGTGATCACCTTGCAGGTCCCGAGCTCCCACCCCTACGGTTCGCCCCGAGCGAGAGGCGTCCACGACGTTCTCCGACCCGGGTCCCCCGGGAGCCCGCACCGGCCGCCCGACACGCCCACGCTCGACCCCAGAGAGGACGGGATCGTGCTTTCCGAGTACCTACCCATCCTGCTGTTGTTCATCGTCGCGGCGGCGTTCGCCGTCGGGTCCATCGCGGCGGCGAGCCTCGTCGGTCCGAGCGTGCCGAACCCGACCAAGCTGGCGGCCTACGAGTCCGGCAACGAGCCGCTCGCCGACGTCAAGGGCACCCGCTTCTCCGTCCAGTTCTACCTCGTCGCGATGATGTTCCTCATCTTCGACATCGAGACCGTCTTCCTCTACCCATGGGCGGTCGTCTACCGCAGCCTCGGGTGGTTCGCGCTGGGTCAGATGGCGATCTTCATCGGCATCCTCGGCGTCGCCTTCGTCTACGAGCTCGGCCGAGGAGGTCTCGAATGGGACTAGAGGAGAAGCTGCCCTCCGGGATCCTCCTGACGAACCTCGAGAAGGTCGTCAACTACAGCCGTGGCGCCTCGCTGTGGCCGGCCACGTTCGGGCTGGCGTGCTGCGCCATCGAGATGATGGCCACCGGTGGCGCCCGCCACGACATGGCACGGTTCGGGATGGAGGTCTTCCGCGCGTCCCCGCGCCAGGCCGACCTCATGATCGTGGCCGGTCGGGTCAGCCAGAAGATGGCTCCCGTCCTGCGGCGCATCTACGACCAGATGTCGGACCCGAAGTGGGTCCTGTCGATGGGCGTGTGCGCCACCTCCGGCGGCATGTTCAACAACTACGCGCTCGTCCAGGGCGTGGACCACATCGTGCCGGTCGACATGTACGTCCCGGGGTGCCCGCCGCGCCCCGAGATGCTGATGGACGGGATCCTCAAGCTCCACGCCAAGATCCGGGGCGAGACGTTCGAGGAGCAGGGGGCCCGCGCGTGACGGCCCAGCACCCGCCCCGCGGCTCCGACGCGGTGACCGTCGGCTCCGACCCGCTCTCGCACGAGCAGATCGAGCAGCGCGTCCAGGCGCGCTTCCCCGCCGTCGCGGCCGACATCGCGTTCGCCGAGCTCACGCTGTTCGTCGCGGCCGAGGAGCTCCTCGACCTGCTCCGGTTCTGCCGCGACGACGAGGAGCTCTCCTGCGAGTCCCTCGCCGACGTCGGGGGTGTCCACTTCCCCGCCGGCGAGCACGTGATCGAGCGCCAGGCATCGACCACGGGCTGGCCGGCGCACCGGGTCAGCCGCGACATCGGCGTCGTCGAGGTCAACTACATCCTGCGGTCGCTGCGTCGCAACCACTGGTTCCGCGTCGCGTGCGCCACCTCCGACGACGGCGGCACCCTGCCGTCCGTCACCGGGATGTGGCCCGGCGCGAACTTCCCCGAACGCGAGATCTTCGACATGTTCGGGGTCGCGTTCGAGGGCCATCCGGACCTGACGCGCATCCTGATGCCGGACGACTGGCTCGGTCACCCGCTGCGCAAGGACTACCCGCTCGGCGGCGTCGACACGAACTACAAGCACGGCAAGTTCATCCCGCCTCCGCACCAGCGCGATCTGCGCGAGGTCATCGGCGACACCCCGGCCGCCACCCGCCATCTGCCGCTCCTCCCCGGTGATGCCGACAGCGAGACCGGAGGCGACCAGTGAGCACCACCGCATCGGACGACTTCGGGCAGGACGTCTTCGTCGACGGCGCCGACTGGGAGGTCGTCGAGGACGCCGTCGGCGAGTCGACGATCACGGTCAACATGGGGCCGCAGCACCCCTCGACCCACGGGGTGCTCCGGCTCGTCCTCGAGCTCGAGGGCGAGATCGTCCGCAACGTCAAGCCCGTGATCGGCTACCTCCACACCGGCATCGAGAAGAACGCCGAGTACCGCACCTGGGTCCAGGGCACGACCTTCGTGACCCGCATGGACTACCTGTCGCCGTTCTACAACGAGACGGCGTTCTGCCTCGCGGTCGAGAAGCTGTTGGACATCGAGGTCCCGGAGCGGGCGCAGACGATCCGCGTCATCCTGATGGAGTTCAACCGCATCGCGAGCCACCTCGTGTGGCTGGCGACCGGGGGGATGGAGCTCGGCGCCATCGGGATGATGATCTACGGCTTCCGCGAGCGGGAGCACATCCTCGACCTGTTCGAGTCGCAGACCGGCCTGCGGATGAACCACGCCTGGATCCGTCCCGGTGGGCTCGCCAACGACGTCACGGACGACTTCGTGCAGCGCTGCGAGCACCTGCTGGGACTGCTCCCCGAGAAGATGCGTGAGTACGAGGACCTCCTCCTCGACAACCCCATCTGGCGCGAGCGCCTCACCGACGTGGGCGTCCTCTCCGCGGGCGACGCCGTGCGTATGGGCGTCACCGGGCCGCTCCTGCGCGCGGCCGGCGTCCCCGCCGACCTGCGCAAGGCCCAGCCGTACTGCGGCTACGAGCGCTACGAGTTCGACGTCCCCACCCAGGACAGCGGTGACAGCTTCGCGCGCTTCCTCGTCCGCCTCGAGGAGATGCGCCAGTCGATGCGGATCATCCGCCAGGCGCTGGACATCCTGCCCGGCGGCCCGGTGATGGTCGCGGACAAGCACATCGCCTGGCCGGCGCAGCAGTCGCTCGGCCCCGACGGGATCGGCAACGACCCGGCGTACATCCGCCACATCATGGGTGAGTCCATGGAGGCGCTGATCAACCACTTCAAGCTCGTGACCCAGGGCTTCACGGTCCCGGCCGGGCAGGTCTACGTGCCCGTCGAGTCACCCCGGGGCGAGCTCGGGTACGCCGTCACCTCCAACGGCACGAACAAGCCGTACCGGATCCACGTGCGCGACCCCAGCTTCGTCAACCTGCAGGCCACCAACCTGATGAGCAAGGACCGCATGGTCTCGGACCTCATCGCCATCGTCGCGTCGCTCGACCCCGTCATGGGTGGCGTCGACCGCTAGCCCGCCCGCGCCGGACGCCCTCCGGCGCGAGCCCGAACCAGACCAGACACGGAGACGTCACGTGCCGGTTTCCGACACCACGCGCGAGGCAGCCGCAGCCCTCGTGAAGCGTTACCCCGTGGCGCGGTCGGCCCTGCTCCCGCTCCTGCACCTGGTGCAGGCGGACCACGGGCACGTCACCGACGAGGGCATCGCGTTCTGCGCCGAGTCCCTCGGCCTGACCAAGGCCGAGGTCGGTGCGGTCGCGACCTTCTACACCATGTTCAAGCGCCAGCCGGTCGGCGACTACCTCCTGTCCGTCTGCACCAACCCGACCTGCAAGATCGCCGGTGCCCAGGACATCTACGACGGCTACGTCGAGCAGCTCGGGGGCCACCACAGCGACAGCGACGGGGTCACGGTCGAGCACGCCGAGTGCCTCGGCATCTGCGACGCCGCGCCGGTCGTCCAGGTGAACTACGAGATGTTCGGCCCCGTCACCAAGCCGGAGGCCGACGAGCTCCTCGCCGCCTGCCGCAAGGGCAGCCCGCCGGCGTCGAACTGGTCGAACGAGGTCCCTCGGACGTTCCGGGAGGTCGAGTTCGAGCTGTCGGGCGCGACCGACGGGACCGACGAGCTGCTCGCGGCGGCCGCCCGCGCCCAGGTCGAGGCCGAGGTGCCGCCGACGTACCGCAGCGGCGAGACCGACATCCCGGTGACCCACCCGGGGGGCGACCCGAAGGGCATCGGCGCCGAGGTGCTGCGCGAGCGCACCTCCGGCGCCGCCGAACGCGGCGGCCTGGCGGAGGAGCGGGCCGAGGCGGACGCCGAGCCGCACGTCTCCGCCCAGGCGTCGGAGGCCGAGCAGGACGCCGTGGAGGACGCCGAGCTCGCCGACGAGGAGCGCGGCGTGGCCGAGGAGCGCAGCGACCAGGCTGCGGACCCCACCCCCCAGACGCCCTCGGCCGACGACACCGCCGTGGCGCCGGCGGCGGGCGAGATGCCGCCCGAGGCGGCGGGCGACACCCCCACCGCCACGGAGCAGAGCCAGGTCGAGCGCAAGGTCGCCACCGGTGGCGCGGAGGCGGAGCCGAGCACGCACGGCGCAGAAGAAGGCGAGGCCTGAGGTGGCGCAGTTCGGACCCGTGAGGGCCATGACCGCCCGCTACGACGTCGAGGGCGTGCACGACCTCGACGTCTACCTCGAGCACGACGGCTACGAGGGGCTGCGGGCAGCGCTCGACATGACCCCCGACCAGATCATCGAGCTCGTGAAGGACTCCGGGCTGCGGGGCCGCGGGGGCGCGGGATTCCCCACCGGGATGAAGTGGTCGTTCGTCGCCCGCGACACCGGCAAGCCGGTCTACGTCGTGTGCAACGCCGACGAGGGCGAGCCGGGCACGTTCAAGGACCGCGAGTACATGGAGCGCGACCCGCACGCGCTCATCGAGGGCATGATCGTCGCGGGTCTCGCGCTCGAGTCCGTCCAGGGCTACATCTACCTCCGGGGCGAGTTCGCCTTCGCGGGTCGACGGCTCCGCGACGCCATCCGGCAGGCCTACGACCGCGGGTACCTCGGCGAGGACGTGATGGGGTCGGGCAAGCGCTACGACCTCACCCTGCACCGGGGCGCGGGCGCCTACATCTGCGGTGAGGAGACGGCGCTGCTCGACTCCCTCGAGGGCCGCCGTGGCCAGCCGCGCCTGCGCCCGCCGTTCCCGGCCACCCACGGGCTGTTCGGCTGCCCCACGACGGTCAACAACGTCGAGAGCATCGCCACCGTCCCGTTCCTGCTGCGCCACGGGGCCGCCTGGTTCCGTCAGTGGGGCACCGAGAAGTCGCCCGGGTTCAAGCTCATGTGCATCTCGGGCGAGGTGCAGCGGCCGGGCAACTACGAGTTCGCCCTCGGCACGCCCGTCAGCGAGATGATCGAGGCGGCGGGCGGGATGCTCGAGGGCCGGGAGCTGTCGTTCTTCTGCCCCGGGGGCTCGTCGACCCCCTACCTCCCCGCGTCGGACGCGGACGTGCCCTACACCTTCGAGGACATCCAGGAGCGCGGGTCGCTCCTCGGCACCGGTGCGCTGATGGTGTACTCGACCCAGACCTGCATCGTGGACGCGACGCTGCGGTTCACCGAGTTCTACGAGCACGAGTCCTGCGGCAAGTGCACGCCGTGCCGCGAAGGCGGCTACTGGCTGTCGCAGATCCTGCACCGCATCGAGCACGGCCTCGGGCGGGAGGAGGACCTCCAGCTCCTGCTCGACATCTGCGACAACGTCTTCGGCCGCAGCTTCTGCGCCCTCGGGGACGGCATGACGAGTCCCATCACGGCCAGCCTGAAGCACTTCCGCGAGGACTACGAGCAGCACGTCGCCCAGGGTCGCTGCCCCAAGGGGGTCACCCCGCCGACGCCACGCGAGCCGGTCCTCTCCGTCGCCACGGACGCCGCCGGCTTCCAGAAGGGGGAGCGCCCGTGAGCGAACAGAAGGTCACGCTGACCATCGACGGCGAGGAGATCACGGTCCCGAAGGGGACGCTCGTGATCCGCGCCGCCGAGCAGCTGGGCGTCATCGTCCCGCGGTTCTGCGACCACCCGCTGCTCGACCCCATCGGCGCCTGTCGGCAGTGCATCGTCGAGGTCGAGGGCCAGCGCAAGCCGATGATGGCCTGCACCACGACGTGCACCGACGAGATGGTCGTCAAGACCCACCTCACGTCGCAGCTCGCCGCCGACGGCCAGGCCGGCACGCTCGAGTTCCTGCTGATCAACCACCCGCTCGACTGCCCGATGTGCGACAAGGGCGGCGAGTGCCCGCTGCAGGACCAGGCGCTCAACCACGGCAACAACGAGTCCCGCTTCGTCGACGAGAAACGCCGCTACCAGAAGCCGGTCGCCGTGTCCGAGCAGATCCTGCTCGACCGCGAGCGCTGCGTGCTCTGTGCCCGCTGCACGCGCTTCTCCAACGAGATCTCCGGCGACCCCTTCATCGAGCTCTTCGAGCGTGGCGCCCTCGAGCAGGTCGCGATCTACGAGGACGAGCCGTACGCCTCCTACTTCTCCGGCAACGTCATCCAGATCTGCCCCGTGGGGGCGCTCACGTCCGCCAGCTACCGCTTCAAGGCGCGACCCTTCGACGTCCGCACCGCCCCGAGCGTGTGCGACCTGTGCTCCGCCGGCTGCACGCAGACGGTGCAGTCCCGCCACGGCGAGATCCAGCGACAGCTCGCCCGGACGAACATGCCGGTCAACGAGGCGTGGAACTGCGACAAGGGCCGGTTCGGCTTCAAGGCCCTCACCTCCGAGGCCCGCGTCACCACGCCGAAGCTGCGTCGCGGCGGCGAGCTCGTCGACGCGAGCTGGGCCGAGGCGCTGACCGCCGTCACGTCGGCCGTCACCGCCGCGAACGGCAAGGGCGCCGGCCGCGTGGCCGTCGTCACCGGCTCGCGCCTCGCCGACGAGGACGCCTACGCCGTCAGCAAGTACGTGCGCACGGTCCTCCGCAGCGACGACCTCGACTTCCGCACCCGCTTCGCGCCGGCCGGGGAGCGGGCGGCGCTGGCCGCGTTGGCCGGCCGGGAGACCGCCAGCTACGCCGACGTCGAGCAGGCTCCGGTCATCATCGCGGTCGGCCTCGACCCCGAGGAGGAGGTGCCGATCCTCCACCTCCGCATCCGCAAGGCGTGGCGCAACCACTCCGCCAAGATCGTCCCCGTCGGGCCACGCATGGGGTCCATGGCCCCGTTCGCCTACCGCCGGCTCGCGACCGCTCCGGGGGGCGAGGTCGACGCCCTGCGCGCGTTGGGTGCCGCGGCCGGTGCCCGTGACCTCGACGCTCCGGAGGGCTACGACGACGCCCAGGTCCGCGGTGTCCTCGACGACCTCGACGGCGTGACGGGCGCGGTGATCCTCGTGGGGGAGCGCGCGCCGGCCGGTGCCCTCGCGGCGGCCGGCCGGCTCGCGGACGCCATCGGCGCGAAGCTCGCCTGGGTCCCGCGGCGGGGCGGCGCACGCGGTGCGCTCGACGCCGGGCTGGCCGCGGGGACCCTGCCGGGGGGCCGGTCGCTGGAGGACGCCGGGGACCGCGCCGACGTCGAGGCCGTCTGGGGCGAGCTCCCCACGGTCGCCGGTCGCGACCTCCACGCCATCCTCACCGACGCCGCCGCGGGCACGATCGACGTGCTGCACCTGATCGGTGTCGACCTCGCCCGCGACGCCGAGTCGGCCGCGCTGGCGGAGAAGGCGCTCGCGAAGGTCGGCACGGTCATCGTGCAGGACCTCGTCGTCAACGCCACGACCGAGCACGCCGACGTCGTGCTGCCCGTCACCGCGACGCAGGAGCGCCACGGGACGCTCACCAACTGGGAGGGACGCCGCCAGCGGTTCTCCCAGGCGATCTCCGGACCCGAGCTGGTCCAGGACGACTGGGAGATCGTCGTGCAGCTCGCGGCCATGCTCGGCCAGGACCTGGGGTGGAACGACCTCGAGGCCCTGCGCGGCGAGATGACACGACTGGGCCCCCGCGACGGCGTGCGGGACTGGCCGGCGCTGCCGGCGTCAGCCGAGGCGTCCGACGACGAGGGCATGCTGCTCGTCACCTACCCGCTGCTGCTCGACCGGGGCACGATGCTGCTGGACGCCGACGACCTCAACGCCACGGCGCGCTCCCCCTTCGTCGCGCTGCACCCGGACGACGCGGCCCGACTGGGGATCGCCGACGGTGACCTCGTCGAGGTCGGTGACGGGACCACCACCCTCCGTCTGCCCGCCCGGGTCGAGGACGACATCGTCGCCGGCGCGGTGTACGTGCCGACCAACTCGACCGACACGCCCGTGACCGCGCTCGTGCCCGTCGCGGGGGGCCCCGCCCGCGTCGCGGTGTCGGTCAGCGAGCCGGCGGAGGTGGGCGCATGAACGAGACCTACCCGCTGTGGGTCCACCTCTTCCGCGTGGTGGCCGTCTTCCTGCTCTTCCTGCTCACGACCGCCATGCTCATCTGGGCCGAGCGGCGGCTGGTGGCGCTCATGCAGTCCCGCAAGGGCCCCAACCGCGTGGGGCCGTTCGGCATGCTCCAGACCCTCGTCGACGGTGTGAAGATGTTCTTCAAGGAGGACGTCACACCGTCGATGGTCGACAAGGTGCTCTACGGCATCGCGCCCCTCGTCGGCGTCGTGGTGGGCTTCCTGTCGATCGCGATCATCCCCTTCGGGGGTGAGGTCACGATGTTCGGCGAGACGTTCGTGCTGCAGGCGGCCGACCTCAACGTCGGCGTCCTGTGGTTCCTCGCGATGGGCTCGCTGCACGTCTACAGCGTCGTGCTCGCCGGCTGGGCGTCGCAGTCGCCCTACCCCCTGCTCGGCGGGGTGCGCTCGAGCGCCCAGCTCATCTCCTACGAGATCGCGCAGGGCCTCGCCGTCGCCAGCGTGTTCATCTACGCCGGCTCCCTGCGGGTGTCCGACATCGTCGGCATACAGGCGCAGGGCCCCGGGCTCATCGCCGGCGTGCCGAACTGGTTCGTCCTGCCGCTGTTCCCGGCGTTCGTGGTGTTCCTCGTCGGCATGGTCGCCGAGGCCGGCCGTCCGCCCTTCGACCTCGCCGAGGCCGAGGGCGAGCTCGTCGGCGGCTTCCACACCGAGTACTCCGGGATGCGCTTCGGCATGTTCATGCTGGCCGAGTTCATGAACGTGGTCACCATGTCGGCGATCATGGTCACGCTGTTCTTCGGTGGCCCGGCCGGCCCCGTCTTCGGGCCGGACTGGTTCAGCTGGATCCTCCCCATCCTCTACTTCATGGCGAAGATGGCCTTCTTCATCGTCTTCTTCGTCCTGCTCCGCGCCGCGCTGCCACGCATCCGGTACGACCGGCTGATGGCGCTCGGCTGGAAGGTCCTCATCCCGGTGGGGCTGGTCTGGGTCCTCGTCACGGCCGCGATGGTGCTCGTCAACGAGCAGGCGACCAGCCGTTCCCGTGTCCTGATCTTCGGCGGAGGCGTCGCCCTGGCGCTCCTGCTGTTCCTCGTCGCCCCGTTGTTCTCGCGGTCCACGGGCAGCGCCGTCACCGAGCCCCGCGACACCGAGGAGGTGACGGCCTGATGCCGCAAGCGGTCGTATCCATCATCACGCTGGTCGTCGTGGTCGGCGCCCTGTGGCTGTTCCTGACACGGACCGTCATCGGGCGCGGCTTCAGCGTGCCGCTGCGCACCGTCCTCCGCCGGTCCGAGACCGCGGAGTACCCCGAGAAGCCACGCCCCGTCGCGCCGCGCTTCCACGGCCGCCACCAGCTCAACCGCTACCCGGACGGGCTCGAGAAGTGCATCGGGTGCGAGCTGTGCGCCTGGGCCTGTCCGGCGGACGCGATCTACGTCGAGGGCGGGGACAACACCGAGCTGCAGCGGTGGTCGCCGGGCGAGCGCTTCGGCGAGGACTACCAGATCAGCTACGAGCGCTGCATCTTCTGCGGTCTGTGCATCGAGGCGTGCCCCACGCGCGCCCTCACGATGACCCACGAGTACGAGCTGTCCGAGCGCACGCGTGCCGACCTCGTCTACACGAAGGACATGCTGCTGGCGCCGGTGCCGCCGGGGGGCAAGGACACCCCGCACCTCGACCGTGAGGTCCGCACGCGCGGCCTCAACTACTACGGCGGGCTCGCCGTGACACCTCCCACCCTGCACGGCGGGGACTACCAGCAGGCGTCGAACGCGCCGTCCGCACGCGCCGGCGAGGTGCTCCCGACGGGCACGCCACCCGACACGGACCTCGAGCCCGAGGACCCGGCCGTCGTCGGTGCCGAGAACGTACTCCGGTCGCGCCACGCGCCCGGCGGATCCGAGCACCCGCGCACGCGCCGCGAGCAGCCCGAGGAGGAGCGCTGATGGAGCTCGTCCTCGCAACGGCGCACGCGCTCCTCGCGCAGGGCACCGACAACCTCACCACCGCGCCGGGGGAGACCGTCGCCAGCAGCGGGGCGACCGCGGAGGCGATCGTCTTCTGGGTCGCCGCGGTGATCGGCGTCGGCTCGGCCGTCGCCGTCATCCTGATGCGCAACATCGTCCACGCCGCCCTGATGCTGGTCATGAACCTGGTCGCGATCGCGATGCTCTACCTCGCGCTGCAGAGCTCGTTCCTCGCCATCATCCAGATCCTCGTCTACGCCGGCGCCATCGTCGTGCTGTTCCTGTTCGTGATCATGCTGCTCGGGGTCTCGCGCGACGACCTGCTGTTCGAGACGCACCGGTGGCACCGTGTCGCCGCCGGCGTCGGCGGGGTCGCGGTCGCCGGCCTGCTCGTCTTCGGCGTCGCCGGCGAGCACCTCGGCGCCGCGAGCCGGTGTGGTGGTCAGGCGGACCCGGCGGTCGTCGCCGAGAGCACGGTGACCCCGTGCCGGGGTCTCGACGACGCGCTCGGCGCGAACGAGCAGGGCTCGGTCGGGATCATCGCCGAGCGGTTGTTCACCCGCTGGACGTTCGCGTTCGAGATCTCGGCGCTGCTGCTGGTCGTCGCGACCATCGGCGCACTCGTGCTCGGCCGGCGTCACGACCCGGACGCGTCCGCCACCGGACCGGAGGTCGTGTGATGCCGATCGGCGCCTACTTCGCCGTCTCGGCGATCCTGTTCTGCATCGGCCTCACGGGCGTGATGATCCGGCGCAACGTCATCGTGCTGTTCATGTGCATCGAGCTGATGCTGAACGCCGTGAACCTGACCCTCGCCGCCGCGGCCCGGATGTGGGGCGGTGCCGACGGCCAGGTGTTCGTGTTCTTCGTCATCGTCGTCGCCGCCGCCGAGGTGGTCGTGGGGCTCGCCCTCATCGTCAACCTCTTCTTCCGGCGCGGGACGCTCGACATCGACGCCCCCAACCTCCTGAAGTGGTGACGCCGTGACGAACCTGCTCCTCGCTGCCGAGTCCGGCGGGCACGCCGCGACCGCGAACCAGGTCGTCGAGACGACGTCCGGCGCCATCGGGCTGGGATGGCTCGTCCCGGTCCTGCCCCTCCTCGGGTTCGCGCTCGTGCTCGTGCTGGGCCGGCGCCTCCGGGAGCGGTCGGCGTGGCTCGCCACCGCGATGGCGGCGGCGAGCTTCCTCCTGTCGGTCGCCATCCTGCTCCAGGTCATGGGCGAGCCGGCGACCCACGTGCGACCGCTGTTCACGTGGCTCGGCATCGGCGACTTCCAGGTGGCCTACGACCTCCACATCGACCAGCTCACCGCGGTGATGCTGCTCGTCGTGACCGGGGTCGGCACGCTCGTGCACGTCTACAGCTACGGCTACATGTACGGCGACGAGCGCTTCGAGCGGTACTTCGCCTACCTCAACCTGTTCCTGTTCTCGATGCTGGTGCTCGTCCTGGGCGCCAACTTCCTCACCCTGTTCCTGGGCTGGGAGCTCGTGGGGCTGTCGTCCTACCTCCTGATCGGCTTCTGGTTCGAGAAGCGCGAGTACGCCGCGGCCGCGAAGAAGGCGTTCATCACCAACCGCGTCGGCGACGTGTCGTTCATGATCGCGATGTTCGTGATCTTCAACCTGTTCGGGACGCTGACGTTCACCGACGTGCTGCCGGAGGCCGGGGGCGTGCTGTCGTCGGGCCAGGCGACGCTGGTCGTGCTGCTGCTGATGGGCGGTGCCGCCGCGAAGTCGGCCCAGATCCCGCTCTACGTCTGGCTGCCGGACGCGATGGCCGGCCCCACTCCCGTCTCGGCGCTGATCCACGCCGCCACGATGGTGACGGCCGGCGTCTACCTCATGGTGCGGTCGTCGGCGTTCCTCGTGCTGTCCCTCGACGCCATGACCGTCATCGCCTGGATCGGTGCCGGGACCGCGCTCCTGGCGGCGCTCATCGCGATCCGGCAGGACGACCTCAAGAAGATCCTGGCGTACTCGACCGTCTCCCAGCTCGGCTACATGTTCGTCGGGGTCGGCACCGGTGGGTTCAGCGAGGGCATCTTCCACCTCGTCACGCACGCGTTCTTCAAGGGGCTGCTGTTCCTCGCCGCCGGCTCGGTCATGCACGCGATGGCGAACCGCACCGACATCTGGAAGATGGGCGGCCTGCGCAAGGTGATGCCGATCACCTTCTGGACCTCCGCCATCGCGTGGCTCGCGATCAGCGCCATCCCGCCCTTCTCCGGCTTCTTCTCGAAGGACCAGATCCTCACCACCGCCTACGAGAACGGCTTCACCGGGGTGTGGGCGCTCGGGATCTTCGTGGCCGTGCTCACGGCCTTCTACATGAGCCGCTGGTTCTTCCTCACCTTCCTCGGCGAACCCCGCTGGACCGCCGGCGAGCCGGTCGCCGACGACCACGGTGGTGGGGGCAGCCACGTGCCCGGCGAGGACCCCACCGGGGCCGCCCCGTCGTCGCAGGACGCGCACGTCACCCACCTGCACCCGCACGAGTCACCGGCCTCGATGACCGTCCCGCTCGTGGTGCTCGCGGCTCTCTCGCTGCTCGGCGGCGCGCTGAACCTCACCCACCACGGGCCGTTCTTCACCTGGC